>JAGBOC010000020.1 GCA_017634065.1 Lachnospiraceae bacterium | reverse complement strand
GATGACTTTATCAATACTATTTTTCATTTAAACTTTTGAGGTTGTCCGCTACAACTTCAAATAATTCCGTTCCATCACTTGCGTCCGCTTGACAAGCGATTTACATTTATTAGTATAACATAAGCGGTTGGAAATCGCAACCATTAACATCACATATTGAGTCATCATTTCCCACATTTTGATACATCGTTAGTGGATTGGTGAGAAGGGACATTTAATAAAAAATGGCTCTTAAAGAGCCATCGCACAATATATAATAAACTAGATTATATCCAATTTTGCCTTACACTTATAAAGGTAAGTATGGATAACCTTATCTTTCTACTTCAATCGAAGCTTCCTTAAATGTAACTTTTACACCACCATAATGCACGCTTGGCACAATTTTAAGCCAGTATGTAGTAGATGAACTGTTGTCTTTATCAATATTTATTTCTAACTCCCCTTCAGAAACATCATTTTTATAAAAAAAACTATCAGTTTGTTTTGTTGTTGTAGGAGATACAGTTCCCCATTTGCTTCCTTTAACTTCAACTATGTAAGTCATACTAGAAACATCAACACTTCCGCTAGAATCACATGGAAGAGACTCTAAATCCAACTTAATCTTAACCTTTCCTCTTTCAGAAGTTGAGCAAATAGGAAGTCCATCGCATCTTGTAATTGGTTGATTCATTCTATCTGACAATTGCTCATTGATAAAATCCTTATATTTTACAGTATAAAGCTTTTGAACTTTATATTTTAATGTATTTGATACGGTGTAATTATTATTTACAGCTACAGCATCAGGTTTATAAATAAACACTGAATTATCACCATCACTCCAAGTTTCAGAAGCATATGCAGAGTCATCATATAAATCCTTATTTGTATATATGATGCCATATGTATCCGTCTCAAGTAATGCATCAGTCGCATAGCCAAGCAAAAATTTAAATGGTCCATGAATTGCCATGGCATTTCTTTCATTTGATGTATGAGTCATTACTACCTGTGGATTTGCTGATGCATTATGGAAAGGAGTCCATTCATAATCAATAAGTGCTGTTCCAGGTTCAGTTACATCGCTAGTCCAAGTAAAAGATGTTGCAGTTGGTGTAGGATCAACACTTGCATACGCACGGGCAGACATTACACTAGTAATGCCCATCCAGTGCTCTATTTTCAAACGATAAGTATAATAAGGGTAATAATATTTTTTGCCATCATAAGTTTTTTCTTCAAGCATAACCTTATAATCAGAATTGCCATTATCTATCGTTCTAAATGTTAGTTTCGTATTATTAGGGTTCCCTGCTATTAACGATGCTCGAACCATACCCTGGGTTGAGTCTTTGTAATTACCTGACAAAGGAGTGAATGCTGAGGCTAACCACATCGCTCCATTAAATCTAAATGTATCACCTGTAACCAAACCTGTAGTATCATTGCATCTAATAAAAGTTCTTAATTCATCTTTCAAAGTATTTATGTTAGAGTGCAATTCATACCTTGTTGTCGTAATTATTCCAGACAAATAACTAGCAATAGCATTATCTATTTTAGAATCTATGCTGCTATAATACTGGTTTAATTGGTTTTGGAAATTATTTTTTAAACTATCATATTCCGCTTTAGTTATAAATGCACTACCATCATTATCTGACACGACAGCGGCAAATGAATATATACTAAAAACTAATATGTTGAATAATACTATTGTTTTTTTTAATATTTTAATAATGATTTCCATTTTACATTTCTCCACAATAACATATAGGATTAATTTACATCTATATAACATTCCTTAACTTCAACTTGCACACCACTTCCTGGAAGACTAGGCACAATTTTCAACCAATAAGTTGTATCTTTGTTATCAAGTTTTTCTATATTAATATCAAGAATACCTTCAGTTACACTACTATTATAGTATAAACTATCTGGATATTTCGTGGTTGTTGGTTCAATAGTACCCCATTTTGAATCTTTAATTTCAACAATGTATGTCACCCCAGACAAATCGGTTGGGCTTGGGACTTCATCATCACCCGTACCAACCGATGTTAAATTGAGTTTAATATGCAAATCTCCCATATTTTCAGTTCTACAAATAGCGAGTCCATCACATCTTGTGACAGGTGTATATAGTTTTTTAGACAAATCCTCATTTATTAAATCCTTATATTGTATCGCATGCACATTTTGAGTATAAAAGTTTATTGTAGGTCTAAATGTATCTACATGTCTTTGTATAGCGTCGGTGCTTGTCTGGTATTCAAAAAAATTAATGCCGCCGGGAGTTGGTGCATAAGTTGTCACTCCACTGCTATCGTAGGTTGATCTTTTTGCATATTCAATACAGTATGCTGTTGATGTATATAAAGTTGACGCAGCCGTCCCAACTAAATATTTCATCGTTGAAACAGGTGCTCTTCTATTATATATATTAGATGTATGTGTAATTATATCTGTCGGAGCAGCTGTACCATAGAAATTTGTCCAGGTTCCTGTTTTAGTCTCTGTAGATGGGTAACGATTATTCATGTCCCAAGTGACATCTGTAGTAATAGTTGCCATATCCACTGGGTTGGTTGAGTGCGTTCTTGAAACTGATGCAGATACAATAGATATCCAGTGCTCTATTTGCATCCGATAATCAAAATGAGGGTAGAAATAATTGACTCCATTTATCTCATACTTTTCCACTAGATATTTGAATGTATTCGCCCCACTATCAACAGTTTTATAAACTAATTTAATATCATTAGGATTACCATTATAAAGCGAATATCTCAACATTCCTTGATAGTTATTATGTTCTATACCAGAAAGGTGGGATGCCCAACTCACCATAAAAATGCCAGCCTTAAGCCGCCAATCGGGCCCACTAGGCATCAATGCGTTATTACTTAAATTTGCAAATGTTCTCAATTTCACACTTAAGTCATTAATATAATTTTCTAAATTATATTTTTGAGTAACTTTAATACCAGATAAATATGATGCTATTGCTCCATCAATTTTACTCTCTATACTCCTATTATAATTATTAACTTGTTCATTAAAATCATTTTTTAGTGCTTCAAATTCAGCCTTTGTTACAAATGATGTACCATCATTATCGCTAACGATAGCCGCAAAACTCTCTATACTCATGAGCACAACTAAAAATAAAGCCAAAAGCTTTTTCACTATTTTTGTGCTCTTTCTCATAATTCATGACTTACGACCTATTTTTTACGTGCTAGTAAAGTTCCTTCCCTACAACTCGGGTTCGCAATGCTCACCCCTACAAGCTACTCTCCTACAGATGCCCCCTTTATACTAATTCACTATCTCAAACGCCATCTTGTCCACCCTAGCAATCTCAAAAAATGCTTCTTTTTAGCATTTTTTGAAGAGCGGAGGCCACGAAACGGTTAAGTGTTCGCGTTTACGCGGACACTTTGTAGTGAAGTGCGCCGAACGCGACCCAGTACCAACCTACAGCTTGCAAAAGTCAGGGGGTGCCCATAGGGGGCAAGTGTGTTTTCGGAAAATCTTTAAGTCGATATTGCATTTTTCATAATTTTATAGTAAAATATTCCTATGATAAAAAGAACTATAGAAAGCTTAATATTAAAATATTTGCAGAAATTTCCAATTATAACACTTACTGGTGTTAGACAATGTGGAAAGTCAACTATATTAAAAGAATTGCTCAAAAACTATACTTATGTTTCACTCGAAGATCCTGACATACGAGATTTTGCAGAATTTGCCCCAAGAGATTTTCTTAAAAAGTATGACAACCACTGTATATTTGATGAAATTCAACGAGTGCCAAATCTATTCTCCTACATTCAAACTAAAGTTGATAGCAGAAAAGAAATGGGTCAATATATTCTATCTGGCTCTCACAATTTTATTTTAATGAAAAATATATCACAAAGCCTTGCTGGGCGAACTGCGATACTAACACTTGCTCCATTTTCAATCGCAGAGCTTGAAAATGAAAAACTCTTACCTGATAATTTAGACAAAATACTATTTAATGGTTTCTATCCACCAATCTATGATAGAAAAATTTCCCCACAAGATTACTTTCCAAGTTACCTTGATACATATATTGAGAGAGATGTTCGACTTTTACAAAATATTTCAAATGCGACAGCCTTTAAAAGATTCATAAAACTTTTAGCGATACACTCCGGACAACCAATTAATTACACTGAATTATCAAATGAAAGTGGTGTTTCAGTGCCAACTGTAAAATCTTGGATATCAATACTTACTCAAAGTTATTTGATATATGAGTTACCACCTTACTACAAAAATATTTCAAAACGACTTGTCAAATCTCCAAAGATTTATTTTTATGACACTGGACTTTTATGTTACTTACTTGGTGTAGAAAATGAAAAAAACTTAAGATTAAATGATAAATTCGGTTATATTTTTGAGACAATGGTTATTTCCGAATACAAAAAAAATAAATTATTCAATGGCAAAAATGGTGATGGGTATTTCTATAGAGATACAAATCAACTTGAAGTTGATTTGCTTGATGAAAGAGGTACTAAATTATACGCATACGAAATTAAATCAACAGAAGTTGTAGATAAAAAGTATTTTAAAAACCTACTTAAAGTTTCAGAAATATTAGAAATACCCAAAAATAACCTTATGTGTATCTATGCAGGTATTAATACAATTAAAAATAGTGAATATAATTTTACAAATTACAAAAATGCATTCACTGAAACATAAAATAAACATTAAAAAAGTTAGACAAAGCGATGTCTAACTTTTTTATAGTATAAAGTAAATATTAATTTTAATAATGGGATTCTTTGGTATTATTTATTTTACAATTCCATTCTAATTTTATTTTCATTCAATAGATGTAAACTTCATACTAGGAATACTTTTTATTATGATATCCTCATCGGAACCATGTAAAATCTTAAAATACATTATATCATCTTTTTGAATATTTTCTATATGAATTACATTCTCTCCAGGACTCAATTCTAAAGAGTCAGAATATGTAACTTTATCATTACTTAACCTATACAAATTCCTAAAAGTAGAAGCATCTACTCCTTTCAGTTCATTTTTTGCAACATATAACTTTGGTGTTGCTTGTGTTGTATCAAAATCTTCTAAAGTTATATTCAATGTAGCATTCCCATCTTTAGTTCCTACATGCCATAGTGGTATTCCCGATGTCATAGGCACTTTAATTTTATTTTTAGAGTTTCTATTATCTGTTACTTGATAATATAAATGACTTGCTTTCACCAATGAATAATCATACCAGTCAAGTGTCGACTTTTTCCCCTCTGCAGTCACACCCCAACCTGCTCTTGCGACAGTCTGCAATTCTGCTGTGAAATTAGGATTAATACCTGTTACATAAGAGTTTTGTTGATAAGGATCAGTGGTAGAGCCACACTCACTTCTAAATGTTTTAAAATTATACGTACTTGCATTTCTATTAAGTCTAGCCATACTACGCCAATTTTTATGATTCATCAATTTAATCTTGCCATTATATACAACTGGGAGCATCGCATCAGAATTGTTTTGAATTAAACTAATCTTATTCTTTTTAGAATCGTTCTTCTCTGATACATCTATTAAATTTGGGAATACATTTGCAAGAGACCTCACTCCGATTAATTCATATGTAGTACTACTACCATACCAGTCATCAAGGCTTATAAAAGTTCCTGCATCATTTCTATTAGAACTATACGAAAGATACAATCGTAGCGGAAAAATATGTGTCGATTGCTTATTATATGTACTTGGGACAAAATGTGTACTATAATTATCTATTAAATACTGTCTAGTATGATTGGTTAAATATTCATATCCTGTTGTCGTTTTTCCAGATTCATCAAAGGCAAGAGCAACTCCTCTTCCAGACGTTGGCACAAATATGTGTGATTGCCCAATTGGAAAATTATAACTTATTTCATCTTCAAAATCATCATACATTTCACTTATTAAACCTTCATCTTCATCATACGAAGTAATATTAAACATAAGGTTTTTACTTCTTCCATTTTTATCTTGTGGTAATTCAAACTTATAAATAAAGTTTAATGGATAATCTGAACTTTTACCACTTACATCATTTGCATTTAGGGTTGTCATTGTAATCAAATATGACTCTTTAGGTGTATATATTAGTGCATCATTATCTATGTTCTCTTGAATATATGTTGGGTTTTCATCAAGTATTTGAAGTGGAAACCTAAAATCGCTAAGCATAAGTGCGCATTGTTCTTCGTTTTCAATTTTTATACCTGCCAAATACGACGAAATAGCAGAATCTATTTTTGCATCAATACTTGTGTTGTATGCATCAAGTTGAGATTGAAAATTATTTTTCAAACTATCAAACTCTGCTTTTGAAATAAAAGCAGAACCATCATTATCACTAACAACGGCAGAATATGCACCACTATTAAAAATAAGAATTAAAACTGTAATAATAGAAATTATAGTTTTATTTATATATTTCATACTAAACCTCATTACACTTATGTATCAACATATTCCATCTCTGGTTGTGACTTTATCGATATTTCTTCATCAGAGTTATGAATCACTTTATAATAAATAACGTCACCCTTTTTAATATCATCTACATAAATAACATTTTTACCTTGTTCTAGAGCAACATAATTATCAGTAAAATTGCTACTTGTTCTTGATACTTTATATAAATTAGTAAAGCTTGAAGGATCATTACTAGTAAATGCTCCTTTTGAAACATAAAGTTTAGGTGTAGCAACTGTATCATCAAAACTATTTAATTCAATAGTTAAAATTCCAGTTATACTTTTATTTGCATGCCACAAAGGTATCCCTTGAGCCATCTTGTATTTATATGTTTTATTATCTGTTGGATCAACCGCTTCATATGACAGGTGCTCTGCTTTAACTACTGAAAAATCAGACCATTCTTTACCAGCAACCTTCCCTTCGGCTGTAGCACCCCACCCCGCAGTTGCAATCGTCTGAAATGATGCAGAATAATTTGGATGCACACCTGTTTTTTCTTCTTCCATTGATTTTGTTTCTGAAGATCCATATAAATGATAATTATAGTAAGATGCATTTCTATTTAATCTGCAAAATTGACGCCAATCCTTATGATTTGATAGTTTAATATGAGTGTCATATACAACAGGTAAGAAAATATCATCATTATTTGCTATTACAGATAAATCTGTAGTCTTTGAAGTGGCATCTTCAGTCACAAGTAAAAACTCTTTGTAGTCATTTGGGATAATTCTTGAATGGAACAATCGGTGATATTGAGATCCACCATACCAATCCTCAATACTTAAGAAAGTTTGTTCATCATATCGTTGTGATACTGGCCAAGTAAACCAATACCTGAAGTTCAAATATTGTTCATCATCATCATTAAATTTAAAAGGATAAAACCATTGTGAATAGCTATTGAAGATATCAGGCCTTGTATGCGATTCATATGGACCCAGACGCGTATATGAAGTTGGAGGATATGAATCAAATGACAAAGCAAATCCACGACCAGCCTCATCTACATATGTATAAATGGCACCACAATTAATATCCATTGTGATTGATGATTTATAATCTTTCATTTCCCCTGAAACTATACCTTCGGCATTGCTCCATGTTGAAATGTTTATCATATAAGTTGATGTTTTACCACTTGGTCTTTGTTCAGGAATTGTAGCAATACCACGCCAGAGTGCAGTGTTTCGTCTGCCACCTTCAATAGTAGGTTCCCAACCGCTCGTTGAGTTTGTTAACAAATAGCGTTCTTCAGGCTGATATATTAATCTATTATCATCTAGATGATCTTGCACGTAATCAAAATTATCATCTAGGATTGCTAATGGATATGTAAACTTTGTTTTTATTAAGTCACACTGATATCTTTGTGAAAGTTTTATTCCAGCCAGATAACTTGCTATAGCGCCATCAATTTTATTATCGATACTTCTATTATAATTCTCAATTTGGTCATTAAAATTGCTTTTTAATGCTTCAAATTCAGCTTTAGTTATAAATGCCGACCCATCATTATCTGATACCACCGCCCCAAAACTCTCTATACTTATGAGCACAACTAAAAATAAAGCTAGTAGCTTTTTCACCATTTTTGTGCTCTTTCTCATAAATGTGTATCTAACGACCTATTTAGTTAGGGTTCGCACCCCAAGGGTGCTTTGTCGCACTTCCTTCGCTACGCTCGGAAAAAACGCTCGGGCGCATGCTCACCCCTACTATACTACTAGGGCTCGCGGTGCTCACCCCTACAAGCTACTCTCCTACAGATGCCCCCTTTATACTAATTCACTATCTCAAACGCCATCTTGTCCACCCTAGCAATCTCAAAAAATGCTTCTTTTTAGCATTTTTTGAAGAGCGGAGCCGATGAAGCGTCAGTGGAATCGCGACTTCGCGGTTCCACGATAGCGAAATCCAGCGAACGCGATGCTCCCCAGTACCAACCACCTACAAGTTGTAAAAGATAGGGGGTACCCATAGGGGGTTATTCCGCACACATTTACGACAAAGTTTAGACACAATATTTAGCAATAAAAAACGACAGCAATTCGCTGTCGTTTTTATAATTAAGCTAATAATTATACTATTTCATAGCAAAAACTGCCATTGCCTCGTCTATATCCTTTGCTACAGCATTTACTACAATATTAGTCATAGACGCAAATGAGAAAACTTTAGTAGTTGCTATATAATCCTTGATTTCTTTTATACCTGCATTAGAAAAATAATTAATCTTTCTTACGCCACATTCTATTGCTTTTCTTATAGCATCCTTTGGAAGATTTCCAGCGCCATGTAATACTAATGGGAGATTAGATTTTTCAGAAATTTCTTTAAGCAATGTATAGTTTAATTCTTTTTGATCTGTTGCACTATGTGAGTTTCCTACAGATGGTGCAAGAGCATCAATATCTACTTCTTTCAGATATTTCATAAGTTGTTCTACATCAGTTATAGTAGACTGCTCACTTTTATGACCGCCTACAAATCCAAAACTTGCTTCTATATTAGCATCCGCTGATTTTGCAAGATTTACTATTTCTTTTCCCCTTTTTACATTTTCATCAAATGGTAAATCTGCACCATCATACATTACTGCAGTAAATCCCATTTTAAGTCCCTGCTTTATATATTCTGTATCCTTACAATGGTCAAGCATAGGGCATACATCCACTTTTGCTTTCTTTGCTAATTCAATAATCACTGGTCCCATATATTTAAGAGGAACCTCATCTTCAAAAGTAGCAGAATGCTTAATAATTACTGACTCGCCTCTTTTTTCAGCAACTTCTATAATCGCACGAAGTATTTCAAAACTTGTAGCAGTAAATGCTCCTACAGCACGATTTTTTCTTGTTGCTTCTTTAAGTATTGGATTTAATTTCTGAATCATAATAAATACCTCCCAATGTATTTAATATTATTTATTTTAATAAGTTTCTTACTGCCTCAGCATTTTCATCTGTCACAGATGGATCGCCTTCATGTGGAGTCCAAAGTCCAAGTTCACCCTTTGAGTATCTTGGTATAAGATGCAAATGATAATGTGAAACAGTTTGTCCTGCAAGTTCACCATTATTTTGAACTATATTATAATCAGTAAAGCCATGAACTTTTTTCATAGCAACTATTATCTTTTTTGCAAGAACTAAAATCTTTGATGCTTTATCATCACTTAAGTCTGTAAGTGTTGAAGCATGTTCTTTTGGTAATATGAGAACATGACCTTTTGTTGCAGGAGCTATATCAAGCATTGCAAAAAAATCATTGTCCTCATAAATTAATTTTGATGGTATCTCCTTATTGATTATCTTACAAAAGATACAATTACTATCCATATAATGCCCCTTTTGATAATTCTTATCATATAACTATTCTAATAATGATTTATTTATTATTTAGAATCAATTTCTGAATATGTCGCAGGTCTATATTCTTTTGCTATAAATACATTACCATATGCTCTTCCATAATGAGTAACCATTGAAGCAAGTTCATGGGTCGGTCTATAAATATCAAGGTGATTGTTTTTAACACCACCACCTCTATCCTCAACCACATATACGCCATCGTATATTTGCCCATCTTTTCCTATAGCATTTTCCAAAATAATTACTGTACCTTTTGGCAAAACTTTCCAATCAGATGCAATCGTATGTGCTTCTCTCACTGGTTTACCACTTGCCGTTATTCCTGTCCCAGTACCACATTTAGTACATGCACAATAACCAGATAAAAAAAACTTTCCTTTATCTTCACCTTTCACATATGCAATCCCATCATGAATATATATTTTGCTGTCAGTAGCAATATCTATAACCTGTGTACCAATTATTGGTTTTTCTTCTTTAGTCTCCTCTATTGCTCCAGGTCCTGTTTTATTTTGATATACAATACTGGTACTTGCATTTGCACAAAATATGCTTGTTATAAATATACTAACTATAACTAATGTTGAAACTCTCTTTAACATACTCTCATTATATCATAATAAACTCAATAATACTATACCTAAAATTCTATTAAGCCAAATATTTTGATATGACCTTAAGTATATTAAGCAATTAAAATGCCTAAAACTGCACCGAAAATAATGATTTTTATGGCTGACAATTTTTTCTTAAAGACTTTCTTATAAAATATCATAAATAAAACTATCAATATTGTTATAGCAACAAACTTAAATATATAAATAAACTGCTCATTATAAACAATTTCATCAAAGTTTACACCTAAAGGTGCATCTGCTCCAACTTCACCTATTAATTCTTTATTAAGCTTCCTATAATTAGTAAACTTAATAACACTAGGTACCAGATTCTTATAATATAAGCTTACTCCCACTGCCATAATTAGGCCAATGATGCAAGGTCTAATCATAGCTAAAGTATATTCCACTCTTTTATTCTTCAAAATGTCTCCAAAAAACATTGTAAAGACAAGTATTATAATAAAAGCAGGAAGCACTTCTGCGATAGTCGCAACTATTGCTCCTGGTAATCCAGCAGTAGTAGTTCCAACGAATGTTGCGAGATTTACAGCTACTGGTCCAGGTGTACTTTCAGATATAGCAATGAAATCCACTAACAATTCATCTGTTATCACATCATAATGTGATGCGACATTCTTAACAAGTGGTATAGCAGAATATGCACCACCAAAGCTCAGTATTCCTACTGTGAAGAAATCTATTATCAGCTTAAGATATATCATTTTTGTATCTCACTAAACTTAATATTATTGAAAGGATGATTGCTGAAAATATAAGGAAAATAGAACTAATATTTACAGCAAACACTTGAGTAGCAAAAAATATACTTGTATATAAAATAAAAAGTGAAATTATAAGTACTTTATTATTATTCTTTAATTCATTTACTATTAAATTATAAGCAGTTCTTATGATTATAATAGCAACAGCAATTCGGATTCCAAAAAAAGCATTTGTCACAACTTTATATTTCATAAAATCCTTCAAATATATTGCTATAATATAAATTATTAAAAGTGATGGCAAGATAACACCAAGAGTTGAAATAATTGCACCAAATACTTTTGCTCTCTTGTAACCTATGTATGTTGCCATATTGACAGCTATAGGACCTGGAGTACTTTCTGCCACAGCAATTAGATTGACAAACTCATCATTTGTCACCCATTTCTTTTTATCAATACATTCATCTTTGACAATAGATATCATCCCATATCCACCACCAAAAGTGAATAAGCCAATTTTGAAAAAAGTTGTAAAGAGTTCTAAAAACATCTTATTCCCACTCTATAGTTGCTATTGGTTTTGGAGACAAATCATAAAGCACTCTGTTGACACCTGATACCTCTTTCAGTATTCTATCAGTTATATGTTTTAAAACAGTATATGGTATTTCTGGTACAGTAGCAGTGATTGCATCAACAGTGTCCACACATCTAATTATTACCGCCCATCCCTCTATTCTCTTTCCATCCTTTATCCCAGTTGATTTAAGATCTGGCACTGTAACAAAATACTGCCATGGTGTAGGATTTAATTTACCTATTTCTTCTCTAACAATTGCATCAGCTTCGCGAAGTGCATTCAGTCTATCTCGAGTAATCGCACCTGTGCATCTAACACCAAGACCTGGTCCTGGGAATGGCTGTCTATATACCATACTATCAGGGAGTCCTAAGGCTTTACCAACAACTCTAACTTCATCTTTATATAAAAACTTAACAGGCTCTACAAGTTCAAAACTTACACCCTCTGGTAGTCCACCGACATTGTGATGGGCTTTCACTCCATCTGATTCCAATATATCCGGATATATAGTTCCTTGAGCAAGAAACTTGTAATTTCCATCCTTAGCTAATTTTCTTGCTTCTTCATTAAATACTTCAATAAACTCTGCACCAATAATTTTTCTCTTCTTTTCGGGATCATTTACATTTGCAAGTTTATCAAGAAATCTATCAGTTGCGTCTACATAGATTAAGTCAGCGTTGAGTTCTTCTTTAAACACTTTAATAACTTGTTCTGGTTCACCTTTTCGAAGGAGGCCATGGTTTACATGAATACAAGTAAGATTTTTTCCAATCGCTTTAATAAGGAGTGCCGCTGTTACCGATGAGTCTACACCACCAGATAAAGCCAGTATAACTTTGCCATTTCCAATTTGCTCCTTTAATGCTACAATCTGTGACTCAATAAACTTTGAGGCAAGGTCACTATTTGTTATCCTTACCATACTTTCAGGTCTTATGTTTTCTTTTGCTATAGCCATATAAACTCCTTTTTAATATAAAGAACTATAATTGTTTTGTTCGTAGTTTTCATACAATACTATTGTCTCACTACCTATGTCATCAACTGGAATTTCTGAGACATCATTTACAAGTATTATTTTGTTGCCAATATTTTCTTTATCATATATTTTGTAAAAATACTCTGCATAAAACTCTGTCATTCCATACATTTTCTCAATAAGATATACTTTTTTATTATGTAATACATCATCCACACCGAATATACCAATAGTATTATCGTATATGGAATTAACTCTATTTAAATCAACAAAACAGTGAATTTTATCGAAATATGTTCTATATTTAAACTCAATAGGCGCCCTTGTAAAAAACACTATCAAAAGTAAAACTATCGGTAGAACTTTCGCACTTACTAGTTTAGCATTTTGTCGAATAAAGCCACACATATATGATAAATAAATCATAGAAGCAGTAAAACTTACATAAATAAATCTCATTTCAACTCGAATCGTCACACTTGAAGATCCGATACACATTGCTATAAAAGATAAAAATATGAGATCCGATGCTAGAGCATTTTTCTTACATTTATATTTTAATCGACAAATAATATATACTATGATGGTGACAGCTATCATTAAAATTGAAACTACAAGAAGCATCTTTATCATTCTACCTGGCAAACTAACAAAATCAATACCATATAAGTAATCTGGTCCAACATTTACACCAAAAATGTCTGCAACTTGATAGAAGCAATATCTTATACACTCAAAGATATTAAAAGTATCTTCTACATAGGTTCCACCAGTTCCAGCTGGTACAATCTTACCAATCGCAAGTAATCTAATAAAAAGAATGAGAACTATCTCAAAGAAAAAAGTAATAAGTGAAATTATCTTTAATTTTATAGGTCTTGTTTTTTCTCCATTTCTTGATAATAAAATTGCTATAACAATAGGTACTGCTGTCCCCATAAATCTCTCATGAGTAAAAGAAACTATAAAAAACATTATAAACAAAACTACTGTATTTCTAATATTATCTTTTTCACTTGCTAAAATCTCATTTCCAAGCTCATCTTTTCTCACAATAGCACCTGATAATTTTAATGAATAGAATAATATTATCAAAGCAAAAAATTGAGCATCTGTTTCAAGAGAGCCTATACCTTGACCAATCTGATAGTATGCAAAGTGAGCTATCAAATATAGAAATGAGAAAAGTAATGCAACTATTCTTCCTACATCAAGCCTTTTTATAAAATGATATACAAAAATAGCGACTACTGTATTATAAACTTTATTTATCAAAGATAGGCGAAATGGGTCAGTGTCAACTATTGTATAAAAAATATACTGTATGGCATCAAAGACTGGCCTATACCTACTTACACCATAAAACTTAAATGCAAATTCAAAAATATTAAGTCCTCTAAACCAAGTCCAATGAAACAAATCATCCATATAAAGTGCTTTTATAACTATATCTTTATTTACATAAAGGCATAATAATAAAAGTAATGCAAAAACTGCAACATATTCAATTATATTTTTCTTTTTCATATATTCGCATTTAGATATAACTAATAATTCTTTCTTATATTCAATAAATAATACTCCCAAGCACCAATTACAATAGCAAATTCAGAATTGTCAACAAACATAATATCAGATTTTGTATACTCTGTAATCTTAAGCATACACTTTCTTACATAATCATCTGACATCATTGTTCCTATATACACTGTCTTCCTATTCTCTCCCACAGCTTTTACTAAAAGAGCTATACTCTCTAAAATCATATTTAAAAGCGCAGAGATATAGTCATATTTATTTGCCTCTTTATTTGTCGCGGCAAAGTTGGCAGCTGTGATATCTGAAGTCATATTGCCTATGTTACCTTTATTTATATCTCCTATAATTAAATCCACATTTGATTTATTTCCTTTTTTTGCCATATCAATAAGAGTCATAAAATTAGTTATCTCTCTTTTGTCATTTCCTATGTCTGAAAGTATGGCACTTCCTAAACCTACAAGTGTGCCACCACCAAGACCAGTTCCACCTAAACGTTTTACTTCATGCAAATCACTATATATAATCGTGGTGCCTGTTCCTATCGACACTATATTTCCAGCGTCAAGTTTAGAAAGCAAAAGTCCACCATAGGCTATCGCATCAAACTCATCTACTTTTATAATTTCTACACCTTCAAAATCATTTCCAAGAAATGAACTTCCTGTTCCAGTTACAACTATTTTATCTATATGTTTTATATCTATATGATACTCTTTTAATATATCATAAATAAATAAGGCAAAGTCAGTCACAGCGCTCCTTCCTTTGCCAACTAATTTAATATTTGTCTCTTCTCTATTCTCTGTAATGTTAAATACTAAATATTTAATATTTGTGCTTCCAAAATCAAAAGATAAGGTATACATTAATTTCCCTCATTTCTATTTGAAACAAAGTTTGTTATAAGTAGTATTATAAGAACAATTACAAACATCACCGATGACAATGCATAGAGTGATGGATTGAGTCCTCTTTTTACCTGTGCATATACAAGTGTTGATATAGTATTTATTCCTGCACCTCTTGTGAAATGAGTTATGATAAAATCATCTAAACTCATTGTCACCGCAAGCATAAAGCCACTTACAATGCCTGGCATTATTTCAGGTAACACAACTTTGAAAAATGCTTGTGAACTTGTCGCTCCAAGATCTCTTGCAGCCTGATATTCAAGCCGTGATGCTCCTTTCATTTTAGGTAAAACTGACAAAATGACATACGGAATATTAAATGTGATATGAGCAATAAGTACCGTCCAAAATGATAGCGAAGAAAAAAATGGTATAACTTTACCAAGAATTATAAAGCAAAGCATAAGAGATATACCAGTAGCAACATCAGCATTTAGCATAGGAATATTTGTTATGCCAAGGTATATTGTTCTTTTCTTTTTTGGCATATTACTTATAGCCACCGCCGCCATAGTACCTATTATCACAGCTATTATTGAAGATAAAAGTGCAATTAAAATAGTATTTTGCAAAGCAGACACGATATTTCTATCTGAAAGCATCTGCTGATACCATTTAAGTGAAAAACCTGTGAAATTGACACGAGATTTTGATGCATTAAATGATAAAAATACCATAACTAAAATCGGAACATAAGTAAAAAGCAGTATAAGTGAAAGGTATGTATTTTTTAATATTTTTCTAATCATTATATGATATTTACTTCCTCATCTTTATCTGTAAAATTATTTGTTATGCCCATTACAATAAATATAAAAATTATAAGCACAAATGAAAGTCCAGATCCAAGATGCCAATTTGCTGTAGTTAAAAACTCTTGTTCTATAACATTTCCAATTAGTAAAAATAATCCTCCACCAAGCATATATGATATTGCAACTGTTGTGAGAGCTGGTATAAATACCATGGTAATCCCAGACACCATTCCAGGTATGCTTAATGGGAAAATCACTTTAGTGAATACCTGAAGTTCATTTGCCCCCAAGTCTCTTGCACCATTTAATGTCTCATCCTTAATTTTCATAAGTGAATTATATAATGGTAAAATCATAAATGGCAAAAAATCATAAACCATACCAAGAATAATTGCAATCTCTGTATTTACTATATTAATACTAGGTAGACCAAGACTTGTTAAGATAAGATTTATAACTCCTCTTTTTTCTATAAGAGTAAGCCAAGCATATATTCGAAGTAGTCCATTCATCCACATTGGTAGTATAAAAACATACACAACAAACGATGACTTTTTTGTTTTACTATTTCTAAAAATTAGTGCTATAGGATATGCAAGTATTATGCAGATAATTGTACTTATTAATGCAAGTTTAAATGCCTGTATAAAACTTTTAAGATGTATAGGGTTAAAAAAACTAATTACGTTTTCCACAGTAAAGGCATTGCTATCATTTGTAAAAGCATAATAGACAACAAAAATAAGTGGGATTACTATAAATCCAATCATCCAAATTGTATATGGTGTCGCTATTAATCTATTTCGTAGTTTTCCATTCATTAATCTTCCGCCTCATCAATAATTGGATCTATTGCTGCCTCATCTTCTGATGTAGGTTTATTCATAATCTGTATGTTTTGTGGTTCAACGTATATACCAACCTCTTTTCCAGGTTCATGTAGACTTGTTGAGTGCACGAGCCATTCTTTTCCGTCATCAGTTACACAAAGCATCTCGTACATCTCTCCCTTAAAGATAACGTGAGTCATCCTTCCGTGTAGCACTGCCTTCTCACTATTTGGTTGCACAATTTCTACATCTTCAGGTCTTATAACTATATCTACTGCCTTATTAGTTCCAAATCCAGCATCTATACATCTAAACTTCTTACCAGAAATCTCAACTACATAATCTTCTATCATCTTACCATCAACTATATTACTATCACCAATAAATGTAGCCACAAATGCATTTTCAGGTTCATTATAGATTTGCTCTGGTGTCCCCATCTGCTGTATATAGCCCTTATTCATTACTACAATCGTATCAGACATTGTAAGTGCCTCTTCCTGATCATGAGTTACATATATAAATGTTATTCCAAGTTCATTCTTAAGTCTTATAAGTTCATACTGCATTTCTTGTCGAAGTTTCAAATCAAGTGCCCCCAAAGGTTCATCTAAAAGTAAAAGTTTAGGCTCATTCACTATTGCCCTTGCTATTGCTATTCTTTGTTGTTGTCCGCCTGACAATGCATCTATATCTCTTTTCTCATATCCTTCAAGATTTACAAGTTTTAAAGCATACTTTATCTTTTCATCAATATAATCTTTACTCTTCTTTTTGATTTTCAATCCAAATGCAATATTTTCTGCCACATTCATATGTGGAAATAGAGCATACTTTTGAAACACAGTATTAAGTTGTCTTTTTTCTGGTGGCAAATTAGTTATATCTTTTCCATCAAAAAAAACTTGCCCCTTATCAGGAGTTAAAAAACCACCAATAATTCTAAGTGTAGTAGTTTTCCCACATCCCGAAGGTCCAAGTAATGTAACAAAAGAGTTTTCTTTAATAGAAAGACTCAAATCATCAAGTACTAAATCGTGGTCAAATGTTTTAGAAATATTAACTAAGTCAATTAATTTGTTTTCCAACTCATATTTACCTCTCAGGGAACATAAGTTCCTTCCTTCATTTTAGTAAGTGAGAATATATTATATAGTAAAACTACGCATTTATCAAGCATTAAAAATACTTGTTTTTTTAGACAGCGATAGCAGTATAAGAGACATAATTATATTAAACAATACATAAAACACTATAAGAAAGCGACTATTTAGAAAATAATTAAGATAATAAATGTTTAGTAGCGTCAAAATAATCCCTATGACATATGATATGATTGTTGAAGCATTTTCATCAATACTTTTGGTAGAGATATATAAGCAGATAGATGAAAAAAACACTGCATAACTTATTATAATTCCAACTAGTTTTAGCATTTTAATAATTCCAAAGCCACCAAAGTAAAATGAAATCACAATTATAGGAAATGAGGATACCAACAAAATAATAAGGATTGAAGTCCCCCTTAAAAATACTGCATAAACAATCTCACTTAACTCAACTTTTGCAGATAATAAGTGTTCTATGATATTCTTTTTATACAAAGTATTGAGTGTCCTTGATAAAAAAATAGGTGCAAATATTAAAACTAAAACAAATAAAGCTATAATAGCAAAAGTGTAGAAATATCTAATCTGACTATAATCAAGTTCTCCATTGATTTGTCCATTTGAAATAATTACATTTGCAAAAATAAGCATTGCCAAAGACAAAATCGTATTTTGAGCAATCAAATAAACAAGAAGTATTCTCTGCTTCACATATGAATTATTTAGTCTCTTATATATTTTTAGTATGTTTTCCAATCTATACCCCTAATCTTCCAAATAATTGTTCAAAGCGAACTCTTTGTTTCTTAAACGAATACACATCTATACCCTTATCTACCAATTCTTTTAAGATATTTGCTTCGACTCTATTTCTTTCTTCTGAATAAGTTATATTTGAAACTATTGAAAATGATATAATCTTATCAGTGTATGTGATATTCGCAATATTCTCATTAGTTTTAAGTATATCTACTGCTTCTTGTATCTTATCTAAAACTTCTATCTCTATTTTGTTACTAAGCTCTGCTCTTTTGTACACTTCCTCTTTTTTACCATAAGCTACTAGACTTCCAGTTTCTAAAATTACAAGATGTGTAGCTATTTCTTCTATATAATTCAAACTTCTTGACGCGAACACAAGTGTCTTATGATTAACTAACTTTTTTATATACTCAAGCAGTCTTTCATTAAAATCAGCATTATCGCTTGAAAATAAATTATCAAACAAAATCACATCTGGATCATTTATAGATATTCTAATCAGCTCAAGTAACTTATAATTTTCATTATCAAGCACATTTATACTTGTATATTTATAAGAGATAAGGGAATATTTTCTTAACATATTTTCGATATATTGGTCTATCTCTTCTTCATTTGCTACATTATAAATACTTGCATAAAACTTTAAATATTCATTTACAGTTATGTCTGCATCTTTTTCTCTTGTCTCATGTAAAATATCAATTTTACACTTTTTCAAATCATTTATATCTTGCCCATCGCAAATAACTTCACCATAATAGTTTTTATACACACCAGTCAATATCTTAAAAATTGAGCTCTTTCCAGATTTTTTATTGTCCAAGATACAGGTTACAGAATTGTCAAGTATGTTAAAACTCACATCATTTAAGATATCTATGTTGCTTATATTTAGTTTTATATTTTTAAGTTCAATCATTTTTCTGCTATCACTCTTAAAACTGGTATACTAACTTTTCTATAAAGTGGATCCCTACTCAAAGGATTAAACTTTATAATTATTCTATTTCCAGGCATTAGATAATTACCTAATGTATTAATATCAATCGTATTATTTATTACTTCTTCATAATTATTTGTATGATAATTAAATGCTGAAATCTCTCCATAAAATGGCACATATGATTCAAGTGAGCCATAATCATAGCTATCTATTCCCTCAAAATATATTTTGCTTATATTGTCATTTAGATAATACTCATTTACAACTTCAGTATCTCCATTTATTGTGTTAGTCTCATAATCATAATAGCCTTCAACATTATTAACTTGGTTTTCCAAAGAACAATAATCATCTACTATAAATGACTGCTCTCTATTGATTTTAGTCACTATAAGTGTCCTACCATAGACATCTCCAACATCGCTTGACCTCACATCAATGGTACCATTATCATCAATAAATCCAAAAAGAAGCCCATAATCATAATATCCAAACACATTTTCATCCAAATAATACTTCACAAGATTTCTATTATTCTCATCTGATAATATATCTGAAATCATAAGATTATTTCCTATTGGAGCACCAATAACTGTGGCTCTTGATAATGAGATACTATGATTAGGTTCTATATCACCAATTCGAAGTACTTTTCCAAAAAATAAAATATGTGCATCTCTAATAGTAACATTCATTTTGTTTGTTATCCTACCTGTCACAACTCCATCGAATCTTTGGAAAGAACAGTCAAGATTATATACATCATTTAGATAACTGCTATTCTCATAAATGAAAATATTAGAATCAAAATCTTTTGCATTTTCAACACTTACAAACTTTCTATCGTTATCTTCTGTAAAAGTTGTTGACTTTATTTTCCCAGAGTTCATAAAGTTTAGACTCATTATAGGCTCTTTATTATTTTTAAGTATAGGACTTAATTTAATATTTTTATTTGTGTCAAATGAATAATTTCCATTCTCGCTTGTTCTGAAATTTAAAAAGGCAGTCTCTCTAACATTTGAATCTTTTATATTCACAATACTTAAGTAGGTTAAAAAAGTATTCTTTTTCATTACTGAATATCCAAAGTAAACCATTATTATTGTATATATTAGTGAAAATATTATCGCATATTTGCCGTATTCTTCTCTTTTGTTTACATTTCGTAAAAAAACATATATTATAATTGTGAGAAATGTCACATAAAAAAGTAGAAGTGCAGATATAATGAATATATCAGGCAATTTCACTTTATCAATTATATTTAATATATTACTTATATTGTAATAATTATTATTAAAGTATGAATTATTACTATTATTTAATTTGAGTAGCCAATTTCTATCAACGCTTTTTTCTAAATAATTAATAAACTTTTGTGATGCTTCTTTTTCTCTCCCAAGTTCCGTGAAATTGAATGGGAAACATACAACTATTCCATTTTCAACATTCAATTTTTCAATATACATATTTTGCTCTACTTGCTCAATTCTTTTCGCACCATTTAACTCAAAGATTGTCTTACCATTAATCTCACTACTATTTCCAACTAAATTGTTTCTCAAAAAATATGGCATAGAGTTTATGCCATTAGTTCCGCCAAGCCCTACAAATAACATTTTTCCATCATTTAAAATAGAATATATTGAATCTTCAATAGACTTGTCATTTTCCATCCTATAATCTGATATTATAAGTAAATCAACTGGGTCAAGATAATTACTATTTTTTCTTAAATCATCCAAATCTATTTCGACAAGCTTTGTCTGCATTGTACTATTAGATAGTAGTAAATTATCAAGATAAGACAATGAACTATAATTTGATGATACTACACCAATAATTATTTTTTCATTATAAAATGATAGATCAATATTTGTTCGCTCATTTGCAACTAATTCTTCTTTTCTATTATACAAGTTAATTATCAGAGTATTTGACAAATTAGTAATAGATATATCTCTATAATAAGTATTAGTTGATCTCTCATCAATATCTACATCTATCCTATAAACAAAAACCGAATTATTATTTTCATATACGTTAAGAGTAAGATAGCCCACAAATCTTTGTGAGTCCTTATTCTCTATAGTTAATTCAACTGGCAAACTTGCATCATTTTTTGCAACTTTATTAACACCATAGTTCAAATTAATATTTACATTTTCAGCATAAGATGAAAATATAAATGTATTTAAGCAAAATATCACTACTAAAAAGAATATGCTATAGACTTTTTTTACCTTATTTATCATAATTAATTTGTCTTAAAAATAACTTTAAACTCCGTACCATCGGCATCAGACTTAACTGAAATCTCACCATCATGAAGTTCCACAATGCTTTTTGCGATTGCAAGACCCAAACCCGTACCACCTGTAGAACTCGTTCTTGAATTGTCAACCCTATAAAACTTTTCAAATATTTTCTTCAAGGCTTCTTCTGGGATGAGACGGCCATAATTGATGATACTAATTTCTACAATATCAGCATCTTTAATATACTTTAATTTTATAATTATTACTTTACCATCTTTTCCATATTTAATGGCATTATTTATCAAGTTTTCAAATAACCTTACTATAAGTTTAGGGTCCAAATTCATAAATAGTGAATTGACATTAGATTGAAAATTACACTCAAGATCATTATTTTCAAATAGTGGATATAATTCTGAAACTAATTGATTTAAAAGTTCAACTATATCAATTCTCTCTCGATTTACAACAAGTTCATCACCATAATTCATCTTTGTAAATGAGAACAAATCTTCTATAAGGACTTCGAGCTTCTTTGATTTTTCAAAAGCAATTCCAAGATAGTCCTTTTTCTTTTCAGGAGGTAAGTTTTCATTATTAACTAAAATATCAAGATATCCGATAATAGATGTAAGTGGAGTTCGCAAATCATGTGCGATATTAGTTATAAGTTCATTCTTTGTTTTCTCACTTTCCTTTTCACTCACTATCAATTTCTTAATAGTGTCTTGCATAACATTTATGTTAAATGCCATCATAGAAAGTTCATCATCACCTTTTGATTCAATCTTGCTATTCAAATCACCCTGTGACATTTTTTCAATTCCCTGATAGATTTCTTCAATATAATTATTTCTCTTTCTTTCCAAAAATATAAATGTTATAGCAAAAGCAACGATGCCAAGTAGTAAAAACAGGATTAGTGAATACAGATTGATATTTTCTTTATTATCTTCAAGGATGATTGTGTTGTAAACTAAAAATGATGTAAATGCAAACAAAATTATACTTGCACTCACAACATTTAAAACGAACCTACTATAATAATTTTTGAAGAGTCTACTTCTCAATCTTATAGCCAACTCCCCAAACTGTAGTTATGATTTTTTCTTCTCTTGTCTCTTCTTTCAATTTATTTCTAAGTCTCCTGATGTGTACCATTACATTATTTGTGGCATCAAAGTTCTTTTCTTTCCATACATTTTCAAAGATTTCTTCAGTAGAGAATACCTTATTTGGATTTTTAGCAAGTAAATATAATATATCAAACTCAATCTTCGTAAGTTTAATTTGCTCTTCATCAACTTGAACTTCATGTGTCATTTTATTGACATAAAGATTTCTAATTCTTATCTCATTTGGTTCTTCTACTTCAACTTTATTAGGATTTAAGACTGTAAATCTTCTAAGCTGTGCTTTAACTCTTGCTATAAGTTCAAGTGGCTTTATAGGTTTAGTTACATAGTCATCAGCACCAAGTGTCAGACCCTCAACCTTGTCTTTTTCACTTGTCTTTGCTGTAACCATTATCACAGGCACATTAGACTTTTCTCTTATCTTTTTAAGTGTCTCTTTTCCATCCATTTTTGGCATCATAACATCAAGAAGCACCAAGTCAAAATGATTCTCATTTAGCAGTTTTAGAGCCTCTACACCATTTTTTGCTTTTGTGACATTATAATCTTGGCTCATCAAATGAATTTCAATTAATTCAGCAATCTCT
The DNA here is from genome assembly GCA_017634065.1 of Lachnospiraceae bacterium. Classification (GTDB taxonomy): domain Bacteria; phylum Bacillota; class Clostridia; order Lachnospirales; family Lachnospiraceae; genus UBA3633. The sequence goes on along the minus strand of JAGBOC010000020.1, from coordinate 56,942 downwards.
TTTTCATCATCAACTACTAAAATATTCTTTTTCTCTACATTCTCTGCCATTTGTTTTCCTCCGCTAACAATTTTTTTATTATTTCCTGGCTATAGACAGCAACATTATCATTACTATTTAGCTCACTTATCTTATAAGGAGCGCCAATATTTATATATATATCCGTAGATTTCAAAAACGGTTTCTGATCCTCATATGCCTTTTCAGTATTTCTAAATGCTATTGGCAAAATATAACTATCAGTTTTCTCCGGTATTTTAAATGTTCCCTGTTTAAACTCTAAAAGTTCAAGTGGATTTTTACTTTGACATCTTGTTCCCTCTGGAAAAACCCACATACTTATACCATTATTTATGTTCTTAATAGCATCTAGCACCATTCTCATTCCATCTCTCAAATCATGTCTATTTAAAAACAAGCAATTGATTCTTTTCATCCAGTATCTTAAAATAGGAATCTTTCCCAAACTATCCTTTGCTATTATTCCTGTGTCTTTATCAAATAGTAGGTATCCAGTAATTATATCAAAAAAACCTCTATGATTTGAAATAGCAAAATATGATTTCTCATTATCTAGTGATTTTAAATGCTCTAGTCCAGCCACATACACTTTCACACCAGATACAAGGATAACGAACCTAAATATAAACTTTACAACTCTTACACTATGCCTTCTCACTATTTTTTGATTAAATAGTGCTATTAGTGAGCAAACTATAAAATCAAACATAGTATAAATGCTAACAAACACAGCAAAAATTAAAATTATAATTAACTTAATCATTACAAAACATCTGCAAAATGTACTTTAAATCTGTTGAACACTTTGCTTCCTATAACAAATATTAAAATAGTAACTATCCAAAAATAAATTGTGAGATATATAATGTCATTAAAATTATCATTAATCATCGCAAATCTATAACCTTTCACAATATAATATATTGGATTAAGCTTTATAAGTTTGCAAACAATCTGTGCTCTACTTTCAAATAAACTTTCATCATACATTATTGGAGCCATCCATATTCCAAACTGCATAAGGATTGCTACAATTTGTCCCATATCCTTAAAGAAAACATTTATCGCACTTGTAAAATAGATAATGCCAAGTGAAAAAACAGATAAGGAAAATGAAAAATAGATTATAGCAAAACATTTTACGTTAAAAGGCATATGTGTAACCATAAATACTATAAACATAATAGCTACAAAACATATATGACTGAAAAACACTGATACAAGTTTCACCGCAGGGAGCATTGCCACATTAAACACAACTTTTTTAACTAAAAAATTGTATTCGTATAAAACTCCAGTTCCTTGCAATACTGCATCTTGGAAATAAAACCAAGGTATGATTCCCGGTATCAACCAAAGTACATATGGAACTCCTGGTACTGGTGGTGTAGATTTAAATCCAACCTGAAAAATAAGTGTATAGACAAGAACTGTCGCAAGTGGTTGAATGAACATCCAAAGCACACCAAAATATGACCCAACAAATCTCTTCTTAAAATCAGATTTCGCCAGGCTCAAAATCATTTTCCAATTTTTAATTAATGACAAAAACATTATTAAGCTTTTTTCTTTATAAAATATTTTTTATTTGACGCGTATTTTATACACTTATCAATAGATAATTTCTCGTAATTCTTACCTTTGCAAAAACCCAAATACCTATATATACACTCTATCCAAAAGTCAACTATCATAAATATATGTAAACCAGATAATAATTTTTTCGTTACATATAATGCTAATCTTTTTCCTTCACTGATTGATGGTATTTTTTCAAAGATATCTCTTTTTTCTTGTTGAGATACACCTATATCAAAGTTTCTACTAAACTGCTCTCTATAGTTTAAGTTGTGTGAGTGTTCTACTTTAGCCTCTGCACAGTACACTACTTTATATCCACTATTTATTGCTTTATATACATAAAATGTATCTTCATTTAGGATAAGATTTTCTTCAAAACAGCCCATTTTATTGAAGATATCTCTATCATACATCGCACACACATTAGAACAAAAATAATTCTTGATACCTAATTCTGCTTCTTTAGATTTTTCCTTTATAATGTCATAATCTGGATAGTTAAACTCTCTTATATATCTTTCTTTTAATTTTGCATCATTTCTTGCTATCTGTCTCGCATATGTAACTGCAACTTTCGATTTTTCAGTGCTATATTTATCAAAAGCTGAAAGAAGTTTCTCGCACATAAGATTATCATATGGCACAGCATCATCAGTTAGAAATAATATATACTCTGCATTTCCTAATTTAGTAGCGTCATTTCTTGCTTTGCCATGGTCAAACTCATTTTCATCAATATGTATAACTTCAATTTTTTCTTTAAATCTCTTATTGATTATATCATCTATCGTTAAGCCAAGACTATTACTGATTTCCACATCAAATAATTCTTTGTTCGTATTATAAACTATAATCTTTTCTGGAGATATAGTTTGATTTAAAACCAGTAAAAGTGATTCTGCAAAATAACTCTTTGGAGCATGAGTTAATATAACTACATCATATTTTTTGTCAAGCTTACTCATTTTGTCACACCCTTCACTATTATAACCCCAGTAAATAGTAAAAACATACTTAACAAAAATGAAATCGATGCACCAATGATTCCAGCAGTTGTTACAAACATTCTTGATATAAAGAACGATATTACTGCATTTATTCCATATGATAAGAGTAAATACTTTTGTTTATTCTCTATTATTATTGCAAAATACATAGGGGTACAGATAGTATAAAAAGCACCACCAACAATAACTATAAGTAGCACTATGAAATCCAAAGAAAAGTTCTTAAAAACTATTACACTCCCGATATTATTATATGCCCCTCCAGTTATGATACTAATTATACTTAAATAAACTTTCCCAAAGATTAGTGTCCCAATTATTGACACCATAGCAATTACGAGTGATAGGAAAAAAGTATTTCGAAGTATCGCGCTGTACTCTTTCTTATTATTATAAAAAGCATTTGAAAGAGGAGTTAAAATTGGTTTCATAAATAGTGTCATAACTAAATATATAACATTTGTTGGCATAAATACGAGATTATAAAATCCGCTATACATATCTCCAAGTTTTAAGTCTATCGAAAACTTTGTTGCTGAAAATATATACATATCAAGAAATGTAACTAAAAAAAGTGGTAGGGCTTCAGCAAAAATATTTTTATTAGCTGTATTAAGCTTTGCATCCTTAAAAATGCCATTACTTCTTTTTATATTAAAAAAATAAAATGCAACTATCTCAACAACTACCGCTAAAATCTCTGCCAAAAGCAAGTTTTTTGTTATATAAACTACCACAATAAGAGTAATAGTAAAAAGTAAAATCCTAAAAAACAAACTTTGACCACACATATAAAGTTTATTTACTCTTTGATACTCACATTCATAGTAGTCAGCTAAACCATCTATCGTAGCATGAAGCACCAAAACTATTAGAAGTAGTGATTTTATAGTATGATAATTTCCCATAATATATCTTACAGATATGAAGAGTGCTCCTGCCACAAAAGAAATACATCCTGCTTTTATGCCAAATAATAAATATTCATTAAATGAAAATCTATATTTAATATCAACTATATGCATAGGGCGTATGCCGAAATATGCTCCAATATATACAAGTCTTCCAAGAGTTGCAAATCCAAAACTAAATATTCCGCCCTCAATGCTTCCAGATGTATTTATAATAACAACTGATATTAAAAGAGATACCGCTGAATATGTGATTGTACCTAATGTATTCCAAAGTATATCTTTTATTTTTAGGTTATCACTTCTCATTTTATAGTTTTTGGGAAATATCTATAGTATATTTCTTCAAAATTATTTACTGTGCAATTTCTACCATCTTGAAGATCTATTTCTTTCCAATAACTTGAGTTAGAACGAATCTTATACTCATTTTCGTATCTCTCAAACTTTTCCTTAAACTCATGATTTTTCATTGATTTAAGGACCTCCAGTCTTCTCTCTTCTGTCTCATCAACCATATAATCTTCTACACACTTAAATAAATAGTATCTATTTCTAAATTGTATAACATCACTAACTTGACCATCACTCAAATAAAAGAGTTCTGGAAATCGTGTGGACATCTCATCGCCTCTTTTTATTATCATTTCAATATCTGTGTTCTTTCCTCTTGTTTTAGCAAAATAAGCAAAATTAGCGCCTCTATTTTTTAAGTCCTCTACTGTCTGATCAGCGATTTCTTTTTCTTCAAAAACAATATACTGAACTCTAATTACCTTGGCTTCCGATATGCTTAATTCTGTACTTGCATTTTTCGACAGATTATCTACTACTAATCTTGCTATATGATAGTCAGTAAATGCTCGAAGCACATCATCTTTGGCACAGCCGATATATTCTTTATCATCATAAGTCAGTAAATTGTAATACTCTTCACTTGCTTTTGTTATTTTCTCACTATCCGCATTGCTAATTATGACATTTAAGTCCTCTGCAGTGAGCTTTAGTATCATAAGTTTTTCGATAAATCCTTTTGTAACTGATACTATATAATCCTTAAAATACAAACTTCCATCACCACTTTTTAGATTCCAAAGCGAATTACCGAAACGATTTTCATAACGATTTTTTTCTTCTGCCACAAATATCATTGCTTCAGCTTTTGAAAACTCTTCTGCCTTCGCTATTTTTTGGTTCTCAAACTCTATGCCTTTGCAAGATGAGAGCGAAAGCAACAATAAACATAATATAACTTTTTCAACTATTCTTTTCATTATTTATAAACTACACATATCATAAAACAGGCTACCAAAATACCAACTAATGCGCCAATTAAAGCTTGAAGTGGAGTATGACCCACATATTCTTTCAACTGCTTTTCAAAATCCAAATCCTCAAATGCTTTTGACTCAAACATCATAGTATTTAAAACTTTTGCTTGTTTACCTGTCTCAAGCCTCACTCCTGTAGCATCATGTATAACTATAATTGCAAATATAACTGCAAGAGCAAAACTTCCACTTCCAAGACCTTCATAAAAACCAAGCGCTATAGTGAGTGCAACTACAGTAGAAGTATGTGATGATGGCATCCCACCAGCACCGACAATCCTTGAAAGTACAAACTTTTTGTTGACTTTAAGTTCAACAAACATTTTTAGGACCCCTGCCACAAGCCATGATGTCGCTGAAATAATTAGAGGTCTATTATTCAACAAATCTGTTAAAAATGACATACTACCTCTTTTCTTTTAATGCTGATTCCTTAAGTTCTTTTGCATTTGCTAAAACATTATTAGTAAGTTCACCACTTGAACTAATCAGTCTACCAATTTCTTCAATCATACCATTATCATCAAGTTGGTCTATAGTTGTCACAGTTCTATCATCAGACACATCTTTTCTAATCACGAAATGATTATCAGCCATTGCGGCTATTTGTGGTAAATGTGTTATTAGAATTACTTGATGATTCTTTGCTATTCTATTAAGCTTTGATGCAACTTTTGATGCTGTGATACCACTTATACCAGCATCTATCTCATCAAAAATTAAAGTTTCAGTTCCATAACTTTCAGACAATATCGTTTTTATAGACAACATTATACGAGATAATTCTCCACCAGATGCAACTTCACTAAGTGCTCTCATCTTTTCTCCAGTGTTTAGAGAAATCATAAAAGTAACTTCATCAAAACCATCTCGAGTTATTTCTTGCTTTTTTGCTATATCAATGTCAAATTTGACGTCTAAAAACCCCAAGTCTTTAAGTTCTTCAACGATTTTTTTTATGAAATCTTTAGAATACTCTTTTCTCAATTCGCTTAATTCTTCCGATGCTTTATAAAGTAATTTTTCAGCCTTTGAAACTTCATCTTTTGCCTTTTGCTTTTCATTGTCATAATCATCAAGTTCCATAAGACGCTTTTTTTTGTATTCTAATTGTGAAAGTGCCTTTTCAACACTATTATCATATTTTGCAAGTATACTTCTTATAAGATTAAGTCTATTTTCTATATCAGCATATTCCTTTTCATCAATGTCATACTTTTCAATTTTCTTATCTATCTCTTTGATACTATCACTTATGATTGAATCACAATCCATAAGTGAAGAATATATATCATTTAATGACTCATCATACCTTACTGCATATTTTACTTCTTTTACTGCTGTTGATACATTAACTTCCTGTAATGCATTAAAGGCAGTGGTCAATGATTCTATAATACTCTTTGAATTAGATGCTACCTTAAATCTTTCAGCTAATTCATCTTCTTCGCCCTCTTTTAATTTTGCATTTTCAAGTTCATCTATCTCATACTTAAGTATATCTATTTCACGAAGTCTCATTCTTTCATCAAGATTAAAAGAGTCAAGTTTTTCTTTCTTTTGTTTTAGTACTGTATATAATTCACTAATCTTTTTCTTTTTTGCAACTGATTCTGCTCCAATAAAATCATCTAAAAACTCTACATGTTTTGCATTTTTTCTCAAGCTCTCGCCATCATGCTGTCCATATATATCAATTAATTTTTCGGTAAGTTCCTTTATTTTATTTAGTGTACTTGGTTCATCGTTGATTTTTGCTATATTTTTATCTTTTGTAATTTTTCTATATATTATTATATTTCCACGGTCATCAACTGGTACATCCATACTTTTTATTATCTCTAAAGTATCCTTGTTCTTAACTTGGAAAGCTATAGAAACTACTGTGTCTTCATCAACACTTCGCATAAAATCTTTACTTGCACGCATACCAAGTGCAAGATTTATAGACCCTATAAGGATGGACTTTCCACTTCCAGTTTCTCCAGTCAAAACATTTAAATTATTCTTGAAATCTATATGTGCTTCTTTAATAAGCGCAAAGTTTTTTACTGATAAGCTTTCTAACATTAGTTTTCCTTTCGCATCAAAACTTCTATTTTATTCATGAGTAACATGGCATTGTCATCACTTTTCGTAGCAACAAATATAGCATCATCTCCAGCAAGTGACCCTACTATCTCATCAAGTTGTAATCCATCAAGAGCGGCTGCCGTAGCCATAGCCATACCGGGTTGAGTCTTTACTATGACGAGATTTTTTGCTATATCCATTGATTTAATGGTATCGCCAATTATACGAACATACTTCTCTGAAAAATTGCCTGTGCTTTCAACAACAGCATACTTAAACTTTCCATTACTTTTTACTTTAATAAGGTTTAATTTCTGTATATCTCTTGACACAGTAGCCTGTGTAACATCAAATCCAAGTTCAGATAACTTATATGCCAGTTCACTTTGATTTTCAATTTCATTGTTGCGCACAAGATCGATTATTGCTTCATGTCTGCCTTTCTTCATTTCATCACCTTTACAAAGCCCTTATTTTTTCTTTAATATTATTCAAAAAATTATTTTCCTTAAATGCTATATACTTTATAGTCCTTTTCAATTTTTTTATCATAACGACATCATCAATTTCAAGGCCAAAATCTATTCTCCCATCTATGTCGATAACCTGTTTATCATTAAGTACATTTATATAGAGTTCTTTTTCATCACTAATCACAAAACTCCTTTGATTTAGCGTATGTGGATAAAGCGGCGTTATGATTAGACAATGAACATCTGGTGACACAATAGGTCCTCCCGCTGACAGAGAATGTGCTGTAGAACCTGTCGGAGTAGCAATTATTACACCATCTGCACTAATCTCTGTAAATATAGTTTTCTCCTTTCCAACAAGTATTCTATATTTACCAATTTTACAAATATTTGAGGTGACAAATGTTGCTTCATTTACTGCATAAGATTTAAATACTTCCTTATCATCTCTAAACACTTCTACTTCCATCATACTTCGTTCTTCGTAAATGCACTTACCATCTATTACCTTATCAAGTGCCACATCTAATTCTGAAAACTCATTGATTGAAGTTAAAAACCCTATCGTGCCAACATTTACTCCCAAAATTGGAATGTCCAGTTTTCTTGCTATTCTTGCTGACTTGAGAATAGTCCCATCACCACCAAATGATAAAAGTAAATCAAATGTATTCTTATACTTTTTATCATGTATCTGATTATAAAAATCTTCAACTTCATCAAAAGGAACAATCTCATAAGAAAGTTTCTTTTTATCAAGTAAACTCTTTAAAGATTTAACCGTTCCCTTATTCTTACTGATATTATTTTTTGAAACTACAAGTATTTTCATTAATCCTCTTTATCTAATTCATCATGTGACATTTTAACTAGTTTTTTTATATAATTATCTATATTTTCTATATTCATTCCTTCATCATTTTTATTTTTTGAGATATATAGAAGATATTCTATATTTCCAGCTGGTCCCTTGATTGGCGAAAAATCAATGCCCCTTATGATAAAATCATCTTTTAGGCAACTATCTATTATTGTTCGTACTACTTTTTCTTGGGTAGTTTCATCTCGTACCACTCCCTTTTTTTCTACCAGCTCTCTTCCTGCCTCAAATTGTGGTTTTATGAGTAATACAGCATCTCCTTTATCATCTAATACTTCTTTAATAACTGGTATTATTTTAGTAAGTGATATAAAACTCACATCAACAGATATAAAATCAATTTTGTTATCACTTAAATCATTTTTACTCAAGTATCTCGCATTGGTATTTTCCATAACAACTACTCGGTCATCAGTTCGGAGTTTATAATCAAGTTGGTTTGTCCCACAGTCAACTGCATAAACTTTCTTTGCACCATTTTGTAGCATCAAATCCGTAAAGCCACCAGTTGAAGATCCTATATCTATACATACTTTGTCACTTAAATATATATTAAATACTTGTACTGCTTTTTCTAATTTAAGTCCACCACGGCTTACATATTTAAGCTTTTCACCTCTATACTCAACCTTTGCATCTTCTTTAATAAGTGTACCAGGCTTATCCTCTTTTAGATTATTTACAAATACTTTTCCTTCTAATATTGCAACTTGCGACTTTTGTCTAGTCGAGAAAAAACCATTTTCTACTAAATAAACATCTAACCTTACTTTTTTAATTTTATTATCCAATGAATAACCCTTATATAATTTTTTTCAAAATACTGTCACTATTTATTCCAAGTGCTTCACGAAGTTTGCTCACATCACCATGCTCTACATAGGCATCTGGTATAGTTATCAAAGTCACTTTAATTTGGTAGTTCTTATCATGCACATATTCTTCAATAGCTTGTCCAATTCCACCATTTAGTACTCCTTCTTCCATAACCACAAGTTCATATATTTCTTTTTTGCAAACATAGTCTACCATATCAAAATCTATAGGCTTTGCAAATCTTGCATTTACAATGATTGGACTTATGCCTTTTGATGCAAGTTTTTCTTTTAGATGCATAGCAGTAGAAACCATAGACCCTAATGCAAAAAATGCTATACCTTTGCCATCACATATAAGTTCAGACTTACCACTTACAATAGGCTCTAACTTATTTTCAAGTTCATTATATGATGCCCCTCTTGGATATCTTATTGCTATTGGTCCACTGGCTTCTGTAATAGCGTACTCAAGCATTTTTTCCAATTCAAAACTATTTTTTGGTGCAAGAATAGTTATGTTTGGGATGAGCCGTAGATATGAAATGTCAAATATTCCTTGATGCGTCTCACCATCTGCTCCTACAAGCCCTGCCCTATCAATAGCAAATACAACATGTTGATTTTGCAGACAGACATCATGAATGATTTGGTCAAATGCTCTTTGCAAAAATGATGAGTATATGCAGACAACTGGTATAACTCCAGAAAGTGCAAGCCCCGCTGAAAATGTCACTGCATGTTGTTCGCATATTCCTACATCAAAAAATCTATCTGGAAACTTCTTACTAAACTCTACTAAACCTGTTCCATCTGCCATAGCAGCTGTGATAGTAACTACATTTTTATTCTTATCCGCAAGTTCTACTAATTTATTTGAGAAAACCTTTGTATAAGTTTTTACAGTTGGATCTCCAAGTATCTTACCAGTTGCCTTATCAAAAGGTCCTACTCCATGATAAAGCGTCGGATCTTTTTCGGCCGGTTCATAGCCTTTACCTTTTATCGTTTTAACATGAATAACTACAGGTTCTTCTGAACTCTTTGCAGCAAGTATAGCTTCTTTAAGTTCTTTTATATTATGCCCATTAATTGGACCTACATAGTTTATATTTAAGTTTTCAAAAAACATTCCTTCGGATGCAATTATTTGTTTAAAAATATTTATAACAGTAACAAGTACTTTTTTCAAAAAAAGACCTATACCAGTTTTCTCTAATTCTGTTTTTAGTGTCCTTTTTAACTCACTATATCTATGTGATGAACGAACTCCAAGTAGTGCTTTATTTAGGCCACCACTACTTTTAGAAATTGACATCTCATTATCATTAAGTATTACAACATAATTACTTTTCAAATTACTTAAGTTATTTAGAGCTTCAAAAGCCATACCACCTGTCAGAGCGCCATCACCTATCACTGTCACAACACTATATTTGTCTTTTTTTAAATCTCTTGCTACACACATGCCAAGCCCAGCTGATATAGAAGTAGAACTATGACCAGTATCAAATGAATCGTATGGACTTTCTTTTCTTTTAGGAAAACCGCTTATGCCACCAAAACTCCGAAGTCCTCTAAATGCTTCTTTTCTATCTGTCAATATTTTATAAGCATAGGATTGATGACCTACATCAAATATTATTTTATCCTTTGGGAAGTCATAGGCAAGTATTAATGCTATAGTAAGTTCTACCACACCAAGACTTGAGGCAATATGCCCACCATTTTTGCTAGTGCCATCTATTATAAGTTCTCTAACTTCTTTTGCAAGAGTATCAAGTTCACTGTAAGATAACTTTTTTATATCATCAGTTGATTTAATTGAATCTAATATTTTTACATTATCAGTCATCACTACTTCTCTCTTGACATAAGATATTTAATTAATTCTTTGAATACCATTGCCTCTTTTTTGTTATTTTCAGTTGTCATTTGGTCAATAAGTGCTAAACTATTATTAAATAATATTTCAAGTCGTTTTTTAGATTTTTCTATGCCAACCTTCTCTACATAAGTAACTTTATTATTATTCTTATCAGAATTAACTGACTTACCAATTTTCTCTGTAGTTTGCTCAATTTCTAATAAGTCATCCATTATTTGATATGACTCTCCAAGATAAATCCCAAGTTCTTCAAATTGCTTAACGCTATTACCATATAAACCAGACATATTTGCACCTGCAACCATACTTGCCACTAGTAGTGCAGTCGTTTTTTTATTGTACATATAAAAAATATCATCGATAGTTAATTCTGTGTTATTCGTATTCATCACATCAAACACTTGACCAGTAATCATGCCATCAAGCCCAGCAAGTTTTAATAAAATTGCTGAAGCTGTTGATACATATCCGCCAATTTCAGTATATTGAAACTCCAGCACCATGTCTATCAGTATACTTGTCGCTTCCATATAGAGTGCATCGCCAACTAACACCGCTATGTCTTCCCCATATTTTTTCCATACAGTTGGTTTGCCTCTCCTTAGCTCATCATTATCCATACAAGGTAAGTCATCATGTACAAGTGAAAATGTATGTATTAATTCTATCGCAACAAGCAGTGGAGCTATAAGTAAAAAATCTTCGCCCTTACAAAAATTAAATGTTGTAAGCATAAGAAATGGTCTAATTCTTTTACCATTTGAGATGACAGCATAATCAAGTGCCTCTTTAAACTTTGACACTCTTGATGAATCAAAATTAGTCAATTCTCTATAAACGGCATCAAAATATCTATTGAAGTAAACCATTACTTCTTCTAAAGTTATTTCTTTTTTACCTTCTCTATCAACCAAATACTCTTGATAATTATAAAGTATTGTTTGAAACTTATCCAAAGCTTGGTTGCTCTCTACATACAAAGGCTTCTTCCCATTTGCTATGATAGAACTTATATTGGGAAACTTTTTATTAATTAACTGCTCTTTTGATTTTGTGAAATCAATTACTTTATTATTCATTACTTATTCAAAACTTTCAATTCTTTATCAATTTTTTCTATTTTTTTTGATAAGTCATTTACAAGTTTAACACCATTTTCATATAACTCTAAACTTTTCTCAATTGAGCATTTATCATTATCCATTTGTTCTATGATCTTATCTATTTCTTTAAATGAATCTTCTATATTCAATTCTTTTTTTACACTTTTTTTCATTTCTCCCCCAAACTGCTCTTTAGAGATAGCACCTTTGACTCAATAGTACCATCCTTTACTCTTGAATAAATCTTATTACCAACTTTTACATTCTTGATACTTTTAATTCTATTGCCTTTTTCATCCGTAGTATATGCAAGACCTTTACTTATTTTATCTAGCACATCTCTACTCTTGAGCATTTCGATATACCGATCTAACCTACTCTTCACAAGTAACATTTTATTGTCGATGGAGTTTCTTAAAAGTTCTTTCATATTCACAAGATTGTCATTATATCGTTCTATTCTTGCTTTAGGTGCAAGGACGCTTAGCTGTCTCTTTACATTCTCAAGCCTTGTTTTTATATTTTCAATCTTGTCTTCAATTATGTCATCAAAAGTTCTTTTGTAATTCTCCAAATCATTTTCAAACTCGCTATAAGAAAAAGTTGCGAGTTCTCCAGCAGCCGTAGGAGTTGCGACTCTTGCATCTGCAACTAAATCTGATATTGAGTCATTAATTTCGTGACCTACTGCAGATATAATCGGTGTCTTTGCATTAAATATTGCATATGCAACTCTTTCATCATTAAAACAGTATAAGTCTTCAATTGAACCGCCACCCCGTCCTACTATAATCACATCCAAGTCCATCTTATCAAGTTCCATAATTCCGTCTATTATTGATTTGTAAGCATTATCACCTTGCACAAGAGAAGGATATAAGATTACATTTGCATAGGGGTTCTTATCTTTAATAGTTTTATATATATCTCTTATAGCCGCCCCATTTTTTGCAGTGACAACTCCTATATTAATTGAGTATTTTGGGATTTGCTTTTTATAAGTCTGGTCAAACATCCCTAGTTCATATAGTTTCTTCTTTAATTCTTCTAATTTTACAAAGTATTCACCAAGACCAGTATTATCTATTTTATTTACATATATTGAGTAAGTTCCACCCTTTTCATAAACTGCAACTTTCCCATATACTATAACTTCTAATCCATCACTAATATTTTGAATGTCAACACTCATTCCACTATAATTTGTAAAAATGATGCACTGAATTGATGACATATCATCTTTTAGTGAAAAATAATAATTTCCTCTTGACTCTTTTAAATTGGAAATCTCTCCTTTTACTATCACATTCTTTAAAACATTGTCATCAGAAAACATTTCCTTTATATATTTATTTAGTTGTGATACTGACACTGCCTCTTTCATTATATACTGTTTTTCTTTTTGAATATTGTAGACAAAACTCCATTCACAAATTTGTCTGCCTTTCCATCGCCATATACTTTTGCTAACTCTACTGCTTCATTTATAGCAACTGGTATATCAATAGATGCATCATAATACATCTCATACACCGCAAGTCTTATTATTGTTATCTCTGCCTTTGCAACTCTATTTATATCCCACGATTCAAGATTATCTGATATTAATTTGTCAATTTCTTCTGTCTTATCTATTATTTCCTTAACTTTTCTCTTTATATCTCTTATATTGTCATCATCAGAAAGTTTAACCACAACTGCTGCATCACTCACATTATGTTCCTTGTTGTCATCTTCAGTTATTGTAACTTTCGCAATGTTGCGGTGTGACTTTTTGTCTTTAGTATATTCATTTTCATCATCTTCTTCTTCATATGGGAGATTTGAAAAATAATTTAACATTACCTGATCAATATCAGTTCCCATAAAATAAAACATAAACAAAATCTTAAACTTGTGATCTCTTATCTCTCTAAACGTCATTAATCTTTGCTACCCTCACACTAACTTCCTTAACATTTAAATCAAGCATTGATTCAATTGACTCTTTTACCTTTTCCTGGATACTTAAGCATGTCTTTTTTATATCATTTCCCTGCTCCATTACTATAGTCAATTTCACTATTATATTCTTACCATTCTCATCTTTTTCAATAACCACGCCTTTTTTTAGACTATTTGAGCCAATAAAAGGTAATGCCTTAAATGTCACACCCTCTCCGAGTGCTGCCACCCCATGCACACTTGTTGCGGCTATACCAGCAATCATTGAGATAGTATCATCAGCCACTTTAACATCTGTTTTAATACTTAAATCTGCCATAATGCTCCTTTCATAGTTTAGATAGTTAATCACAACAAACTGAACAAGACAAGCTTGTTCTTCCTCTATCCATATTTGTATATTATACCAAAAATATATTTTTTATGCAATGTAATAAAATTAGGGAGCATTTTTTTATGCCCTTATATCAATTATATGATATAATAATTATTATGAAGACAATTTATGACATTTTAGAAGTAAATAAGGTACTGTCTCAACTTTCCGATTTTGCCGATTCAGATGGTGGCAAATCACTATGTCTTAATCTGAAAATCATAAGTGATAAGGAAAGTCTGACCAAAGCACTAAATGAAACAGATGGTGCTTTGTCATACTTAAAAAGTTCCGCATTGCCATCCTTTCTAAAGTTATATGATGTTAATGAATCACTGCTTCGGCTTTCTAAAGAGGCCTCATTAAATACAAGTGAATTATTAAATATATCAAATTGTCTTGACCTCGCTCAAAAACTCATCGCGTATAGAGACTCAAAAGAGTATAATACCTGCCTTGATGTCTATTTTAACGCTCTTGATGCTCTTAAAGATGAAAATAATGAAATTAAGAGAGTTGTAATTTCAGAATATGAAATATCTGATAATGCTTCCTCTATACTGCAGATGCTTAGGCGAAAAAAGCAACTTCTCAAAGAAAAAATCAGAACAACTGCGAATAGATTACTAAACACCTATAGTCAATATCTTCAAGAACCTGTTCTTGCTAATAAAGATGGCGCTATTTGTTTGCCTGTCAAATCCGAGTTTAAAAATAGGGTAGATGGTACCATTCACTCTATATCAGGTAGCCAATTCACTATTTTTATAGAGCCAAAAGAAATTATAGGATTAAACAACGAAGTTGCAGAAAATGAATCACTTGAACAAATTGAAATTGCTAAAATACTTTATGAATTATCAAGAAAACTAAGCCCTTATATAGATACTATAAGAAATAACTACAAAAATCTTACAATGCTTGATTTTATATTTGCTAAAGCGAAATATGCAAAAGATATAAATGCAACCCTTCCAATTTTAAATAGTGATGGAAAAATAGACTTAAAAGGAGCAAGACACCCTTTGCTCCAAAAGGCAAATGCTGTTCCACTAAATATAAATCTTGGAATAAACTTCACTTCACTCATAATCACCGGACCAAATACTGGTGGTAAGACAGTGTCACTTAAAACTGTAGGTCTAATTGAGATTATGGGACTTTCAGGTTTATTTATCCCTTGTGAAGAAAACTCTCACATCTCACTTTTTGATAATATTTTTGCCGACATAGGTGATGAACAAAGCATAGAACAAAGTCTGTCGACTTTTTCATCACATATGAATAACATCGTTTCCATCTTAAATCATGTCACTAGTAAATCTCTAGTCCTACTTGATGAGATTTGTACTGGTACGGACCCTATAGAAGGTGCTAACCTTGCAATCGCCATACTTGATGAGTTCCTTTCAAAAAAAATACGAGTAATTGCAACGACACACTATCCAGAACTAAAAAAATATGCGCTCTCACGAAATGGTGTTGAAAATGGCGCCTTTGAGTTTAATGTTGACACATTAAAACCAACTTATAAATTATTGATTGGCATCCCTGGAAAATCAAATGCTTTTGCCATTTCAGAAAAGTTAGGACTTAACAAAAACATTATTAATAAAGCAAAAAATATGCTAAATACAAATGATGTTAGATTTGAAGACATTGTCGCATCATTAGAAGAAAGCAAAATAACAATTGATAGAGAAAAGAATGAAGTTGCCAAATACAAAAATGAAATTGAAGAATTGAAGAATAAAGTTAAAAGGCAAGAAAAGGGACTAAATGATCGTGCAGATTCTATAATACGACAGGCTAAAGAAAAAGCACATGATATCTTATTTGATGCAAAACAACTTGCTGATGAGACTATCAAAAATATTAAAAATAGTGGTGGTGATCTCAATGTATCAATTAATGAAAGAACGAAGCTCAATAAAGGATTAAGTGAATCTCTCGAATCACTAGTTGAAAAAGTAAAAGGTCCATCACAGCCACTTTCTGCAAAGAAAATAAAAATAGGCGCTACAGTTAAAGTGCTATCATTAAATGCAGAAGGAATAGTTGAATCTCTCCCCGACAAAAGCTATAACCTTTTTGTTCGTGTGGGTATACTTCGAACTCAAGTAAATCTTCGTGATCTTGAACTTGTAGATTCATATAATGTAAAGATTGATGGGACTAAAATCAAAAAGACTATTAACAAAGATGGTTCATCAAAAATTAAATTAGAAAAATCTTATAATGTAAATAGTGAGATTAATTTGATTGGTAAAACTACTGATGAAGCAATACTTGAACTTGATAAATATATTGATGATGCCTATATTGCTCATATACCTTTCATTAGGGTTATACACGGAAGAGGTACAGGAGCCTTAAAGAAAGCAGTTAACGAGTTCTGCAGAAAATCAAAAATTATTAAAAACTATAGACCAGGCGATTTTACAGAAGGTGGAGATGGTGTCACTGTAATCTCATTTGAATAGTATGATTTAATATCTCTTTATCATCCTAATAGAATCTTATACATTCAACACCATCTATAAGTCCAACTAATAATTCTGTAAATAGCAAACTCTTCTTTTTCGCAACATACTGTATGTCCATTTCCATTTCTTTATCAAATATCATTCTGCCACGCATGTCGTATATCATAACTCTATTTGCATAGATGAAAATTGCATAATCGTCACTCAAATAAAAGTTTTCATAGTCAAAATCTATTGTTTTATCCGCAAGTAAGTTTCCCGTTTTATCAAAAATAATCATCCTATTATCTTCAAAAACTAAAGCAAGATATTTCTTATTATAAGAAACTGAACGTATCTGCTTATCAAACGTCTTATTTGAAATAATTTCTGGTTTTGCAGGTTCCTTTGTCGATATAAACATCACACCACCATCATAAAGTAGAGCAGAGTTAATGTTATCAAAAAAATGAGCCCTTGCTAAAAAACTACCACTTAACTCTTCGACAAACTCTCCAACAATTCTTTTTGAATTAACACTTTGACCTGCCTCGCCAAAATTATAGTAACTTGCCTTTGTAAAAAGCTGGTTATTTGCAAGACAGACATAAGCGACCACAAGCTCTTCGCCATCATCAGATGTGCAGAAATCTATAGCTGTACCATCACCTGTAAGAGTAGACTTGATGCTAATATCTATTATCTCTCCATTACTCCTATATACATTTATGTAACTATTCTCTTCATCGCTTTGCAATACATATATTATGCCATCTTCAGAAAGAGACACTTTTTGGACTGGGCTTGTAGTAGTATTATAACCTGTAGTTCCTTGTTTATCGAAAATAAAAAACTCATAGCCATTTCTATCAGCAATAGCAAAATAATTACCATTTGCTTCATAGATTGGATCTTTC
This sequence comes from Lachnospiraceae bacterium, assembly GCA_017634065.1. Classification (GTDB taxonomy): domain Bacteria; phylum Bacillota; class Clostridia; order Lachnospirales; family Lachnospiraceae; genus UBA3633. The sequence continues at coordinate 39,157 of JAGBOC010000020.1, read as the reverse complement.
ATATTGTACGATATAGTCCATTTTATATCTCCAGTTTCTCCTATATATGTTATACCATCATTTGATATTCTCATAAGTCCTTTCTCAAAACTATAATATCGTATGCTTTTATTGTTAATGTTGTCAGAGCCCCTAGTCACACTTGTCTTCCAAATCATCTCTGCAACATTAAAGTTGATAAATCTTATTGTAAAAACTACAGTAATAAAAAGAATTAATATAAAAACTATAACAGCAATAGACTTAATACTTGCTTTTTTCTTTGACAAGTTTTTCTTGTCCTTATTTACTCCTAAATCTTTAATGATAAGTTCATCTTTTTCTTTTATATTAAAACTTGGGAGAGCATTCTGCTCTCCCTTTTTTATACTTGCAATTTGTGTTTTTTTTCTTGACCTACCAGCCATAAATTATATTTTTATATTTGCAAGAGCTTTTTTCACATACTCCTTATCTGATGCATATGTTACACCATACCATTTATCATTTACAGGCAAAACATGCACTGTTCCTTTTCCTTCTTTTATTATGTCATTTATAACAGTAGGAAGTAAAAACTCTGACTTAATATTGCTATTATTTTTCTCAAGGAAGTTTATAAGTCTTGACTCTAATTCAAGTATAAACTCAAAAGGTAATCCAAACATATTCATAGAAACTAAATCGTTTTCACCTATAACTACCTCATTTTTATTATCATCTTCGCCTGTGATTCTGCCATCAGGTTTCTTACTTATCTCAAATGTCTCTATCACATCAGTTAAGAAACCATTTTCATCTTGTTTGCAAAGGCCTCTAGTCACCGTGCCATTATCTGACAAAGTATTGCCAATGATATAACCTGCCATGCACATCCTATATCTATGATCACAAGCTGGGCACTGACCAGTACAAGCATCTGCATGTTTTACCAGATGTTCATGTATTTTCTTAAATCCTTCAGTCCCATAATAATCATCTGCATTTATGACTATAAAAGGAGAATCTATAACATCTTTTGCACAGTATATCGCATGTGCCGTACCATATGGTTTCTTTCTACCTTCAGGACACTTAAATCCTCCTGGCAACATATCAAGTTCCTGGAATGCATATCTACATTTAACTTTTTTCTCGAGACGGTTTCCAATAATTTCCCTAAAATCTTTTTCAATTTCTTTTCTGATAATAATTACAACTTCATCAAATCCAGCATCTACTGCTGACTTTATACTATAGTCCATTATAATCTCGCCATTAGGTCCAAGTGGTGTAAGTTGTTTTATCCCCTCTCCAAATCTTGAGCCAATACCTGCGGCCATTATAACTAATTGAGTTTTCATGCTAATTTCTCCTTTCTTTTTTCAAACATATTTTTCATCATTTTAAAAATCTGTTTAAAATCTTCAACTCCATTTACATAACCAATGAGTGGAAAATCTTCTTCAACAGAGTCTGCCTCATATATTCCGTAAGTTATAGCCTTATCTATTCCAGATGTGAAATCATATTTATATAAATGTCCCTTAAATAGTTCTATAGGGAATCCATATTTTTTACTATAATTTTTATTGCAATTTGCAAGTTCTTCGAGTAATTTATTTTCTTTGCTATCCTTTTCATAAACGCAAGATTCAAAATTGTAGTCTTCTATAAAGGTATCATATCCACCTCGATCCATATAGTACTTAAGCCACAATTTAAGATTTTTTACTTCTTTGTCCTTCTTAAACTTGGCTAACATTTTCAAATCCATATCTTGCTTCTCTATATATTTATTAGTAACTATTTCTTTATCAAAGTTTTTCATATACCATCTATGCACAAAGAATATCGGCACATCGACTGTATCCCAAAGTCTACCAGCATTTGGTAGTTCAAGATTTGGTGCCACTTTTCTATTGATAAATGGGTCTCTACTTCTATTTAATAACTCTCTTGGCACTACTGTAAAATTACACCCACTTCCAGAATGTGAAAGATTTATAAAGGCATATAAGTCATCGGTACTTCCGAGATACTTTTCAAACATCTCTATAATCGAAACTATATTTTCTATAATGTATTCACAAAGTACAACCTCATAATTTGATGTACCAATTCTCTTTTCAACTCGCTCATTTAATTCACGAAGTGCTTCTTCAGGAACTTTGAAGTTAAAAATCTTATGACCAGCTAAATCTTCATAACTATCTTCCTCAAATATATCCACCTTATCAACTAAAATGCAGTATTCAATTAGTGAGCGAAGTATAGTCCAAGCTGGTGTAAGAGTATCAGCAAAAAATAATGTCTTGCCATTTTTTTCAATAGTCAGCCAAGGTTGTTCTTTTATGATATTTTTTGCTTCATCAATCTTGAATATATGTTTCATAGAATATTCTGATGAATCACATTCAGATGTAGGAAAGTTATCGCATTTAACTCTTAAATCTTTAATGTTAAACTTTCTATAAAGCATATATCGTGCAAATGGATTCTTCCACCAATTTTCACCAAGTCGCTCCTTTAAGCTTCGGCAATCACTTTCAAATAGTTCAACATATTTTGGATAGAAATTATACTCTTTAGCTATATAAACTTTAGAGAATAATTGATTCTTTACATCATAATCAGGGTTAAAGTATTTTCCTTCACCATCATTATTGTATTCAAGTAGTTTTTCAATAAGATTTTTCATATATAGTTATTATATCATACAAAAAAGTTAGTAGCAACAAATTAAAAAGCAGGTGCTTAACACCTGCACTTTATTACTCATCTACAACTTCCGCTTTTGTAGCACTCTTTGCAACTGATGCAACGCCATTTTTGCAAGAAGCAAGTGACTTATATCCTTCGCTTACTGCTATTACTTGAGCATTTCCTGCTTTTAAGCGAAAACGGAACTCACCCTTCTTATCTTTGTAAATCTCATACTTTGGTAGAGAAACTTTCTTTACATCTTTTGCAGTCTGATCTTCTACATGTGCCTTTGCATTTCTTATTACTGATTTAATTCCTCTTTTGCAAGAATCTTTTGTGTTATAAACTTCAGATGTAGCAATAGTTTCTTTGTTACTTGCCTTTAAGTTAAATGTAAATCCAGTTTTTGTTTGTTTAATTACGAACTGTGCCATAATTAACCTCCTGAAAATTTTACAAAAAGTAAATTATTTACTTTTTAACTATTATAGCACATAATATTATTTTTTCAACAAAAAACCTAATGTACGGCATACATTAGGTTTTGCATTTGTTATTCTATAACATATGGAAGTATTCCAACATGTCTAGCTCTATTAATTGCATTTACGATTTCTCTTTGATGTTTAGCACAAGTTCCTGTAACTCTTCTTGGAAGTATCTTCCCTCTTTCAGAAATATATTTCCTAAGTGTCTTTTCATCTTTATAACTTATAGTTTGCGCACCTTTTGCACAGAACTGACAAGTTCTTTTCTTTCTTGGTTTGAAACCTGACTTTCTATCTTTTCTATCTTCTTTATCGTAACTTTTTTGTTTCTTTTCAGTTGGCATCTTATTATCCTCCTTTTAATCTCTAAAATGGGATATCATCATCTGTTGAACCTTCAATCTCCATAAAACCATCTGTCACAGATGCACTACTCTCCTTAGGAGCAGGTGGAGTTGATTGACCATTCTTTGGAGCATCAGCAAATTCCTGATTTTCTATAACGACATCAGCAGTTGGAACTTTCTGACCATCCTTATTTGTAAACTCTCCAATCTGTAATCTTCCTTCAACTAATACTCTCTGTCCTTTGTGGAAATATTTAGAAGCAAACTCTGCTGCCTTTCCAAAAGCAACGCATCTGATAAAATCTGTTGCTTTATTTCCATCTTCTTTCTTTGCAAATCTTCTATCAACTGCTAAAGAATATCTTGCTATTGCCATTGAAGAATCTTTTGATGAATACTTTAAATCTGGTTCTGCGGTAAGTCTACCCATTAAAATAATTTTGTTCATAATCTTCTCTCTTTCTTAATTAATTTAAGCCTCTTGCTTTACAATTAAGAATCTAACTACATTTTCCATAATACGTACTGAGTTTTCAAGTTCACCAGGTGTTGACTTCTTACCTTCAAACCTTATAAAGTAGTAATAGCCTTCATTCATATGATTGATTACATAGGCAAACTTTCTTTTGCCCCAATCTTCAACAGGCTCTTCAACACTGCCACCGAAACGACTTACATAGGCTTTGATCTTATCAATCTCTGCATTTCTCTGCTCGTCTTCAAGTTTCGCATTAAGTACTACACATAATTCGTACTTGTTCATTGTTTTTACCTCCTTTTGGACTAATGGTCAGCGACGGTATCGCTAACAAGGGCCTAAACAAACAAGCTAACATAAAGCAAGGCTCATTTGCTTATTATCCTTTGGCAACAAATATATTAGCATATTTATTACTGGATTACAAGCACTTTTATTTATAGTTCCATATAGTCTTTCATAGTTTCGCTTTCTTCGTTTTTTATGAAAGTGAATAACTCATCATAGTATTTACTTTTTTTATAATCATCAAACTCTTTTAATTGGTCTATATAATCTATCTTTTTAAGCTCTTTAATGACATAAATTGAGTTCAATGTCTCAATCTCTATTCCTTCATCAATCAGTCTATAGTCAACTATCGCACTTGTATATGAGCCTCTATCACTGTATAGAGAGTAATATGGTATTGCCGAAATTGGATTATTAAATATTCCATAGTTGCCACAAAAGTTTCTAATAATGTATCCCCATTCACAAAACTTTTTTTGCTTTGGTTGGTTCAGTATATTATTAATATCTAAATGAGCTCCTTTAAAACCATACTTAAAATGACTATTCTCTAATTCATTTTCATATTTCTTCTTATACTGCTCATATTCTTTCAGAAACTCATCTTCTGGCAATATCTTAAATCTCCAGTTACAATATTCATTTGCACAATCAGCTATACAATTTATCACTTCATCTATAGTTAATAATATTGCCTTCTTATACTCATCCATTTTAAAGCAATATCTTTTACCACTCATCTTGCCATGTCCATATCCCTCAAAATCAGATACGAAGCTTCTATGTGATACAATATACATCTTATACCTAGGCTCAAAATGATCTCCAGTTTCTTTTTCTCTTTTTTTTCGCCCATCAAGCAACTGTTTTATTTTCTCTTTAAAGTGGCCACTCATCTGTTTTATTTCTTCATCAGGCAAAGATACACTATCATATACTTTTCTTATGTCTGCTACTTCAATTTTATTCATTGGCGCTCCTTTTTATATCAAAAATAAAAAACCAGATTACCGTCAAAACTTTATTGACACCTAGCCCTTGCTAGGTGGGTCACCTCATCGATGCTTTTAGTATCCTGAAGAAGTCCGAAGACCCAGGCTCGCTAGCCACACCAATATACGGATGCCCTTTTATCATAATGTAGGTTCAATAAAATGTCTCAACGAATAACCCAGTAAGCAGATGACGGGAATCGAACCCGCGCCCTAAGCTTGGGAAGCTTATGTTCTACCATTAAACTACATCTGCATATTACTCATACACTACAGCATGAGTCAGTAAGAAATACAAGTATCTATCATAATGTCTTAAATATATATGTGCCTTATCATAAGAAAGCTCACTGTCCATATTGCCATATTCATCATCATACATGACATTTGGGTCTAAATAAAATATATTTTTGTCATCAGCAATCTGACTGATAAACTTATTTATATTGTTGATATTTTCATTCGTTAAATATGGTGCATCAAGTTTTAGTTCTGAAGTTACATGAAGATTTGCAAGAAGGTATATAATAGCATTTGGTTGTAAATCAATAATTGTATCAATTAGTTTATTAAAATGTTTCTTGTGATTTTCGTATCCAGCGCCCACATTATTTATACCTAGAGATATATATATTTTATCAAATTGATTAAGACTTATCAAGGTATAAAGAGAAATCATCCCATATGGCTTAACTTCATACTCTTTGTCAAGTATAGTAAATGCATCTGCAGATTGATAACAATAATATGTCGCACCTTCTATCTGTTTGTAAATAGAAAAGCCAAGCATCCTTGAATCGCCTATAAAGAGAGTATTGTCAAAATAAGTTTCAGATACTGTAGCAAACTTATATTCTTTACTTATACTTGCATCAGAGATAGTAGCAACTACTTCTCTTGATTCTAAAAATAAATTATCCGAAGTCTCATAGCTATTAGTTTCACTAACTTTAATAGTATTATTTTTATTCAAATAAAAAAACTCAACAATCAGAAAGACAACAAACAAAATAATAGCAATTATATTTCTAAAATTAATCTTTTCTCTTATACTCTTTCCCATAATCAAAATGCAAAATACTTAAACACATCACTGTTCATCATACTCATCGCATATATTGATATTAAAATTAAACTTGCTGATGCTATAATCATCATATATTTACTCTTACAGACAATTTCCATTAGTGCTTTTGGATATTTCGTTAAAAACAGTATCCCTATCACAAATATTTTAGCATAATTCTTTATAATAACTTGAAAGTCACGCATATTAATTACACTTGAAAACTCAAATAGTTTATGTATATATATTTTCAAATCGTTTAAGTTCGTAATCGAAAAAATTAAAAACGAAAATGGCATTAAAGCACATACAACTATTCTTCCTATAATCTCATGCTTTTTATAAATATTGATAAGGAATGCCTTTTCCAGGATGATGATTATGCAAATAAACATAGCCCAGAGTATATAATTAATTCTAAATCCATGCCAAAACCCTGTCACAAGCCAAACTATTATCAAATTAAGTGACTGGCGTATAAATCTCTTATTCGCAAAGTTTCCACCAAGGGGGATATAAATATAATCTCTAAAGAAATGACCTAATGTGATGTGCCATCTTCTCCAAAACTCTGATATTGATTTTGAGCAAAATGGTAAATTAAAATTATCTGGCATTTTAATTCCAATCGCATATGCTACACCAATTGCCATAAGTGAATATCCCGCAAAGTCAAAGTATAGTTGCATTGTATAACTATACATTCCTACCCATGCTGTGAGAATACTTATGCTGTCAAATCCATAGACATTAATCTGATTTATTATATATGCTATGTTATCAGCCAATAGGCACTTTAATGCTAATCCTACAGAAAAAAAGAATAAACCTTTTACTACATAATTTTCACTACTTTGTCTTTGTGAGTATTCTGAAATGAAATTATCATATCTCATTATGGGACCTGATAATAGTTTTGGGAAAAATAAAATATAGTTTAAATAGTCTATCAATTTGTATGACAAATGCTTATTTTTATATGCATCAACAATTATAGAAATAAAATGGAATGTATAGAAACTCAAACCAAGTGGTATAAAATTAGTAAATAATTGAAGTTTGAAAAGACATAAAACTATGATATTCATAGATACTGCTATAATAAAGGCCGTTTTTTTAACTATGTCTCTTTTTGCCTTAACTATAAAAAGTAAAAACACATAATTCATAAACGTCAAGAAAACTAAAATAAAAATTGACTCAAGCCTTTTATAATTGCCTATTACATAAAACAAAACACTATATAATAAAAGTATAACCTTTTTTGCTCTTACATCTGCTAGATAATATGAAAGCAAAAAAAATGGCAGAAAAATAAATATAAAATTATGTGTATTAAATGGCATATATGTTTTTACCAGCTGTATAGCCTGTCGAACAAGCTATCTGAATATTAAACCCTCCAGTTAGTGCATCAATATCTAAAACTTCACCTGCAAAATAAAGCCCTTTAACGTTCTTGCACTCCATTGTTTTAGGATTGATTTCTTTTGTATCTATACCTCCACTTGTAACTATCGCTTCATCATATCCCCTTTTACCTATTAATGTAAACCTAAAATCTTTAAGTAGATTAACTATTGATTTTCTCTCATTTTTACTAATTTCTGTAACTTTTAAATCTGAAATATTTAAGGATGATTTTGCCTTTTCATTTGAAACTACTAATTCATTCTCAAGTCTTTTCAAAAAAATATCCACTAAAGAATGTGGTAATAGTTTTTCAATAATTGATTTCAAACTTTTTTTATTATTCTCTTCAAACTCTCGAAGCAGTCTATTATCAAGTTGTTCATAGCTTAATGCAGGTTTTAGGTCAATACCAAGAACCATATTATCAAAGTCATTTATATAGCAACTTGCCGATAAGATAATAGGTCCACTTACACCAAAGTGTGTAAATAAAAGTTCTCCAAAGTCACTATATAAAACTTTCTTAAGATTGTTACTCTTAAATATTTTTATTGCTACATTCTTAAGTGTAAGGCCTTGCATATCTTTACACTCATTAACTTCCTTCACATTAAATGGGACAAGTGAAGGATGCTGGTCTATAACTTTTATCTTCATTGCTTTAGCAAACTTGTATCCATCACCTGTAGAACCTGTTGCTGGATAAGATAAGCCACCTGTGGCTATGATAACTTTATCGGCTAAAATTGTCTCACCATTTTTTGTCTTTATTTCAAATTGCGATGTTTCTGATGATTCACTTTTAGAAATGTTTTTAGTATTCTTATTATAATTATCAAGTTTCTTTATAGAAACAACTTCTGTATTTAGTTTTACTTTAGTTCCCGATGCTTTCACAGCTTTTTTTAATGCATCTATAACATCATATGATTTGTCACTCACCGGGAAAACTCTATTTCCTCTTTCAACTTTAAGTGGACAACCATTTGCTTCAACTAAACTCTTTAAATCCATATTTGAAAACTCTGAAAATGATGAATACAAAAACTTTGGATTTCTTACAACATTTTTCAAAAACTCGGTTTCATCAACATTATTAGTAAGATTACAGCGCCCTTTTCCAGATATGAATAATTTTTTCCCAAGTTTTTCATTTTTTTCTAATAATAAAACTTGAGAAGGTTTACTAACCTTCTCATCAAAATTACTATTCTTTTTTGAAGTGGCTATGGAAGCAAGTATTCCTGCTGGTCCACCACCAATTATTACAGTTGTCATTAAATCTTTATTTATCCTTATCGTTATTATCTATCGTTTCAGTTTTCTCTTGAGCTTGTTCCATTGTCTCATCTACTTGCTCTTCATTTATTGGCACATGCAGGGTACATGCCATTAGAATTATTTTATTGTACTCTTCTTCTGGATTAAGTTTCTTATCAGCGAGTTTCTTTTTATACTCGCTCCAATACAACTTCCTTTCACTTTCAATCACTTCAGTTGCTTTTGAAAAATCAAAGTTTAGTCTGTACTCTATTGGCAATCTATAATGAAAAACGCATTTGCCAAAAACATCAAGTTCCAATGCCATTTTCGTAAGTTCTTCAACACCAATTTTCTTTACTACCTTGATAAGTTCTTCTGTTATATTTGCTTCTGCTGAAACACTTGTTGTTGCATACAGTCTATCTATATACTTTTTAGCAAGTTCCTTTCGTTCATTTAGTTTTTCTAACTCTCTATCATCCATATATCACCATAAACTCTTTATACTTTATAATAACTTTGAAAGTGCCACTATATCATCTTCTCTTGTTGACCAACTCGTTACAAATCGAACAACTGTATTTTTTAAATCATACTTTTCCCAAACGCTAAATGACACTTTTTTGCTTAACTTTTTCAATTTTTCATTATCAATAATAACAAACTGCTGATTAGTTGGAGAATCAATATAAAACTTGTATCCTTTGTCCTTAAAAACTTTTTTTAATTTATGTGCCATATTAATAGCATATCTACTTATTTCAAAATACAAATTATTACTAAATAGCTCATCAAACTGAATCCCGAGTAGTCTTCCTTTAGCAAGTAATCCTCCTCTCTTCTTGACAGAGGTTATATAATTTTTAGGTTCATTATTATTGGTATAGACTACGGCTTCACCACAAAATGCACCAACTTTTGTGCCACCGATATAAAATACATCACAAAGCTTTGCAAGTTCTTTTATGTTCATATCTGATGCATCACTCATAAGACCATAGCCAAGCCTTGCACCATCAATATAAAGTTTTATCTTATAGCTTTTGCAGATACCATATATGTCTTTTAACTCTTTCTTACTATACAGCGTCCCATATTCTGTCGGATGTGAAATATACACCATTCCAGGATATACCATATGAGATTTTGTACTATCACTAAGAAAGTCTTTTAAGTACTTTCTTAAATCAGAAGCTATAAGTTTGCCATTAACTCCTTTTATATTTAAAACTTTATGGCCTGTATATTCTATAGCACCTGCCTCATGCACACTTATATGTCCAGTATCAACAGCTATCACACCTTCATAGTCACTTAACATTGTTGATATTACAATAGCATTTGTTTGAGTACCACCTACCAATAACTCGACTTGTGCAGTTTTTAATCCTACTATTTTTTTAATCTTTTCCTTTGCACTTTTGCAGTATTTATCATTGCCATATCCAGATACAGGTTCAAGATTAGTTTCTGTTAGCCTTTTCAAAATATTTGGATGTGCACCTGTGGTATAATCATTTTCAAAGTTTATCATATCTATCTCCAATATCTAAAACTTTAAATTAATGTAAATCATCTCTTAAATAGTTATTAAATGCAAAGCCAAGCATTGTGATATCATCAAATTGTTCTGTATCTCCAGCAAAATCGGATACATCCTTTCTAACTTTTGGCAAAAGCTCATTAAATGAATCTGACTTATTATCATTTAAAGTTTTAATCAATTTTTCTAATCCATATTGTTCATTGGCACTATTGATTGCTTCTGGCACACCATCTGTATACACGAATACTTTGTCACCTGGCTTCAATGTGACTTTATACTCTTTAAGTTCTATATCCTCCATAGCAGCAAGTGGTAATGAGTGAGTATCTTTAAACACTTCATAATTACCATCAGAACTTAATCCTATTGGGAATTCATGCCCAGCATTGGCACACACCATCTCTCCATTTTTCAAATCAATTATTCCAAGCCAAACAGTCACAAACATCTCATTGTCATTTCCATCGCAGAGAACATTATTAACTTTTTTCAATATATCATTTGGAGAATCACTACTTTCTGCAAAACTTCTGATTGCAGTCTTACTTCTCATCATAAAAAGTGCCGCTGGAATTCCTTTGCCAGATACATCAGCTATGACTAATGCAAACTTGCTTTCATCTATAAAGAAAAAGTCGTAAAAGTCACCACCAACTTCTTTTGCTGCATCCATAAGAGCATATATCTCAAACTCATATCTACTTGGAAATCTAAAGTTTCTTGGAAGTGCTGACATTTGAATACTACTAGCAAACTCTAGTTCTTGAGCCATTCTCTTTTTTTCATCAGCTATATAACCTTTAAGGGCTGACACTGTGGCATTTAAGTCATCAGAGAGCATCGCAAATTCAGAAGAGTTTCTAACTTCAACTTTCTCTTCAAGATTTCCAGCAGTTATTTTTCGTAGTGAATAATTTACTCTATCAATATTGTCAATTACAAGAAGCTTAACTATATAAGATATCAAAAAGAAAACAACAGTGAAAAGTAAGATACTTGCTAACCCATTTTCATAAGACTGTGCATCCCGATACCTGAAAATATCCGCATACGGCAATATAACTATCAGGTTATTTCCATCGTCAAGTTTTTCTACCCTACAAAGCGATTCTCTCCCAAAAAAATTGTGTCTAAAATAATCTGCACTATTATGCCTTGCAAATTGCTCAAGCTCATAAGACTTAAAAAAGTTTCCTCTATTATATCCAGAAATTACATAACCATTATCTCTATATATACTATATGCTCCACTCGTACCAATCCTTATTTTTACAAGCGATTGGTCTTCATTATATAATTCTATGATATTTTTTGATACGATCTTTAATTCATTTTTTGCATACTGATAAGCTGATTGTGTCTGCAATAAGAATGACATCGCAAAACTAACAGCAATAACTATAAATGTCCAAATGAATAATGCTTTTTGAAATGTTTTTGTAATAGATATATTTTCTCTTTTCTGTCGTTTAAAAGGGTTAGTCCATTTTTCTTCTAACATTAATATCGCACACGAAGTAAGTCCCATCCCAATAGCTGTGAATACAATCATCGGGATAGAGCATTTGCTGACAACATAAAATGCTGTCTGCATGTTTTCAGTGTGAGTAATAAAGACTGCATACATATGGAATACTTCCATTGTAGCGCCAATAAAAAATGCATATGCAGGAGTTGGCTTCTCACCTTTAAGGAAGTATTTATGCATCACCCATGCGAAAGCTCCAGCAAGACAAGTTGATATGCTACAAGCAATTGTTGTATACGATCCAATCCCGAAATAAGTTCCAGCAATATATCTTTCTATGCCACCTACAAATCCAGCTATAAGTCCTGACATTGGATGAAAAAAAAGTCCAGCTGCAAGTGGACCTATATCTCTGACATTGAGCATCATGTAGTCATAGTTGACTCCAAAATGAGTTGACAATATAGCACCAAACCCATATAGGACACCTATAATTGCGATAGTCAGATTTGTATACTTCTTACCTTCCATTGCATGCCATACAAAAACAGTAAATATGACATAGACAAAAGATAAGCCTAACATTTTAGAAAAAACCATCATTTCGTTAAATCGCTCCCGTTATTAAAAAAAATTACTTTGAAAAAAGTTTCCATATTATACTTTTAAGTTAAGGTCTAAATCTTACCCTAAAATATGATGAAGTAATGCGACCGTTTCAATGTGCATGGTATGTGGGAACATATCTACATTTAAGAACTTTTTAAGACTATACTTACCACCATTGTGACAAAAATAATCAAGATCTCTTGCGAGTGTAGCCAAGTCGCAACTGACATAAATGATTTTTTCAGGATCAATATCTTTTATGAAGTCTAAAGTCCTTCCATCAAGACCACTTCTTGGAGGATCTACTATTACAGTATCATAATCTAATGTATTATCACACTTCTTTATATTTTCCGTATCAAGTTTGGAAGTGTCAAGGCAGATGAAATGTGCATTTGTAATACTATTTAGTTTGGTATTTTCTTTTGCATTTTCTACAGCCTTATCAACAATCTCAACGCCTAACACAGACTTCACATTTCTTGCAACATATAGTGAAATCGTTCCTATCCCGCAATATAGATCCAAAACTTTTTCATTGCCTTTAAAATCTGCATAGTCAATAATTTTATCATACAATTTTTTTGTCATTTCTATATTAACTTGATAGAAACTCTCCGGCGAAATATGATATCTTATTGTACCAATACTATCTTCAATATGTCCCTTGCCACTTAAAACTATATTCTCTTTTCCAAAAAGAACATTATTATTACCTGTATTGACATTAATTGTTGATGTAATGCTACTGTCTTTTCCTAGATGTGATAGTTTGTCCTTTATGTCAGTTAAAACATCAGTATCAAATGCTTGATAAAGTGACATATGCTTATCAACATTTTTATCATTTAAGATATATGTAATGCTTATCTCGTGAGTGCTATTACCTTTTCGTAGCATTACCTCGCGAAATACTCCTTCACCAGTATTCTCATCATAGATACTGATATTATGTTTCGCTATATTTTCTTTAATTATTTTTAGAATAATATCTGAATACTTAAATCCTACTACACAATTGTCAAACTCTACAATATGATGAGTCCTTCCTGCATAAAAACCATAGACTACTTCCTCATTTTTCATTACGAATGGAACTTGCATTTTGTTTCTGTAATTCTTTTTAGTCTCTATTGTTAGTATGCCATCATAATAGTTATGTAATAAATCTTTATCAAACTTTCCTATCTTACTTATGGTATTTAATGTGTTTTCTTTTTTAAGTTCAATTTGTTTATCATAATCAAGATTTAATAATTTACACCCGCCACATCTATTTGCCACTTTGCACATTGGTTCAACTCGATATTTTGATTTGCTGATGACATCCAATGTTTTTGCATATATTACATTTGATGTAACTTTTGTCACTACAGCACTTACTTTGTCACCAGGGACAGCATCTTTTACAAAGAATACTTGCGAGTCTTTCTTTGCAACGCCTAGTCCATCTTTTGTCATATCAATAATATCTAATTCAAGTTTTTGGTTTTTATTATATGACATTTAATTATTTTGACTAATACCTTTATATTCAAATCCCAACATCGTGATATCATCAAATTGAGGTGCCTCACCTACGAATTCATCAATGTCAGCTTTTATAGCAGGTAATAAATCTTCCATTTTCTTATCTGAATTTGCATCAAGAGCAGCTTTCAGTCTATCCATTCCATATAATTCATTATTTGCGCTTGTAGCTTCTGTAACTCCATCAGTATATTGGAATATCTTATCTCCAGCTTCTATTGTAAACTCACCTGCTGAAAACTTCATATTTTCCATACCAGCAAGTACAAATCCAGGCTTCATCTGATAAGCAGTCCACTCCTTACCTTTCTTATATATATATGGCATTTCATGACCAGCATTTACATAATGAACTTTTCCTGTCTCAAGATTTATAATTGCTTCAAATGCTGTAATAAATAAGTTCTCACTATTTGATTCACATAAGATATTATTTACATCATAGAATACATCAGCAAGATTAGTATTTAAACCTGTATGGTCTTTGATGAGAGTCTTACCTATAACCATAAATAATGCTGCAGGTACACCTTTTCCTGATACATCGGCAACAACTATTGCTATATGTTTGTCATCTATCTTAAAGAAATCGTAGAAGTCTCCTCCAACCTCTTTTGCTGGGTTCATAGTTGCAAAAATATCAAAACTTGCATCTTTTGGAAATGCAGGAAATATTGATGGAAGCATTGAAGACTGTATGTGAGTTGCTACATTTAATTCCGCTCCAATTCTTTCCTTCTCTGCTGTAAGTGATGTAAGATCTTTTATATAGTTTTTAAGTGATTGTGTCATACTATTGAAAGAATTTGCAAGGTCACTAATTTCATCATTACCTGTAACTCTTGCAACATAATCAAGATTGCCATCACTTATTTTGCTAACATCATCTTTTAATGCTAAAATAGGATCTGTCAATTTAGTTGCAAACACTTGAGTACTAACAAATGAAAACAAAGCTACTGCTAAAAAGACAATTATAAAGATAGTAGCAACTCTTAAAATGATGCTATCTATTACTTCCACTGGTTGCATTATCAAACTTTGTGGAATATGTATGCAGAGCACCCAATGAGCAAGTTTTATAGGTTCATATGCTATATAAAATCCATTTGTAAACAGCATACCACTTTTATATGAAAGTATTTTCGAACTAACAGACAAATACTCACTCTTAAGTCCACCAATATTTTCAAATTCAGTTGTATTCTTATCTAAGAAAGGTGATGCGATGATATTTCCAACCTCATTTACAAGGAATGCATATGATCCCTCTCCTAAATCAATATTAATTATTTCGTCTTGCAAATCTTTAATTAAGATATCCATTGCAACAACACCAGCAAACTTTCCATTATTATAGAATGGCGCTGCGCAAGTAAGAGTTAAACCCCTTCCAAAAAAGTCTTGTGATAAATCTGTAAAAACTACCGTTTTCTCTGCTTTAGCTTTTTTATACCATGACCTTTCCAAATGGTTAAAATAAACTTCACCATCTTCTGAAACTTCTGCTAAAGAAGCATATTTATCATAACTCATCATAAAACCAGACTCTGTTCCTGCATATAATGTTGAAATGGTTTTACCTTCAAGCTTCATTATATTGCTCCATAGAGTCTCAATATTTGTAAGTAAAAACAATTCATCTCGAAGTTCATTAACACTATGTTCTTTGTCGAGAAGATTATATTGCATACTATAATCATCTACTATTGATGTATCAATTTTACCAATTACATTAGCTTTATACTTATTAGGATCTCTATATAAAGCTTCTAAAAATAAAACACTTTCAGTTATGTAGTTTGAATAATTATTAAACTCTGATTCTGCGATCGCAGCTTTATCTTTAGTGATGATAGATGTATTCCTCTCCATCTCCTCTACAATAGTTTTTTCACTACTTTGTCTTATTCGAAGGAAGAAAAAAAGCGCTACTCCACTCACTATGACTACCGAAATTAAAACAAGCATGATTACAATCTTACTTGTCCTCGCTTTGATTGATTTTCTTGGTAAATTATTCATTTTTTTCTCCTATATAACAACTCTTACTGTATTTTCACCATATATATAACCATACGATGCGAGTAATGCTCTATGCTTTATTAATTTTAAACTTGCATTTTCTATTCCATCACTAATAGATTTATTTGAAAACGGATTACATTTTTTACCTATAAACATGTATTCAACTGAAAATGTGATATCATAATTTGCTTTAACATCAATTATAGCTTGTGGATACAATTCAATAATTCTTAAGTACATCTCTTCTGCTAAACCTTGTATCTCAAAAGTTCTTTTCATATCTATTTTTTCTCTTAAAGCTAAATCATCAATTTTTTCACTAAATGATGCAAATGTATTTGGATCTTTTGTCAATACTTCTCTTATATCATCAGTAATTTTGATTAACTTACCTTTTTCCATTATCGGTGGTAAAATTGGGTTTAGCGACATAAGACCACTATATATTATCATTATAGGAACACCCATAAATAAACTTAATATCGTATTCCAGATGACTATTTCATGAAGTAAACTGTAGTTAGTAAAATATTGCCCAAGTACCCCACAAATGAAACTAAAAAAAAGCATTAGCAAAATAAACCTTGCATAGTTTCTCAAATATCTAAAATGTATTTTATGAGTTAGTGAACCGATATGCCAAGAAAACCACATTCCTACACCAATTATTATGATGATGACATACTCATAAAAAAGTAAGTTTAATGCTCTTGATAATAAGAAGGCAGAGATAGTGCATCCAATTAATTCACCTACTACACCATATATGCCAAAAAGCATCCCAAATGTTGCCGGCATAAAACTTTTCAAACCTACAAGTGAACTAAACTTAAGAAATCCTGTTATTCTCACCAAATAATCAGCAAGAAAATATGCCATAGCAGTCAAAATGACAATTTTTATTCTGTTAAATAATACGTATCTAAACATTCTTGACTCTTTTCTTTAATTTAAACTCATCAAGCACTGAAGGGTCTGCAATTAGTATACCAATTACCATCAGAACAGCTCCAATGCACATATTTACACTGATATTAACCGCTTCTGAACTAATCCCAAAATACTCACTCACAATTGGAGATGTCAACATAGTAATAATTATCTCTGTCGCAAAAATCATTGATGTATTAAGTGCTGACACAAATCTTTGTGCATAAGTTTGAACTACAGTGTACATTCCCC
The DNA here is from genome assembly GCA_017634065.1 of Lachnospiraceae bacterium. Taxonomy (GTDB): domain Bacteria; phylum Bacillota; class Clostridia; order Lachnospirales; family Lachnospiraceae; genus UBA3633. The sequence continues at coordinate 21,792 of JAGBOC010000020.1, read as the reverse complement.
TTATAAATACACTTATAAATATGACACTGCCCCAAAACATTGGTTCAGATGGTAAAGATATTCTAATCCCTGTAATTCTTGCTTCAACATTCCACGCTATGAATGATATTATTGCTATAAATAGTAATTGACCCATCGCCAAAATAGATGGGTTTGATCTGCTTGTAAAATATCCAGTAAAAACTACATAGGTTGCCATAGCAATATCTGCTATCAAAAGAAACAAAATACTTTTATCAAATAATTTATGAACTTCTAAATTCATTATAAATAATATACCGGTTAAAACAACAATTATGGAAATGATTTTATTCTTTTGTGGAAAAATTCGAAATGCTATAATTTCTATAATTGGGATAAAGACAAAATATGCAGAGACTACACAAGAAATTGTAACTGCGTCTAAACTTGAAGATCCCATCAGCAAAAAATAATTAAAGACAAATAATTGCAAAGACAAAATTAAGCATTGTATAATATGACTTTTATCTAAACGAAATAATTCATTATAAAATACTAAAAACAAAAGTACAAATCCAATAAAAGAAGTGATGCACACAAATGCAGAATTAGGTATCCCATCAGGCACACCAGATAAAAAAATATACTGTAGCGATGAGAAAAATGTTATTACTATCAACGAAAAATTTGCTTCTAACTTATTAATACTATGCCTCCGTCGCACTAAACTTTTTTAACATTACATCAGGATGATACATCATCTTTGAATTTCGTAAGCCTTCTTCTCCCAGATCCTCTTCAAAGTTTAAATATTTATAATTAGAACAACATCTTTTAGCTAGTTCATTATTAAGTACTTTATAAATACCTCTATATTCTGAATTGGCTTTTTCAATCATGTAGTCAAAAGAATCTTCATTCAATTTTACACCAAATACAAATCCGATTAATTCATTACCACAATATACTGTTATCCCATCTAATCCTAATTCATGGTAATACTCAAGTGCAGTATCAAGAGCAATCTCCTCAAAATCAAGTTGCTGATTTGATTGCCTCTTCATTTCCTCATCAACCCAATGCTTATAAAGTTCTTTCATATTTAAAACATCTTTGCTATCAATATTCTTTATTTCAATGTTTTCATAAGTTTTAAAGAACTTTCTAATTTCATTTCTTTTAGCCTTAAAATGACTGCCATCCATTATTGCTAATGTCTCATATTTATATATATATTCATATAAGTCTCTTTTATCTTCAATTATAAACTTATCGCCATAAAACTTCTCTAATATGTTTTTGGCATTCTCGGTAATAGACAAAAACTTAACTTTTCTATCATTTTCGTGTGCATCTGATAATATATTTTGAACAGCATCTTTTACTCTATCTAAATCATCATATTTACCCATTGGGAAAAGATATGCCCTGTATTTTTCATCATTAAAGTTAGAGCGCATTATATACAAAAAGTCATCTTTTACACAAAAAACGTCTCCATATTTTGCATTAAAACAAAACTCTGTCGCAAACGAGTGTTGGCATGAACCTTCGCCATACGAATAAAAATATTTATCAATCAACGGTTTTAAATCAAACGATATTTTTTGAAAATCTAACATAATCTATTATTTTACCATATTTTTAATAGTTAAAAAAGCAATATTTTTTAAAAGTATGCCCCTATATCTCATCAAACTCATCTCTAATCTCTCCCACAACCTCTTCAAGTATGTCTTCAAGAGTGGCTATCCCTATAGTTTTGCAATTATCGCTTCTAACTATAACTATATTGGTGTAGACTTTCTGCATTCTTCGAAATGCTGATGATATTTTGACATTTTCATTCAGGAAAAATGGCTCTCTCATAAGCTCTTCAATATCAAAATCGCCTTTAGAACTTATGTCTTCATCCTTTGTGATTCCCTGGTTTGCTCCTATTGCCTTTATCAAGTCTTTTACATTTAGTATCCCTACGATATTATCTATACTACCATCTACGACTGGGTATCTCGTATATTCATTATTTATGACCGTTGCCATAACTTGCTCATAAGTCGAATCCACACTTACAAACTTTACTTTATCATTTGGAAGCATAACTTGACCAAGTGTCTTTTCACCAAACTCAAGTGCATTTTGTATTATTTCTTTTTCTTCTGTCTCAAGCACACCCTTTTCATGAGATATGTCGACAAGTGTTTTCAATTCATCTTCTGAATAAGTTTCCACTTCTTCTTCAAGATTAACTCTCAAAACTCTTGCTAACCCATCAGATAAAAAACTAAGAAGTGAGACTATAGGATATAGAAATATAAGTGTCATTGATATGAAGTTTACATAGAAGAGCAAAATATTTTCAGAATCTTTATTTGCAATTCTTTTTGGTGTAATCTCACAAAATATTAATATTATAAAAGTAAGAACTGCTGTCGCAACTGCAAGTGGTATATTTTTTATATATATGGTAACTAAAAGTGTTGTGACTGTTGTAGCTATTATATTTACTACATTATTGAGGAAAAGCATTGTTGAAATAATTCGTTGTTGCTTATCCTGTAAATCAAGTGCCTTTTTTGCCCTTATATTACCTTTATCGGATAAAGTTTCAAGCTTAACAAAATCTGCTCCTGTGATAGCAGTCTCAATAGCTGATACTATAGCCGACACTATAAGAGTAAAAGCAAGAATTAGAAACATTATTATCATTTTTATATCATCACTCATTATCTACTAAACCTACGTCAACTCTATTTCACTTGCATTACTTTTTGAAATCTGTTTTTTGAAAACTGAAACGAAGTGCTCTCTTTGGACAAGCTTTAATGCACTCCCCACATCTTATACATTCTGGACTATTTGGATTTATTGAAGGGTCCACTTGCATTTTACAAATATTTTTACAAGCATCACATTTAATACATAGGTTGCTATCTATATTAAGTCTTAAAAAACTTACTTTTTGAAATAAAGCATAAAATGCACCGAGTGGACAAATATATTTACAAAATGGTCTATTAATAATCATAGATAAAACTATAATCAATACTAACATAAGCAATTTCCACAAATATAAAAATCCTGCTGTTGCTCTCATTGCTTTATTGAGTATAAGAAGTGGTATCCCGCCCTCAAGCATACCTATCGGACAAATATATTTACAAAAATATGGTAGTGACATCCCAAATCTATCTTTTATGAATACCACTGCGAAAATACAAAATCCAAATAAGAAAAAGTACTTTGTGAGTCTCAAAACCTTATCTATATTTTCTTTAACTTTTAACTTTGGAACTGGAATCAAATATAGTAATTCTTGAATTAACCCAAATAGACATAGCCAACCACATATAAATCTTCCAAGCAATATACCAACTAACGATATAAATCCAATCACATAAAATGAAAATCTTGATTTTTTTTGTGCTAGAACTGCTTGCAAAGCTCCTATCGGGCAAGACATTACTGCTGCAGGACAGGCATAACAATTCATACCAGGAACACAAAATCTCTTTAATGGTCCTGTATATATTTTGCCTGTGACAAATCCAACTATATGTGCATTTGGAACAAGCCCCGATAGAGTTTGAATTATTTTCCTTATTAACTTATGCTTTTTTAAATTACCCAATTCCACAGCACTCAAGGCATATTTTTATTGCTTTTTGTAACACAACTTCTGCCTCACCTATATGAAAACCATATGCACAAAATGAAACTGCCAAAACCAATATCAAATATTTAATCTTATCTCTCATATTAATAAACCATTGCTCCGGCATTATTAAAGAAATGTGTTACCCCATCTATAACCACTGTTCCAACTGCCATACTGCCATCAGCCTGTAATAAATATGTCACTCCATTTATTGTGTATAAGCCTACAGCCATTATGCCATTCATATCTATGTAATACCATTTATTTCCATATTCAACCCAAGCATTTGCTACTGGAACACCATTTTTATAAATAAAATGCCATACTCCATACATCTCAACAAAATTGCCAAATGAGTTTTGAGATGTTGCATCTTGACGTAAAACTATAGGTGTAGGTGCAATTATATTTTGCTTATTTGTTATTGATGACATATTTTGCATAGCAGGGTTTTGCACTTGATTATTGCCTGGATTTATTGAAGCTACTCCATAAGCTTGATTATTTGCGATAGAATTAATTTCAGGTCCCTGATTCTTTGCATATGATATTCCCTGATTATATAATGGACTTTTATTATCTACATAGTCATATCTTTCATTATAATACTTGTCATCATAGTATCTATCATCATAATACTGGTCATCATAATATCGACTACTCTCGATATAAATGCTATCAGAGCCTACCCAATTTCCCCAACCAGTATATCTATTATATGGTCTTACATCAAAATAATAATCTCCACTACCTCTTGTAAGATACTGACTTAAGTTTATACTTTCACTATTTGAAGTTTTGGTTACGACTCTATAACCATTTCTATATAAAACTATTTCAAACTTTGATGCAAAGCCCACTACATCCCATCTTGCTGTTTTATTGTCCCAATATGCATCAAATACTTCAGGGTAATCTTCTTCATCATAATAATAACCATATGTTAATTGGTTATTTAAAAGCAAAAAATAAAATGAAAAAAGTAATACGAATACTTTGACATTATTTTTTTTAATTTTATTAAAATATTTCATCATATATTAAAAACTAAAAGAACTCTTCCTCTATATCAAGACAAAGTGCATGGTAGATAGCAAGATGCTCTTCCTGTATAAGATATGTCTCATCAAGTGGCACAACTATTGATACATCTGCTATATCCTTAAGCGCTCCACCATCTTTACCAGTCAGGGCTATAACTTTTATATTCTTTGCTTTTGCAACAAGAGAAGCATTAATCACATTTTTGGAGTTGCCAGATGTAGATATAGCTATAAGTGCGTCATTTGCATTACCTAGGCCAAGGACACAATTGGCATATACATAATCAGCATTTTTGTCATTTGCATATGCAGTGTTTAACCCAACGAAACTTGTCAAATCGATAGTTGGTAGACCCTGCTCAAGATTTTTTTTCATCTCTTCAAGTTTAGTATTTGATGCAAAATTATTATTCTTGTCATAGTAATCTTCTATAGATTTAAGCAGTCTTTCTTCCAACTTCTCATCAATCTGTCTTTTTTTCTTAAAGCCTTTCATTAGTTCTCCAGTTATGTGAGATGAATCTGAAGCACTTCCACCATTTCCGCAAATTAAGACTTTATTTTTCGTACTATAACAATCTCTTAATATTTCAAAAGCTCTTACTATGTCATACTTGATAGGTTCTAATACTTTTCTTCTTTCACAAAGTGCATCAATGTATTTCATAAACTCTCCTTGATAAAATGATTTATGTCATCAAATATCTCATATTTTTTTGGTAGTTCTTTTTGTTTATCTTTCTTATAATTGTATTCTACAGACCCTTCACCACTCATCACAAATATCGGTTTCACACCATATCTTTCACCAGCCAAAACATCAATCCATTTGTCACCAATCATATATGAGTTTTCTTTATCAACTATTGCTGGTTCAACTTCTCTTTTATATATCTTACTTCTATCATACTCATATGATACTTTTTCTTTTATAATTCTTTCATCAATGTATTGCACTTTACCATTTCTTAAATCTTCTTCACAGTTAAGGAACATACCGATTTCAGGTTTTCTACAACTGCAGTGAATTATCAAATCCATTTTGGCATTATCATCAATAAAGCCTTTATTATTTTTACCAGTTGTATGGTGTGGACAATAATAAAATCCATCAATTAGATTGTCGAGTTTTTCTTGCAAAAGTTTATTACTATAATGTGTATCACATTCACCAAATCGTCCTTTTGCTATACCAGCTTGATTAGAAATGACAATGAGCATAAAGCCTTTTTCTTTAGCATATCTTAAACTTTCTTTTACACCTTCTATAGGTCTTGTCTTTTCAATTACTTCTTTATAAGGATATTTTTCGCTACCAAAAGCACCATCATCATAGCAAATGGTTCCATCTCTGTCTAAAAATAAAACTTTTTGTCTTTTCATCTCCATGAAATATTTTCTTACTTCAAAAAATTATTCTTAATTAAAATACTTCTTACTTTACCACCTATTACTATCGAAACGACAATTTTCACTAAATCACCAATTATAAATGGAAGTGTTCCGACAGAAAGTGCTGTAATAAAAGTCATATTTGCCTGTTTTGAAAGCCAAGCCGAACCAAATAGATATAAGACTGCCGTTCCGATAACCATTCCTAAAAATTGCATAGCGAAAGAATGTGACTTATAAGAGCGGTCTACAAAAAAGCCAGTTATAATTGACATAAAAATATATCCTATAATGTATCCACCTGTAGGTCCAAGAACTTTACCTGCACCACCTGCAAATCCTGTAAATACAGGTGCACCAACAAAACCAAGTAAAACATATAAAACAACACTTATCGTCCCATCTCTCATTCCTAAAATCATAATTGCTAGATAGATAATAAATGTAGCAAGAGATATAGGGACTGGACTAATTGGGATAGTGAGTGCAAATGGTGAAACAGCACATAGTATAGCAGTCATAAGTGCTACCGAAACAATTCTCTTTACTCCTAAACTCTTTTTTCCTTTATTACTCATTACACTATCTCCTATAACTCTTCTCTTTTTTCCTTAAACTCTTTTAAACTATCTGGTGTCCCAATATCAACAAACTCTGCACTACTAATTTCTGCACCTATTATCTTACCTTCTGCTAACCATTTAGGAATTAAGTCTTTCTCAAGAGATGATTTAACTCCACTTGGAATCGTTTCAATAAGTGATTTCTTCATTATATATATGCCACCATTAATATATAAATCTTCTTTATCAGAAAGGTTACTCGTAGTTTTTTCCACAAATGATTCTATGATACCATGTTCTTTGTCGCCACCTGTCTTTATACCACTATAATCTATTTTGATTGTGCCATATCGACTTTTATCAGTTATTTCTTTACAAGCTATACTCATATCGGCGTTAAGAGCTAAAAAGTTTTCTTCAAGTTTATATAAGTTAGCATTAAACAATGTATCTCCATTTAAGATAAGTACATAGTCATATTTCATCTTATCAAGACAATTTCTTATCGCACCACCAGTACCAAGTGCTATTTTCTCTTCAGCATAACTAACTTCTACTCCAAAGAAATACTTGTCGCCAAAATAATTTCTAACCTCATGACTTTTATAGCCAGTTGCGAATATCACATTGGTAATCTTATAGCTCTTTAAATATTTAATTATATTTACTAAAAATGGCTCATTATTGATTTCAGTCATTGTCTTTTGTTTTTCTCCAATAACTGATCGTAGTCTCGTCCCCTGTCCGCCACAAAGTATTATAGACTGCATCATTCAAAATCATCCTTTATTATATTCCATGCTGCATCCATGGTAAATCTGCTATTAATTACTTTTTGAGTTTCAATAGAAAGTTCTTTTAACTCTTCAAAGTTATCATAAAGTTTTATAACTTCATTAGCAAAACTTAATGCATCATCTTGAATCTTCATAAAATATGGTGCATCAACTATTCCTTCAGCTCCGCAATTAGTAGTCACTATGGCAGCACCATTTGCCATTGCTTCGATAATTTTACCCTTTATACCTGCACCATATCGAAGTGGGGCTATAACTATTCTTGTGTCATCATATAATTTTAATAATTCATCATCTGGGACAAATCCTTTTAAGATATAGCCACCATCCTCACATATCTTTATAATCTCATCGGTTGGATTTGAGCCAACAACTATCAAATTAATATTGCTATTTCTTGCTTTAATCCTTGGCATTATGCTCTCATGAAGCCATCTTATCGCATCTTTATTTGGGTCGTGACTAAAACCACCTACAAATAAAATATCTTTTGTCTTTTCAAAATCTCTGTGAACGATAGGCTTTTCATCAAACATATAAGCATTTATTGCTTTCACTCTTAAGGTATCATCTACTTTTTTAATCTCTTCAATTTCTTTATATGAAGGATAATAACTTATATCTGCCTTATACAAAAGTGAATACTCAAGATTTCTATAATACTTAAACTCATAAAGTGCTGACTCATCTCCCATTAAATCATATTCACGTTGTAGTCTCATATAATGCAAATCGTGTCCATAATAAATTATCTTTGTGTACATATTTTGGCGAATAAAATCTATATACTTTATAGCTATATGTGGTCTATTTAAGAAAATGTAATCAAAACTTCTCTTATTATCCTTTAGATAACCCCATAAGTTTGACTGAACACTATTGCCATAGATTACTTCTACTCCAGCCTGTTGCAAGATGTCACCATATGGAGAATTAATCAAAAAGTTATCGCCTAGAAACTTGACAGAGTACCCCATTTTCTTAAACATCATCATATAAGAGTAAACTGTTTTTGAACCTGCATCTTTATCCCAAGTAGGAACATAATGATCTATGAATAAAATTGTTTTCTTTCCAATTGATCTTTCTCTTGCTCTAAATATATCTGGCACATCTGAATGTGGAAATTGATTGATGAACTCATCCTTCCACTTTTCTTTTAACTTTTCTTTATTTATAAGCTGATAAGACTTGATGCTACCTTCTTTATTTTCATCTGTTCCATTGCTTACCCCTTCAAAATGTGTGACAACAGATAATGGCTGATACACAACTTTATATCCATATTTTCTAACTTCAAATGCGAAATCAGAATCTTCACAATATGCTGGTGTGTATCTTTCATCAAAACCTCCAATAATATTCCAGAGATTTTTTCTTATCATAATTGATGCGCCTGATATATAGTCAACTTCTTTTACATAATTATATTTAAAGTCATCTGGGTCATCACCTCTTCCATAATTAGCACCCTCACCATCACTCCAGATAATGCCTCCTGCCTCTTGCAGAGTGCCATCAGCAAATAAAAGTTTAGAGCCCACCATACCTATAGATGAGTTTTCTTCAATGAGTTTTACTAGTGATGATAAATAATTTGGATGAACTTCAGTATCATTATTTAAAAAGTATATGTATTCTCCTCTTGCAAGTTTTGCTGCTTCATTACAATTCTTTAAGAAACCAAGGTTCTCTGTATTTCTATTAACTACTATATTATCAACATACTTACTTATATTTCTTGTCGTGTCAGTTGAAACATCATCAGCTATGATAACTTCATAAGGTGTCTCTTCGGCATTTGTATTTTTCATAATAGAATAGAGACACTTATATGTGTATCTAATCTGGTTATAACAAGGTATAATGATAGAAACTTTAGGTAAATCACATTTTGGAAGTGCAACCTTTCCACACTCAAAATATGCATCCCCAATCATAAAGTCTCCAACTATTCTATTTCGTCCAGCACTTGTCAGATAAGTTTTTAACATCTTGAATGGATGTCTTATCGTTCTATATAGATATTTGCAAATCTTATTACGAATAGTTTCAGCTGGTAGTAATTTTTTTACAATGGATTTTACCTTTCTTGATATCTTATATATGAGACCTTCTCTTCTAAACAAAATACCATTTTGTTCAGTAAGAGCCTTCACCTGGTCTTGCAAGTTTTTAATTATATTCTCAAGATTATTTACATGCACATTAGTGAGTCTTATAATTTCATTTTGTTTATTTGCTTGATAGTCTACAGCATTATTTTCACCTGTAATTCTATCAAGTTGTTCTCTCACTCTATCAAGTTCTGCTTTAATATAATATAATTTTGCATAACCGGGATTTAAGTCTTCATACTTCGTCACATCAAGATTGTTGATATTTTCATGAACTTTAGATTGGAACTCATTTTCAGCATTTTCATATCTCTCTGCATCCATATATCCTATGCCAAAGTCCCTAACTAAATCCTTAAAAGTACTATAAGATAAATGCTGTCTACATGATTTCCAAAAATATTTAAGTATCCTATATCTCAAAAAGTCTACTTCTGTCGTGTCTCTTGAAATCCACTCACTATCTATGACATATAATTTTTTATCCACTACGATTACATTTTGGAAAGTGCAATCAAGGTTATAATTCTGTATGATGCCACCAAACTTACCTATGATTTTATACATGTATTCAGAAATAACTTCTTTTTCTTTTTCACCATGTTTAATTCTATCAAGTATAACATCTGTAAGCATTTCTCCTTCTATGAAAGGATATACTACATAGGCTTTGTCATCACTTGTCTCGTTTTCGCTAACATATTTGATTGGTTTCAATATCTCTATATTATGATTTTTTATCACTGAAATATTGTCGACCATATCTTTTATCTGTCTATTTGCTTCTGGATATACTGATTTCTTAACAACTATCTTTTTTCCAGCTGTATCTTCAAGAATGCTTGTCCGAAGTGCAAATCTTTTTGCACGATTTAGATTGTATTTTACATAGATTGTCCTAAACTCATTCTCATCTACCGCAACTTTTTTAGCATCAAAAATTAATATATATGAATTACAATACTCACTAAACTTACCAATGCCAACAAGATTTCTTGTCATCTCGCTCTCATCTTCAAGTTTTGGTAAATATCTATCACTATAAACTCTTAAAGGAAACTTATATTCAGGCATTGGATAATAAATATTTGTTTCAGAATAGGCATATTTCTCTTTAGTATTATGTCTAAATGCTTCTATCTCATTCCACGAAAAAGACAATATCTCATCGTCAATTTTTGAACCGCCAATCACACTAAAGCTATTTTTATTGTCAAATGCGATAAGAACTGTCCCCTTATCATCCGTATAATTCTGCGAAAGAAAGTCGACTACATCATTTAGTTTATCGCCAGTTAAGTTTGAAATCTTTTTAGTCATAGATGGGACTATGACATAATCAAAAACTATGCCATTTAGTTTACTTCCCAACTCTCTAATATCATCATCAAGTAATTCATTGTAGATTGTGACATTTTGTGGAAGGCTTAAATAACTAACCACCTTCTCCATTTCCTCTGTCTCAAGAACAATTGACAAATGCTTCACCCTTTTAGAAAGCGGAAATATGAAATTATCATCTACATCTCCAATAACTAAAACAATGCTATCTTTCTCTTTGCCGGTAGATTTTGACCTAAAATCATACCAATCAAAAAGATTGACAGCATACTTTTGCTGCAGATTTTTTAGTTCTTGATTCATAACATTTAATTATACTATTATTTTGGGATTTTTACAACTAATTGTAGAGAGTAAAAGAATAATATAACAATAAAAAAGGTGGTCTTTCCCACCTTTATACATTTGTAAACTCAATACTTTGTGTCTTAACCATACTTTCAAAATCATTTAATGATTTGAGTGTAACGAATATATATTCTTTTAACTCATCATCAGGTTCTGTCTGGTCTGGCACCATCACAGTATTACATCCTGCTCGACTTGCACTTATCACACCATTTGGAGAATCTTCGACTGCTATTGTATTTTCAGGTTTAATATTTAATTTCTCACAAGCTGTCAAATACACATCAGGTGCAGGTTTACCACACTTAACATCTTTTGCACTTATAATATCATCAAAATACGCACTTAATCCTATCTCATCAATATACCTTTTAGTTCTTTCTACAGCTGTTGCTGTCACTATAGCAACTTTTATATTTTTAGGTCTTAAAAACTTAAGGCATGACATAACACCTGGTTTAACCTCTATGCCATTTTTTTTGACATCTTCATCAACTAAACTTCTTGCATATTTTTTTATAGCTTCTACATCAATGTCTTCGCCAAAAAGTTTTTTCAGATACTCTTCAGCATAAGGACTTCCAAGTGATCTCAGTTTTAAACCCTGCTCATCAGTAATACTATATCCAAAACTAGCAAAAGTTTTAGGCCAATTCTTTCTATAATATTTTTCTGTGTCAATTATTGTCCCATCTAAATCGAATAGGACGGCTTTTATTATTCTCTTCTCCATAATTATATTATACACTAATTATGCCCTTTTGTTAATGGCAATAAAAAACCTATCTTTTAGAAAAGATAGGTTTTATTTATTAACTATTGAATTGGTGTTGCGTAGAGATTTCCAAGCGCTTTAAGATAAGTATATCTTGCCTTTGCTTCATTTTGATTCTTTTCAAACAGTCTTAATGCTTTTTCTTTATCTTTAAGGGCAAGTGATGAGTAACGAACTTCTCCATCAAGGAACTCTTGATACTTATCAAAGTTTGGTTCTGGGCTATCAAGACAAAACTTCTTCTCTTCACCTGTAGCATTTGGTCTAAATCTGAAATTATTCCAATATCCGCACTCTACTGCAAGTTTTTCCTCCACTTCAGCCTTACCCATACCTTTCTTTATACCGTGATTTATACATGGTGCATATGCAATTATAAGTGAAGGTCCGTGATAGTTTTCTGCTTCCTTTATAGCCTTTACAGCCTGATTCCTATCAGCACCAAGACAAATCTGTGCTACATATACATAACCATAAGACATTGCTATAGATGCGATATCTTTCTTTTTAACTTCCTTACCACCTGCTGCAAATTGTGCTACTGCACCAGTAGGAGTTGCTTTTGATGATTGACCACCTGTATTTGAATAAACCTCTGTATCAAATATCATTATATTAACATCTTCATTTGATGCGAGAACGTGGTCTACACCACCAAATCCGATGTCATAACCCCATCCGTCTCCACCGAATATCCATTGACTCTTCTTTGAGAGGAAATCTTTCTTTGCAACTAACTCTTTAGCAAGTGAGTTAGTAGATTTCTCAAGAAGTGGTAATAACTTATCAGTTGCCTTACCATTTTCCTTTGATGAATCTTTTGTATCTAAATATTCTTTTAATGCATCTTTAAGTGCTCCGCTTGATTCAAGCATTAACTCTTCAGCCTTTTTAAGTAAAGAGCCTCTGATAGCCTTTTGTGCAAGGAACATACCATAACCAAACTCTGCGTTGTCCTCAAAAAGTGAATTGTTCCATGCTGGACCTCTTCCTCTACTATCCTTTGTATAAGGAGTTGAAGGAGATGAATTTCCCCAAATAGATGAGCAACCTGTTGCATTTGCTATATACATTCTATCTCCAAAGAGTTGAGTAACAAGTTTAGCATATGGTGTCTCACCACATCCAGCACAAGCACCTGAAAACTCTAAATAAGGTTTCTTAAATTGTGAGCCCTTAACAGTGTGCTCTCCGTAGTGTTCTACTACATCTTCTTTTTCTTCAAGTTTTACTGCATAATCAAAATACTTTTGCTCATCCATTGCTTGTTCTAAATCTTTCATAACAAGTGCTTTCTCGCCCCTCATACCTGGACAAGTATCAGCGCAGACTCCACATCCTGTACAATCCATAACACTTGTTACTATAGTAAACTTATATCCGTCCATACCATTTAGGTCTTTTACACTCATACCCTTTGGTATATCTTTTACTTCTTTAGCACTCAGTGCTACTGGTCTTATAGCAGCGTGTGGACATACAATAGAACAGAAATTACATTCTATACAATTATCTTTGTGCCAAGTAGGAACCTTTACTGCTATGCCTCTCTTCTCATATGCTGATGTTCCTGATGGAGTATTTCCATATACATAATCTTTAAATGCTGATACAGGAAGTTCATCACCCTTCTTGTTATTAACAGCTTTTTGAATTAAGTCAACAAACTTTACAACATCTTTTGGTCCTTTAGACTGACTTGTTTTTGCTTCCTTTACCTTGATAGTCTTCCAAGAAGCAGGAACATTGACCTTTACCATACCAGTTGCACCAGCATCTATAGCATCAAAGTTCTTCTTTACTACATCTTCTCCTTTTCTGCCATAAGTAGCTTTTGCAGCAGACTTCATATACTCAATAGCTTTTTTCTCTGGGATGATATTTGCAAGTTTGAAGAATGCTGATTGCAAAATAGTATTTATACGAGTTGGTCCCATACCAGTTTCTATACCAATCTTTACACCATCTATAGTATAGAAATTAATCTTGTGAGTTGCGATATATTTTTTAACATGATCAGGAAGATTCTTTTCAAGTGCATTCTGATCCCAGTCACAGTTAAGAAGGAATGTTCCTCCATCAACTAAATCTTCTACCATATTGTAACTTTCAAGATAAGATGATTTGTGACAAGCTACAAAGTTTGCCTTTGATATAAGGTAAGTTGACTTTATAGGTTTCTTTCCAAAGCGAAGATGTGATGTTGTGACACCACCAGATTTTTTAGAATCATAGTCAAAATATGCTTGAACAAACATATCAGTGTTGTCACCAATTATCTTTATAGAGTTTTTATTTGCACCTACTGTTCCATCTGATCCAAGACCCCAGAACTTACAACAAGTTGTACCTTCTGGTGTTGAATCAAATGTAGCACCTTCTTTAAGAGAAAGTTTAGTAACATCATCATTGATACCGATTGTGAAACCATTTAATGTTTTATTTGCATATACTGCTGAAATTTGTTCAGGTGTAGTATTCTTTGAACCAAGACCATATCTTCCACCGAGTATTTTACACTTTTCAAACTTTGTGCCTTTAAGTGAAGCTACTACATCAAGATAGAGTGGCTCACCAAATGCTCCTGGCTCTTTTGTTCTATCAAGAACTGATATAGTCTTAACTGTGCTTGGAAGTGCTTTAAGTAAATGCTCTTTTGAAAATGGTCTATAGAGATGAACTTCTATCACACCGATTTTTGCTTTTTTCTTTTTATTCATGTAATCGATATATTCTTCAATAGTTTGACAAACTGAACCCATAGCTATGATTACATGATTTGCTGTCTTATCTCCATAGTAACTAAAAAGTTTATAGTTAGTGCCAATCATACTATTTATGGCATTCATATACTCTTCAACTATTTTTGGCATCTTATTATAATTTGTATTACTTGCTTCACGCACTTGGAAGAATATATCTGGGTTTTGTGCTGAACCCCTCTCATTTGGATGATTTGGATTCATCGCATTATCTCTAAACTCTTTTAAAGCTTTATTATCAAGTAATCCTTTCAAATCTTTATAGTCCCAAGTCTCAACTTTTTGAATCTCATGTGAAGTTCTGAAGCCATCAAAGAAGTTTATAAATGGAATCTTACCCTTTATAGCAGAAAGATGTGCTACTGGAGTTAAATCCATAACTTCTTGTACTGAACCTGATGCAAGCATACAAGCACCAGTTTGACGACATGCATAGATATCGCTATGATCACCAAAAATTGAAAGTGCATGAGAAGCAACTGCTCTTGCAGATACATTAAATACTCCTGGGAGACCTTCTCCTGCAATCTTATAAAGATTTGGTATCATAAGGAGTAAACCTTGTGATGCTGTATAAGTTGTAGTAAGAGCCCCAGCAGCAAGTGAACCATGAACTGCACCAGCTGCACCAGCCTCTGACTGCATTTCCTTTACTTGAACTGTCTCTCCAAAGATATTTTTTCTACCCTCAGTTGCCCATTCATCTGTGTGTTCTGCCATAACTGATGAAGGTGTGATAGGATAAATAGCAGCGACTTCAGTATAAGCATAAGATGCATGTGCGGCAGCCTCATTTCCATCCATAGTTTTCATTTTTCTAACTACTTTTTTAGCCATATATTTTTCCCTCTCTATTTATATATTTTCAATTATAATCGGTAGTATTTTAACACATTTATTACTGCTTTTCAACAAACAAATGTATTAAAAAATGGCTCACTTTACGAGCCACAAAAACAATCCTATTTCACAAAATACTTTTTAAGATTTGGGTAAGTTATTAAGATACATATTAAAGTCCTTAACAATAGATTCTGTATCTGTCAATTTCCACTTGCCATCTATTAATTTAAAATTAAAATCTCTTGTATATGTTTCTGTCTCATAGCTATTTTTATCGAGTTCATTTTTTACTATTTCAAATATAGAACTTAAAATATCATTATTTAGCCCTGGCAAAAATAGTGCTGTAGGGTTCTTCATAGCAAGTAAAAGCGTTGGGTTCTTAATAATTATCTCTGGCAAAACTTTTTTAATGACTTTTGTGACTTCTGGATATGAATAGGTAATTTTTGCCACCATTTTATCTTGAACAGATGAGACACTTTCAATATTATATTTTACCGTTTTAAGTATCCCTTTGACATTATCCTTTCCATCATGATAATTGTCAAAGAAGTCTTGAATATTATTGCGAATCTCTTCAGGTAATTCATAATCAATATTATCAAGCACTAAATCTAAATCCAAGTTTGTAATGCCCATATAAATATTTTCTATTTGCTTAATTACTGCCTTTTGATCTTCATCAAGACTTTCTTCTATAATATTTTCGACTGCTTCTTTAGCATCATTTCCTACACTCTCTTCAGTCTTAATGCCAAATCCTTTAAGAATATCATCAATAATTCCCGCATTTGATACAAAAGTTGACATCATTAAGCTAAAAATAATCATAGAAACAAATAACGTAATTTTTCTTTTTCTCATCTTACACTCATCCTTTCTTACTTTTTACCTATCTTTTTGAAATACTCTTTTATCTTTGCTTCAAAACCAATATCTGTTGGTTCATACATTTTCACATCTTTAATCTCATCAGGCAGATACTGTTGGTCAACATAGTGATTAGGATAATCATGAGCATACTTATATCCTATGCCTCTACCAAGTTTATCCGCTCCTTTATATGCACCTCTCAAATATGGTGGTATAGAAAGATTACCTGTCTCTTTAACTACTTCCATCGCCTTATCTATTCCCATGCACGAGGCATTTGACTTTGGAGATGAGGCTATATAGGTTGCTCCTTGAGCAAGTATTATTTTTGCTTCTGGCATACCTACTCTTTCTACTGCAGAAGCAACAGATGTTGCCACACATATTGCCATAGGATTTGCATTGCCAACATCTTCCGATGCAGAAATCATCATCCTTCTTGCTATAAACTTTATATCTTCTCCAGCAGTGAGCATTCGAGCCAAATAATAAAGAGACGCATCTGGGTCAGAGCCCCTAAGTGATTTTATGAAAGCACTTATAGTATCATAGTGATTGTCGCCATCCTTATCATACCTTATAGCTTTTTTCTGAATACACTGCTCTATCACTTTCAAATCAATATTTATAAAACCGTCTTCACTCTTTTCAGTAGTTAGCACTGCAAGTTCTATAGCATTAAGAGCGGATCTTGCATCACCATCAGCTATGTCTGCCAAAAAATCTGCTGCATCATCAGTAATCCTTGCATTATATGATTTGACACCTTTATCTGATTCAAAGGTTCTCCTGATGAGTGTCAATATATTTTCTTTTGAAAGTGGCTTTAATTCAAATATTCTTGATCTTGATATAAGTGCTCCATTTACTTCAAAATAAGGATTTTCAGTTGTCGCACCTATAAGTATTATCGTCCCATCTTCAACATATGGCAAAAGAAAGTCTTGTTGTGATTTATTGAACCTATGTATCTCATCTATAAAAAGTATGGATTTTGTGCCCTTCGTCGCAATATTATTTTTTGCTTCAGCAATTACATTCTCCATATCTTTTTTTCCAGCCGTTGTCGCATTAACCTGATAAAAACTTGCTTTTGTAGTATTAGCGATTACTTTAGCAAGTGTTGTCTTCCCTACTCCAGGTGGGCCATACAAAATAATAGAGCTTAACTTATCCGCTTTAATAGCACGGTAAAGTAATTTGTCCTTACCAATTATATCTTCCTGCCCAACAACTTCATCAAGAGTAGTTGGTCTCATTCTTGATGCAAGTGGTGCTTCGCTATCTTTCCATTTTTCTTCCATATAATCAAATATATCCATAATTACCTCTTTAACATTATACCACATTTTACTTATGTTGTAATATTTGATCATAAATATATGTGTATAAATCTTTAATTATTTGACATAGTTAATGGTATATAACTTTTGCAAATCACTATTACTTATGCATCTTTTTCGATTTTAACATATAACTTTAAGTTATACCAATATAAGGTTTCTTGAAAAATAGTTATATCAAGTATTGTATTTTTAGCATTTTTTTAGTATATTTATTCTACAACTTTTTAGGAGGATTTATAAATTATGAAAAAACTTTTATCTTTAATTCTTGCTTTAGCACTTGCCACTACACTTTTCGCATGTGGACAAAAGCAAGTTTCAAACACTACTGCAGAGACTCCTGCAGCAAATGCCGAAACTGCCACATTTAAAGTTGGCGGTATTGGACCTACAACTGGTGGTGCAGCTGTCTATGGATTAGCTGTAAAAAATGCACTTCAAATTGCTATAGACGAGATCAATGCAAATGGTGGATATAATGGTTACCAAGTTGAATATCGTTTCGCTGATGATGAGCATGATGCAGAGAAATCAGTTAATGCTTACAACTCACTTAAAGACTGGGGTATGCAATTATTGATTGGAACTGTTACTTCTTCACCTTGTATAGCAGTTGCTGACAAGACTGTAGCTGATAATATGTTCCAAATTACTCCATCTGGTTCAGCAGTAGACTGTGCACTCAATCCAAATGTATTTAGAATGTGTTTCTCAGATCCTAACCAAGGTATTGCATCAGCACAATATATAAATGATCATAACCTTGCTAAAAAAGTAGGTATCATCTATGATTCATCTGATGTTTACTCAACTGGTATCTATGAGAAATTCGTTCAAGAAGCTTCTGGTAAGAACTTTGAAATAGTTGCAGAAGAGCAATTTACAGCTGATTCTAAAACTGACTTCACAACTCAACTTACTAAGATAAAAGCCGCTGATGCTGATTTAGTATTCTTACCATTCTACTATTCAGAGGCAGCACTTGTTCTTAACCAAGCAAAACAAATGGGATATGCTCCTACATTCTTTGGATGTGATGGTATGGATGGTATCTTAACACTTGAAAACTTTGATAAGTCTCTTGCAGAAGGACTTATGCTTCTTACTCCATTCTCTGCAGATGCAACTGATGATTTGACAGTTAATTTTGTAAAAGAGTATCAAAATAAATATGGTGAGATTCCTAATCAATTTGCAGCAGATGCTTATGACTGTGCTTATACACTTAAACTTGCTATTGAAAAAGCAAATCTCACTCCAGCAAGTTCAGTATCTGATTTATGTAATGCACTTAAAACTACTATGACTACTATCACTCAAAAAGGACTCACTGGTGATAGCATCAGTTGGGAAGCAAATGGAGAGCCTAATAAGACACCAAAAGCAGTTGTAATTCAAAATGGTGTTTATGTATTAGCAGATTAATTTATGGATTTTTTAACATATCTTGTGAGCGGACTTAGTCTCGGATCAATATATGCAATTATAGCACTTGGCTATACCATGGTTTATGGTATAGCCAAAATGCTTAATTTTGCACATGGTGATGTTTTGATGATTGGATCATACATCACTTTTGTTTTTATGAGTCAATTAGGAATTCATCCTATATTGAGTGTGATTCTTGCATCTATCTCTTGCACAGTAATTGGCATTATTATAGAAAGAATTGCATATAAACCTCTTCGAGGTGCTAACTCACTATCAGTACTCATCACCGCTATAGGTGTGTCATATTTTTTACAAAATATTGCACTCCTTATATTTGGTGCAAATACAAAAAGTTTTAAGAGTATTGTTACTATTCCTCCACTTAAACTATTTAATGGAAATCTTATCATCTCAAGTGAAAGTATAGTAACTATAGCTCTTTGTATAATTATAATGCTTGGGCTAACAACATTTATTAATAAAACAAAAATGGGTCAAGCAATGCTTGCAGTGTCAGAAGACAGAAGTGCAAGTACACTTATGGGTATAAATGTAAATGGCACTATCGCTATGACATTTGCAATTGGATCATTTCTTGCTGCAATAGCAGGAGTACTTCTTTGCTCAACATACCCAACTCTAACTCCTACTACAGGTGCCATGCCCGGTATCAAAGCATTCGTTGCTGCAGTAATCGGTGGCATAGGTTCAATTCCTGGTGCTTTCATAGGAGGACTTATTTTAGGAGTTCTTGAAAATATGTCGAAGGCATATATTTCTGCCCAACTTTCTGATGCAATAGTTTTTTCAGTTTTGATAGTTATGCTTCTCGTAAAGCCATCAGGAATTTTAGGTAAAGCAAATATAGAGAAAGTTTAATTATGGATTATTTCAAATTAAAAAAACAAAGAAAAGCAAGATACAATTTGAGCATATACCTTATGATTATTATAGCGTATGCTGTTGTAATGTTTCTCTCATATCAAGGTAAAATATCTTCACTTTTAGGTGGACTACTTGTTCCATTCTGCACTTATTCAATACTCGCTGTATCTCTTAATTTAGTAGTTGGAATCAGTGGTGAACTAAGTTTAGGACATGCTGGTTTCATGTGCATAGGTGCATTTTCAAGTGCAGTATTTACAAGGTATATGAAGTTTTTAGGTGTCGAAGGGTTATATCTTTTTGTTATTGCGATTATCATAGGAGCAGTCACAGCTGGTATCGCAGGAATACTTATTGGCATACCAGTCTTGCGACTTAAAGGTGACTATCTTGCCATAGTGACACTTGCCTTTGGTGAGATAATTAAAAATATAGCAAATGCTATCTATCTTGGTTTTGATGAAAATGGTGCTCATATCTCACTAAAGAATACTATGGATCTTGGTCTCACTGAAAATGGTTTTGTAGTTATAAAGGGTGCTCAAGGAATAACTGGCACACCACACTACTCTTCTTTCACTGCTGGTGTGGTTTTACTTTTGATAGTTGTGACAATCATACTCAATCTTATAAACTCAAGAACTGGTCGTAACATTAAAGCACTTCGCGACAATCTAATTGCTGCCGAATCAGTAGGTATAAGTGCGACAAAATATAAACTTATAGCATTTACCATCGCAAGTAGTATGGCAGGAGTCGCAGGAGTATTATATGCACATAATCTTACTACTCTCACTGCTCTTCCAAAAAACTTTGGCTACAATATGTCTATAACTATACTTGTATTTGTAGTCCTTGGTGGTATGGGAAGAATTAGAGGTTCGATTATCGCAGCGGTAATACTTACACTTCTACCTGAAATGCTTCGAAATCTTCAAGATTACAGAATGCTTATATACTCTATAGTACTTATCATTGTTATGATATTTACTTCTGCACCATCAATGAAGCAGTATATGGAAGTGTTAAAGAATAAGTTTCCAATATTAAATGGACTAAAATCTGTCAAGATAAAAAATGAAAATAAGGAGGGCAAATAAATGAAAAGTAATATTATGCTCTCTGTAAAAAATCTTTCTATACAGTTCGGTGGACTTCACGCTGTAGAAAACTTTAATCTATCTATAAGAGAAAATGAATTGTATGGTCTTATCGGTCCAAATGGTGCTGGGAAAACTACTATCTTCAATCTACTGACAGGAGTTTATAAGCCTACTACTGGAACTATAATGTTAAATGGTGTAAATAAAATAGATGGGAAAAATACTATAGAAATAAATAAGATGGGTATAGCAAGAACTTTTCAAAACATAAGACTATTTCATAAACTATCTGTCCACGACAATGTAAAGATAGCACTTCAAAATAAATATAGATATTCTACTCTTTCTGGTATACTTAGGCTCCCAAGATATCATAGATATGAAAATCTTATGGACGAGGAAGCAATGGCAATACTTAAAGTTTTTAATCTTGAAAATGATGCCCTAATGAAGTCAGCAAATCTTCCTTATGGCAAACAAAGAAAACTTGAGATTGCACGTGCCATAGCAACTAATCCAAAAGTTTTATTACTTGATGAACCGGCAGCTGG
>JAGBOC010000019.1 GCA_017634065.1 Lachnospiraceae bacterium | reverse complement strand
TCTATGACATCAGAAATAGATTCTGCAAGTACAGCAAAACCTCCTGTCGTGAAAATCATAGACACCATCAAAATAATTGCAATTATCTTTTTCATATTCGTCCTCCACTGTGCTTATGCACCTATATCATAAACGGCTTTCGTAAATCTCATTTTTATAATTCATTTCACATCAAAAGCATTTTGTCTTTTGACAAAATAAAAAAGTCAGCATATAAATATATTGCTGACTTAAATACAACCAGTTTTATTATTAGAGTATTTGGTTAAAAACCCCTCATTATATACATATTCATTACTATCATTATAGTAGTTATCTTTAGAATCTCTCATTAAAATGCCCTCACCTTTTAACTCGACCATTCTATTTTAGCATGTATTTGGCTATCATACAATTAATTTTTTATTAAGATTTACTAAATATTTCAAGCGTTTTTACTTATTTATCATCATTCCAAGGACTATATCGTCCACTTTTGATGAGCACTCTACCGATACTTCTGCCACATTGTCGATAGTTCGCTCTACGTCTTCACAGACTATGCCGTCATCCTTACTTACCCTTTCCCCATCAAGAGCCAGACGAGCTGAAAATATTGCCGTTTCAAGTCCACTATAGATTTTAAGTGCACAGTCAGGTTTTGCCCCATCGCAAATCATACCTGTGAGAGACCCAGCCATATTGTGAATAACAGCAGCTATATCATTATAATTTCCACCATAGAGATATGCTATGCCACAACCTGCGCCTATAGATGCGACCATCGCCCCACAAAATGCAGAAAGGGTTCCGAACTTACTTTTTATATAAATTGATACTAGATTTGAAATAGCAAGTGCTTTGTATTTCTTTTCCTTGCTTACATTCTTGTCATTTGCATAAGATATGACAGGGACACTCAAAGTTATACCTTGGTTACCACTTCCGCTATTAGCCACTACTGGATAAGGTGCTCCTGCCATCCTTGCATCAGCAGCAGCCGTTGTCCTCATAAGTGCTCTTGTTCTATTTGCATTGTGCATATTACCTGACTCAAGCATATTTTTTATATTTTTTCCAATATTGAGACCATAGTTACTTTCAAGACCTTTTTCACTTATAGCCATATTGAGTTCTTCTGCTTTTTTCAAAATCTCAATGTCATCTTTTTCTACATCAAGATATTTGTCGCAAAATATAACTATATCTTCTATACTAAGAAGCTCTGCTATCTCTTTTGGACTTATCCTATCACTTTTAGCATTACTATTTGATTTACCTTCAAATGTAACTTTTCCATCTACAGTTATCTCTACTACATTTGTATGAGAATCAGCTATGGTACAACTTGTCTCATGGCTTTTTCCTTTTATAGTGACTTTGATATAAAGTAAGTTTGGCTCCTTTGCGATAGAAACTTTTATATTTCCATTTTTTATCATTTGGTCAACTATATCATAATCTTCTTCCTTTACATCATTATTTACATTTAAGACATTTTTAGGGTCTCCATGTGTCGCACCTATACCTGCAGCAAAATTGACTCCAACCTTTGTTGTATTTGGAAGTCCTGCTGACATTGCATTCTTTAGTATGTTTTTACTTGCCACTACATCTATAGCAAAGACATCATCCCCAAGTTTTTTTAATTCATTTGAAGCGACACTTGCACAGTAAGACACCGCAGCCGGTTCAGTACAACCTGTAGCGACATACATATTTTCTTTAAGTATACGCAGTATTTTTTCTTTCATTTCTGCTATGTTCTTATCATTAATCATATTCGTATTAAATGCAAAGTAGTATCTATAGATACGAGTTTGCATTTTCTCCTTTCACTCTGACTTTTTATATAATTTAATTAAGTTAATTAATGGTTTTTATCCTAAAGGCTCTCTTAATTTATCTTAAACCTTACATATGTTCTGTCATCAAAACTATCTGTCCCAAAATATTTACCTTTTGTAGCAAAATTATTCTTGAAACACAAAGGATCATTTTGCAAATCTAAAGCAAGTTGCTTTTCAGTTTTTTCTAAAGTATCATACAAGCTAAAATATCCATCTGAACTCATTACAATCTCCGTAGCCCCTTTTGTATCAATTTTATACACATTATCAATTATATATTGATTCTTTTGAATATCGCCATTTAAAATAGCATATCCATACTTATCATTCACATTAGCAAAACTAGACTGCAATTTTAATAACGGCATAATAGCTTCTCTACTTGCATCTTTTTGTAAAAGTTGTTCTTCAGTATAACCATTGAGTAACAAAGCATGTATCGCCATTTTTCTTGCTTGGATTGCTATTCCTTCTAATTCTTTATTGCTATTATACAATTTTTTGTCTACTAGGCACTGGCAATCTCCTATAGACCAAATCATATCATACTTTTTAGAATATATAATTGCACTTGCGGAAATACTATGTATTTTGCTCTCAACTACAACCTTATGAATCTCATTTTGTATCTCATTGATAATACATTCAATACTTTCATCCCCGTTAAACTTGCAGAAGGTTTTCTTTATAATCTCTTTAGCCCATACGCCACCAGTAAATCCATCATATAATTCATTACTTTTACTAGTGACACCATCAATCACCACTACAAAACTATCATTATAAAATAATCCATCTTCATTCTTTTTTTCATCTGCAAACTTTGATTTGGTAAACTCTTCAATAATAGATATACTATTCAACATTATCAATCTCCTTGATAGTTTTAACTATTTCCTTTTCAAAATCTTCTCCGACAAACTCGCTTTTAACAATCATTTGCTGTAATCCCAACTGTAAGCTCATACCTGGTGATAGTTCTGCATTATCTAATTTGATGACTACAATTTTTTTATTCTTATTTAGCGCTAGTGCCAATTCAGCTCTGACATTTAACGATTTCAAAGAATTACTTGATAGCATGATAACAAATGTATCACAATCACTAATATGCTTACCAAGAACTTCAGGCCATTCTTTCGTTGGCTTTATTCCTTTGTCAAACCAAATATTAATATTCTCTTTTGCCATTTTATCTATTATATTTAGTACAATTTCTGCATCTCTATGTGCATAACTAATGAAAGAATATTTTTCTTTGCCTTCATATATATTTAAATCACTGTACTTTTTTATAACATCATAAAACTCTGTACTAACAGTGGTATTATCAGATATATTTAATGCTTCATTTAATCTCTTATTTAAATCAGCAATTAAGGTATTGCAATCATTTAAGCGCTGTTCTAAAATAAAGTTCATTTTGTAAAACTGATATTGAGAAATTGCTAATGAATAATCTCTTCTATTAGACTCTTCTTTACTTATAGCTATATTAATCAAAGATATAGCCTCATCAAATCTTTTAGCAAGACACAGTATTCTTCCTTTTGTGCAGTAAAACTTTGCATAATGTTCATTCTGCTTAATTGATGCATCAATACAGCGCACTGCTATATCTCCCCATTTTTCTATAACTGCTTTACGAGATTCTATATCACTGTTTTCACAAATGGTTGCATATGCATTACACAAAAGTTGACAAATTGCTGAATTATAACTACTCTCAACAACATACTTATAAGCTTTTGTGAGCACTTCCTCATAATCAAATATTGCTTCACTATTTACCAAATACTGTAGTTTAACAAACTCAAAAAAATAATGTTTTCCTAGTTGTTTATTATTCTCTATATTATTATAGAATAATTCAAAATCTTTATTTCGCCGATAATATGTGCAGATGATGAAGAAGGCGTTAAAGGAAGTTTTATCAGTTCCTTTTTGAATTTCTTTTAGGGAGCCAAAATAATCTTTATCAGCACACTTTTCTGATAATTTAGCGACACAAGAAGCATACTCAGCTGACTTTTCATCTGGCAGTCTGCTTACTTCTTCAAATATTTCTTTTTCGGTTATTGAGCCCATATTTAACAAATATATTATTAACAGCTACCTTTTCATAAATAATAATGACAGACCTTATTGTTTTTTTACAATTTGGGAATGTGTTATATTTGCCATCTTAAAGAGTTTTATAATTCCTCAACAATTTCTCTATTATTGAATTTGCCATAAAAATCCTCATATGACATTTTATTAGTTTTTATACTCTCTGATAAATATAATAGATTTTCAATACCTATAGCTGCCCCTATAATGCCATTGTTTGCTTTTGATATATATTCAAGTTGTTTTTCATATTCACCTTTTAAATAAGATGTTATAAATAAAAATGTGAATTCTTTAATATTAGAATTAAAATTGAGCCACCAGCAATTGGAATTGAGTGTCTTATCTCTCATAATATTTTCATTTATATATCTACTCATTTCATCTGCCGAATGTTTATTTATATTAAAGCCATCTTTATACGACTTATTATCAATAATTGTTCCTTTACTATCTTTTGAAATAATAACATCTGGTCTATTTGCATCTCCAAGTCTCATACCATCAAACCCTAGTTCATTTACGAACAAATCAGCAGTTTTTATTTCAAACTCTCTCGCATCAGCATTTTTTTTACCTTTAGTACTAGCATCACTATATGCAAGTGATATTAATTCAAGATATTTATGATTGACATTCTTAAGTTTTGGTCTCACTCTATCTACAATAATATTGACATCTTCTTTTACATATGCATTTTTACTTGGTATTTCGAGTTTTATAACATTATCTACTAATTTATACTTACCCTCTTTTTCATCAATATCAAGTCCAATACTTATTAATCCATCTATATGATCCTTAATAGTAGATATATCTATATCTAATTCATAAGCAATTAGGTTATTCTGTATTTGTTCCAAACTTTTATAATTTCCCGATATAGACTTTATAATTGCAGATCTCTCATATCTTAAATAATCTGACCCATAAGCTTTATTTGAAGAAAGCATTTCAAAATGGACAATTCTGTCTAATCTTCTATTGCTTGAGTTTCCTTTTGCTAAAGTTATTGCTTTCTCGCCAAGCCTTGTAATTGTGTATGCCTGGATAGTTCCACTATATTCTTTACCTCTATAGGATCCTCTTACAACTTTTGGCATAGCAGTAACCCATCCCATTTGCATACACCAACTTGCTATGCCTCTAGCATATTTATCTGCATCTCCTTCTTCATTACGTCTAACTTCGCTCTTCTCTTTTGGGTTCTCAGCCTCTTCATAATCACATAAATACACATCTTGTGGTATTGATGTAAATCCAAGTTCTCCTTTAAAACCAAGTTTATCGCCTAACTCAAACTTTGTTTGATTGTCGTTTTCTTTTAATAACGATATAACTCTTATTACTGGTGGATAAGATAAAAGTCCATGTGTAAAGGCATCTCTTTCTTCAATTGATGTATCAATAGAACTAGCAAGTTTTATTCCTAATTCACTAATTTTACATTTATCATTTTTAGTATTATAATCAATGAACCCGCAAGATATACCCCACCTTAAAAATCCTTCAGCCGTCCAATCATCAGTGTATGGTTTTTTTATAGTAATACTATCACCAATGCCATCTGTGTATGTTCTATTTTGCTGACCATCATTTACTGCTTGAACTATGCCGGTACATATAGCATCTTTTCTACCTGCAGAACCTGCACCTTTACCTTTTAACAAACTATAATCTATTTCAATTCTTTCTTTAGTGAGTTCTTTAACAAACAAATCAAAATCTTCTTTAGAAATCAATTTATAGTTTAATAAAAGTGGTAAGCGACTATCCACTAACCACTCATTTGTTTTTGATCCTTTACAAAATATTGAAACTACTTTTTTTAATTTTGAAATATCTCCTGGGTTTTGAACCCATCCAAATGTTCTCTTCATTAACATATACACCTTAATAATTAGTAATCAATACTTCCACTGTTTTAGCTTTTCGATCCTTAAAATGGTAGCTACAATTACTATAAGACTTGTCTATATAATTAACTTTATATTTTTTACTCCAACTTATAAGTAATTTATTCTCAAGTCCTTTATGATAGAAGACATTAGAAAGTGCAAACTTAACTCTTTTCTTATTGAGATTATCTAATATATTTAAAAGTTCTTGCTCTTCCTTTTCAGTCCAATCTTTAAATCCACGTTTACCATCATTATATGAACCATTAGTTATAAGATATGGCGGATCACAATATACAAAATCATTTTCATCAAGATTATTATAGTTTAAATTATTAAAATCTATATTGCTAAACTCTACTTTTTTTATTTTCAATAAATTACTAAACTCTATTAAGTTTTTTTCTATATTTTCATTATAGCAACTTCTATCTTTACCAAATGGTGTGTTAAACTCATGACTATTATTAAATCTTATTTGATGATTAAACGAATAACAAATCAAAACAAAAAAATCAACAATATTTTTCTTCTTATTATATCGCTCACGAAGTTTCTTATATCCCTCATCATTATCAAGTGACAAATTAAACTCTTTTATTCTTCTCTTTATGTCGCTAACAATTCTATTTGTTTCAGTATTTTTAAGGTATTCATATAGCTCTATAAGATAATTAATATGGTCATTGCAAATAATTTTATTTGCATCTACATTTATTCCAACATTAAATCCTCCCGCAAACATATCAACAAAAGTATCAATATTTTGTGGAAATAAATCAAAGAGGAAATCAAGCATTTTATACTTGCCACCAGTATAATTTAATGGACTTTTTACATAAGGTTTACACATCTTTCTCTATATAAAACAACAACTCGTTTAATTCTTTTTTATTCTTTTGTTCTCTACTTTTAAATCTTCTATAAGGTATTTTATAAAGTTTATATGTTTTAATTATACCATATTTTTTCATTATGTACTCAATATCGCTAATATTCATTAATCCTTCTGTACTATAACTAAATATTATATGTCTGAATTTTGCATTTTTCATCATTTCTTCAAATGAAATAATTGCTCTAACCTTATTGCAAAAAACAGATTTTTCATTTTCACTATAATCTCTTTGTCCTGTTATTCCTTTAATAATTGGATTATCATATTTTGCTGCTGTTTCTAATAAATGATAATTCGGTAGATATTGTCTCTCATTATATGGTGGATCAATATATAATATATCTCCATTTATTCTTTTAAGAAGTTTAACACCATCAACATTATAGGATTTATTTTTCATTTTATTATCAACAACTGGGAGTGTTTTTAGTTCAAATTTTTTAAATGCTCTTTTATCCCACTTCTTATTGTATGCACCATATGTTCCTGAAATATTAGATACAAATGGTATGCCTTCAATTATTGTTGCTATTAAATAATAATATTCACTATCAACTATATACCCTTTTTTATACCAATCCTCAACTTTATTTCGTGCAAAATCTATCCGCAATGCATTATCTTCCGTTAAATACATCCTTTTTCCAATTGGTGAATAATTATTCTGAAAAAATCGTTTCTTCATAGGTAACTTTTCTAAATCTACATTAGTTAAATTATTCAAATAGTTAACTGGGTTCGTAATTTTAGGTATGTTAGCAAATATTGGAGTTTTATTATTTTCAATTGTTGCTTTCTGAACAACATATGAAAAATACAATAAATCATTTGATATTATCTTATAATTTTTCTTAAAAAAATTAGCGACTACTGATGTACCAGAAAATATATCACAAAATACTTCTGCATATTTGACATTTTCGTCAATAACATTTTTAATGTTTTCTAATAATAAAGTTTTACTTCCGATAAATCTCAAATAAATCTCCTAAATAGTAAATACATTGCATTATATTATACCACAAATCTACCACAATTAATATATTGAAAAAATCTCAAAATTACCTATAATATAATTATGAAAAATATTATATTAAAAAGACTATTTGTAGTCATAATGCTATTTACAGTAGCATTTTCAAATCTCATAACATTTGCAGAGGCTAATATTATCTATGCACCTACAAGACAGCAAACTATTGAGCTTCCAGCACAAAATCAAAATGCCCCATCTTCAAAGATTACACCCGACTCTGAAGTGTCATCTATAGCATCTTATGCAGAAGGTAGCATTGATTATGTAAATGTTTATAGTATTGTTGAAAATAACAACAATTACTACTGCTACGAAAATGGTGATGTAGTAAGAAATGGTTGGCGAAAAATCAGCAAGTATTCTTATTCCCTCGTCGCACCTGTTGATGGTTTTCACTATACATTTATATGGTCATATTTCTCTTCAAATGGTAGCGCCATAAAAGCAAGTAGTGGCTCAATCAGAAAAGTCAAAATCGGTAACTATACATATACTTTTAATGAATATGGTCAACTCCTTACTGGCTTCTTTAATGAAAATGGCGAGATGTGGGATGATACATCAAGTGAAGATCCATTTGAGCTTCTTGATAATAGTGGCACACTATATCACGCATCAGAGTTGAGTGGTGCATTGACTTCAGGTTGGTTCAAATTAAATGGCACAACTTCAAGATACCCAAGCAAGACTTCTATCTGGATGTATTTTAGTCCAAGCACTTACAAGATAACAAGATCTACAAGTAATAATTATAAAAGTCTGACAGTTGATGGCAAGACTTATGCCTTTGATGATAATGGTGTAATGCTTACAGGCTTTGAGGCAGTAAAGTATAATGAAGAGCACGGAGGTTCTACTAAACTTGTCTACTTTGGTGAAGATGGTGCCGAAATAAAAAGTGGGTTTTATGATGTAGATATGTCATATGAAGAAAACTTTGAAAGGTTTGAAGACTATGATGAGTATGATGAAGATATAACTATCTATCTCTCTAAAAATGGCAAAGTCTTCACAAATCAAATCAAAAAAATCAATTCAGGTTATTATGGATTTGACTATAATGGTGTAGTGCTTAAAGGTTTAACTGTCTGGAATAATGGTAACTATAAAGCAACTATTGATGTTGAGAACACTAATGGCAAAAACTTCATAATGAATGGAAAATATGAAGCAAGAAATGGTGGCACTTCAACACTTATCTCATCTGATACATTGCACTATTTTGATTCAAATGGGCGCAGGGTCACAAATCAAGCACGACTTGAGTTTTCCGATAATACATACACATATTCAGCAACCAATGGTGGTGCCATAAACGGAATCCATTCAGGTAAATACTATGTTCACGGACTACTTATAAAACCAGAAGACACAAAATACGGAGTATACATTATATCGCCAACTAAAACTGATTACTCTATGTCAGAGTTAGTTAATACTAATAATGTAGTAGTAACCGAAAGTGGTTCTGTCATATCTTCAAAATCAGTTCAAATGGATGATGATGATAATTACTGGCTTATATCAAGCAAGTCACTTATTAATATCTACTCTGTGCCTATAAGAGTAAATGGAAGTTCTTATTACTTTAGAAGTGACAAGGCTGATGGTGGCGAAGCTTGGATACCTTTCGGAGAAAAAGATAAGTCTGGTAAAACCTGTGTAAGCGAAGTCGTCTCAAATGGTACAAGAGTTTCTGGAGGAGCGATAAGTTCATATCAAGTTAGACTAAACTCCGATTCAGCAATAAACTTTAATATAAGATAATAAAAAAATGGGCTTAAAGCCCATTTTTTTATATGTATAAATCTTTTTAATTATCAGTAAATGTTGGATTTGGGAAGAATGAAAGTTCTACATCTGATTCCACAACACCTTTCATCTTACTTAAACAAGTTATATTTAAGTTCTTATCTACAGATAACTCATATACTACATCATAGGCTACATCTCCACCTTCCCAAGGTCTTCTATATGTAAATACAAGATTTCTATTGCCTTCCTTTGTTGCTCTAAAATAGTATGTGACATTATTTGGACTGCCAACCAAGTCAAGATCTTCATTTAAAGCATTCTCTTCTCTATCGTATACTACTTCACCTTCACCATTTTCAAACTTATACTCCCAAGCATAACCTGTGCTTGGATTTGTTTCAAATGTAAGAGCCATTACCTTACCTTTTCCAAGACTTTTATTATTTCCTGCATTTTGTCCGCAAGAAAAACTTGCAAGTAAGACCATTATAATAGCAATTGATAATACTATCTTTTTCATATTTTGATTTGCATAATAAGTCATCTACATTTTATGACTTATTATACTCTCTCCTTTCTTAATATATATTTATTATAACATACTTTAAGTTTTGTTTCACTAATTATTATTCTTCACTAACTTTTTTCTTTTGCATTTGAAACATAAAGTCATCATTAGAACTTGTCCTATCAAATGCATCAAGTATCATTTCTACAGATTCTTCTTTCCTTTGGTCATTGACAAGTTTATGAATATAATTTGCAACTTCTAACTCATTTGGCTTTAATAAAAGGTCATCTCTTCTTGTGCCACTCTTTTGAATGTCTATTGCTGGGAATATTCTTCTCTCTTGAAGTTTTCTATCAAGAACTAATTCCATATTACCAGTTCCCTTAAACTCTTCATAGATTACATCGTCCATTCTTGAGCCCGTATCTACAAGAGCTGTGGCGAGTATAGTAAGCGACCCACCTTCTTTCATATTTCTTGCCGCCCCAAAAAACTTCTTTGGCATATGAAGTGATGCTGGATCAAGACCACCAGACAAAGTTCTACCACTTGCTTGGCAAGTCAAATTATATGCTCTTGTAAGTCTTGTAAGGGAGTCAAGTAAGATTACCACATCCTGTTTTTGTTCCACGAGTCTTTTTGCTCTTTCAACTACCATCTCTGCAACTCTCTTATGTCTCTCTGGCAATTCATCAAATGTAGAATAAATAATTTCTACATTTTCACCCTTCACTTCATCTTTCATATCTGTTACTTCTTCTGGTCTCTCATCTACAAGTAAAATAAGTAAATGCAAGTCATTATTATATTTCAAAATGGATTTAGCTATAAGTTTTAGTAAAGTTGTCTTTCCTGCTTTAGGTGGAGAAACTATAAGTCCTCTTTGACCTTTGCCTATAGGAGAAAGCAAATCTATAACTCTTATCGCAACTTCAGCCTTATCATTATTATCAAGAAGTTTTAATTTATGATTAGGGAAGATTGGTGTCAACTTTTCAAATCGAACACGATTTTTTACCTTCTCTGCATCAACACCATTTATCTCAAGTAAAGTTGTAAGAGCAGCATATTTCTCTCCTTCTCTCTGATGCTTCTTTATACCTTTCAGTATATCGCCTGTCCGAAGATCATATTTATAAATCTGCTGGTTAGACACATATACATCATCTGCACCTGGCAAGAAGTTTTCGCATCTTATAAATCCCACTGTTCTCTTTGAATGTTCACTTTCAAGTTCCACAATTTCAAAGATGCCGCCACATAATTCGCCATCTCCATCATTTGATGCCTTTGGTTCCTTTTCATAAAGCTCAAGAAGCAAATCAATTATCTCTGCTTTTGTTTTACTACTTACTTTAAGACCTTTTTCTTTTCCCATTTCCCTAAGTTGCTCAAGGGTTAGAGATTCTAATTTTTCTCTCATGATACTCCTTACTTTACTTATTTCTTATTTATTGATATAATATACAAGTTATGAATCATAAAAAACTAAAAAACAAAGATAGAATGTCTATTACTGAAATAATACTTCGGTTTTTTTTCGGTTTTCTAATTCCTTTTGTTCTTATAAATGGGGTAATTTTCTTCTTATTTATACAAACTCCAAGGATACAAGTTGTGGATCAAGACTCAAAAGATTATGAAAAGAATAAAATCAAGTTCTCAATTAGTTGCATTTTGCCACTTACTAATATTCAAACTTTCTATGAAAATAATGAGATACCTTATACTAAACTTGCTAATCAATATATAATTGATGCAGATAATAATGGAACTTATCAGATAAAAGTAACTGCACTTAATCAAGCTGTTGCGAGCTCTACTTTTACTTTAGAATCACTTGACAGTATAGCCCCTACCATAGACCTTAATAGTGCTATAATAACAGGAAACACTCTTATCATCTCTGCATATGATAATCAGTCAGGTATCAACTATGACAATGTCTATGCAAAACTCGAAGACGGAAGTCAAGTCAAGCCATCATACATTGATAAATCATCTGGTACTATTCAATTTCAAATCACAGACGGTAGTAAAGTTACTATCCATGTAGAAGACAATCTCGGAAATGATGCAGAAACACTATTTACTATTAGTTAAAACTTTTTATAATACAAGGCTGCCACTATGGCAGCCTTTTTTATTTTACATTTTTATGCCTTTGGTCCTGCATTCTTTATTGCTTCTGGCATATTTGGATACTTCTTATCAAAATTGTCCTTAAACATCTTTGCAAGTTTCTTTGCTTGTTCATCATAAGCATTTTTATCTTTCCAAGTGTCTTTTGGATTCAATATGTCAGATGGACAATCAGCTATAGTCTTTGGTATATCGACATTAAATACATCATCATGCATAAACTCTGATTTCTCTATACTTCCATTGAGTGCTGCTGTAACCATAGCACGAGTGTATTTAAGTTTCATTCGGCTACCAACACCATATGGACCACCAGTCCAACCAGTATTCACGAGATAAACTTTAGTATTGTATTTATCAAGTCTTTCTCCAAGCATCTCTGCATACTTCTCTGCTGGAAGTGGCATAAATGGCTCTCCAAATAAAGTTGAGAAAGTAGGTTGTGGCTCTGTTACTCCTCTCTCTGTCCCTGCAAGTTTTGATGTGAAGCCTGTCACGAAATGATACATCGCAGCATTTTTATCAAGTCTTGATATAGGTGGTAAAACTCCAAATGCATCTGCAGTAAGGAATACTACAACCTTTGGTATGCCACCAACGCCAGGTATTTGAGAGTTTGAAATATATTCTACAGGATATCCAACTCTTGTATTTTCTGTGATGCTTCCATCTGAATAATCACACTTACGAGTTTTTTCATCCATTATAACATTCTCTACAAGTGAACCAAATTTAATTGCATGATAAATCTCTGGCTCATTTTCTTCTTTTAAGTCTATACATTTAGCATAACATCCGCCTTCAAAATTAAATACTCCATCATCAGACCATCCGTGCTCATCATCACCTATTAACTTTCTATTTGGATCTGCAGACAAAGTAGTCTTCCCAGTTCCTGATAAGCCAAAGAATACTGCTGTCTCATGAGATTCAGGGTCCATATTTGATGAACAGTGCATAGGAAGTATATTTTCTTCCACAGGCATAACGTAATTCATTATACTAAATACTGATTTCTTTATTTCACCAGAATAAGCAGAACCAGCTATGATTGCTGTAGATTTCTCATAGTCTATCATAATTGCTGCTTCTGAGTTTATACCAAGTGCTGCTGCATCAAGTTTAAGTCCTGGTGCTACTAATATAGTCCAGTCAGGGTTTCCATAATTTTTAAGTTCATCATCATTTGGGCGGACAAGTAATTGATGTATAAACAAGTTTTGACATGCGAGTTCATTTATAATTCTAAACTTTCTTCTATGTCTTGTATCTGCTCCTGCATATCCATCAAATACAAATACATCTTTATTTGCAAGAAAATCTATAATTTGATCTCTTATTTTTTCAAATGTTTCTCTCTTGGTAGGAACATTTACTGAACCCCATGCTATCTTACTATGCACACCATCAGAGTCAACTATGTATTTGTCTTTTGGTGAACGGCCAGTATATTTGCCAGTCTTTATGAGAAGTGCACCTGTTTCTGTAAGACAACCCTCTCCTCTCTTTAGCGCCTCTTCAACTAAAATAGCAGGAGCCAAATTTTTGTAAACATTTTTTGCTTTAATCTTGCTTAAAAAATCTTCCATGATTCATCCCTCCATAAATATATTTATGCTACTTTTGCGATTGCTTTTCCATTTTCATCAATAGTATATGTTCCTACTGATGTAGTAATATTTTTTGTGGTACCTTTATTCGCTTTTGCGAGAGTACCATCAGCTTGTAAATAATATGCTCCTGTAGATACATTAATCCAAGTATTGTGTCTTAACTCTCCAGATGTAGGGTCAAAGTAATACATAGCACCATTTGACATCTGCCTCCAACCAGTTATCATATATCCAGCTGAATCAACACAGTACATTTTTCCATTTTGTTTTATCCACTCATTTGCAGCACTTTGTCCGTTTGATTTTATAAAGAACCAACCCTTGGCATCTTTTTGCCAAGTTCCTGCTGTATCACCTGTAGTTGCCAAAATAGAATTAGAAGTTAAAGAAGTATTTGCAACAGGATTTTGATTAATAAAACCTGTACTTGCACTTATATTTGCTGAAGCAATATTTTGAGCAGAGACATTTCCAGCTACATTTAGCATATTGCCTGAAGCCATTGCTTCAAGAGAAGCAACTTTTGCAAAGTTCAAAAGTTTTGTCGAATCAGTGAATTGCGATCCATTAGCTTTAAGAACTATAGCTATAAGTTTTTGGCCGTTATAATCAATAGCAGATGCGATAGTATATTTTGCTTTGCTTGTATAGCCCATTCTACTTGATGCTATACCAGTATAATAATTTTTATTTCCTCTTATAAGTAATTGGTTTGTAGTATTTAAAGTTTTAGCGCCTCTATGCATAGTTGAAGGTAAAGTGTAAGTCTGTTGTTGAAGCATTAATTTTAATACAGGGTCAGATGTTACCTTATCCATTATAATTGCCATATCATAAGTATTTGTAACTTGAGCTGGATTATTTAATCCTGTTGGGTTTGTGAAGTTTGTTGCTACACAACCCCAATTCCTTACAGTCTGATTCATTATATTTACAAAATTAGCAGTGTTTCCTGCTACATTTTCAGCTACCACATTTGCTACATCACAGCATGAACGAACGAACATCGCTCCTATAGCATCACGAACTACTATCACATCTCCTGCTTTTAATCCTGCAGTAGTTGCTCCTGACTCAAGACCAGTGACAGCAGTATTAGAAACTACAAGCACATCATCAAGTTTTTTATATGTAAGTAAAATTGATGCAGTAACTAAATTAGCAAGTGAAGCTGGGTTAAAAGGATTAAGTCCACCTTTTGAAAAATAGATTTGTCTTGTTGTTGCATTTACTACAAGGGCCCCTGGTGCAACAATATTTGGTTTTATTGCTTGTATACCATTATTAACTGTATATATGATTGCCCCATTATTTGAAGCTGTAAATGTATCTACATTTGTAGTTTGAGCTGGTGGAGCAGTATTTTGATTTGCTTGATTTGTTTGAGTTGTGTAAGAAGGAATAGGAGTGTTTGCTCCTGTATTGTTATTTAGATTTGCTCCTGGTCCTGAATTGTCACTTGTAAGAGGTTCGCCATCAGCTGATGGTGCACTTATCTCATGAACTGTAGGACCTTTATCTTCAGTATTGGTAGTTGATACTCTTCCTGATGTGGCACCGTTTGTTATCACATTTGTAGTGCCTGTAACAGTATTTAGTAAAGCATTATTTGCACCTGGTGAAGTAATAGTATGAGTAGTTGGTCCTTTATTCTCTGCACCATTTGAATCAATATTTGAAAGAGACTGACCTACCGAATAGTCATAACTAACTCCTTGTATTGGAGAATAATTTGTCGTAGCACTATTTGGAAGAAGTCCTGGCCCAGTATATTGATTTTGCAAATATGTTGTAGTAGCATTTGCTGACATAGTTCTTGATTCTGTCCCTGGTGCTACACCAACCACAACTGTATCTGCATATGCAAAACTTGTGGCGACAATAGTAAGGCTTAAAGTAAGTGCCAATGCTTTTGTAGGAAACGATTTAGACATTATCACTTTCCTCCTTTTCTATAACTCTCTCATTCTTTTCTTCTTCTATACCTGTAATCTCTGTAAAGAGTTTCATAAACTCTTTACCTGTGATTGTTTCTTTCTCTATAAGATATTCAGCAATTCTATCAAGAGCAACTCTATTTTCTTTAAGTAATGATTTTGCTTTTTCAAAAGCATTCTTTAACATCTTCTGCACTTCTTCATCTACTTGAGTTGCTGTCTCATCACCACACTGCATATCGACACCATTATCAAGATACATACTGTGGCTTGTAGCAAGTCCCATAAGTCCAAATCTCTCACTCATACCATATTGAGTTACCATAGCACGAGCAAGTTTAGTAGCCTGTTCTATATCATTTGCAGCACCAGTAGTTATAGTATCAAATACTATATCTTCAGCTGCACGACCTGATAAATATACAACTAATTTTTCTTCAAGTTCTTTTTTAGTGTTGAGATACTTCTCTTCCTCTGGTGTCTGAAGAACATATCCAAGTGCACCCATAGTTCTTGGCACAATAGTTATCTTTTGCACTGGTTCAGTGTGCTTTTGAAGTGCTGTCACAAGCGCATGACCAACTTCATGATAAGAAACTATCTTTCTCTCTTCTTTTGATAATATCCTATCCTTCTTTTCTTTTCCTACAAGTACAACTTCAACTGCATCTTTTAAATCTTGTTGATTAACCTTTTCTCTTTTTGCTTTAGCGGCAGTTATCGCTGCTTCATTTATCATATTGGCAAGGTCAGCACCAACTGCACCTGATGTAGAAAGTGCTATCTCTTCAAAATCAACTGTCTCATCAAGTTTTACATCTTTAGCGTGAACTTTTAATATATTTATACGACCTTTTAGATCTGGTTTTTCAACTACTATTCTTCTATCAAATCTTCCTGGACGAAGGAGTGCTTGATCTAAAATCTCTGGTCTATTTGTTGCCGCCATAACCATGATACCATTATTTATCTCAAAGCCATCCATCTCTGATAAAAGTTGATTGAGTGTCTGCTCTCTCTCACTATCGACACCAGAACCCACTCTGCCATCTCTTGATCTGCCGATGGCATCAATCTCATCTATAAATATAATACATGGTGCTGCAACTTTTGCCTGTTTAAATAAATCACGAACTCTTGATGCACCAACTCCTGCAAACATCTCAACAAAATCAGAACCAGTCATTGAGAAGAATGGAACCTTTGCTTCTCCTGCTACTGCTTTAGCGAGAAGCGTTTTGCCAGTTCCTGGAGGCCCTACGAGAAGTGCACCTTTAGGAAGTTTAGCACCGACATAAGTATATTTTTTTGGATTATGAAGGAAGTCAACTATCTCTTGCAAACTTTCTTTTGCTTCATCTTCTCCTGCTACATCTTTAAATGTAACTCCTGTTTCTTTCTGCATATATCTTCTTGCTTTACTTTGACCTACACTGAAGATGCCACCAAGTCCACTTGCACTTCCACTCATCCTTCTTGCAAACATACCTATCAAAAGCCACAAAATCAAAATTGGAGCAAGAGAAACTATAATGTCTGCAACTATACTTGCCTTCACTCCAATTATTTCTATATTGCCTTTTTCAACTAATCGATTAACTAAATCTTTATCATCTGATATTTTAACTATATGATAAACTTTGTCTTGAGATTTTTGATAATTTCTTAAAACATTTTCTATCTGCTTTTCATCTTTTATATCTATTTTCTCATCAGCATTAAATGGTTCACCTTTTTCATATGCATAAATATCTTCAGGAGATATGCGAACTCTATAAATCTTTCCCTCCTCTACTTTATTAATGAATTCAGAATACGAAAGTTCTAACTGATTATTTGATAAATACCTTCCAGCAGATCCAGATGTGAATAATGACCAAATAAAAGTACTTGCCACAAAAGCAATCAATAAACCAAAAAATGCCTGTGGAAAACCTCCAGATGGTTTCTTCCCATTATTACCACTACTTTGACGTTTATTATCCATTCATTCTCCTATTTTCAACCAAAAAAGCACTGGCTGTATATTCTACAGCCAATATATACTAATTATAACTATAAAATAACATAAAATCAAGAGATTTTAGGGAGATTTCCCCTTTATTCATATGATATAAGTAACCCGTGTGGTGCACATACAATCATATCATTATCGACATCTGGATTTAAATATCCATGGTTCACACAAACTTTGTCAGGACAATTTGCATCTATACATCTAATCTTATGGTCTTTTATCTCTATAACATTATATTCGCCATTTTTACCACCAAGCACATAAGTACCTTGAGCATTTAAGTCTATCTTGCGACCTTCTATCAATGTTACCCTTTTACCATTTACAAATACTGCTACATTTCTTGTGTCTTTCTTTATGACAAAATTAGTTATAAGATAAGAAACTATAGCAAAAATAGTAATCCCTATAATTGCATATAGTTCTAATTTCTTATTTTGTTCTTCACTAATTTTTTCTCTTTTGCCTATTAACATAGATTTATTACCCCTTTATAAGTTTTTTTATTGCCTTGTGTCGCCCCTTTAATTCTTTCGTATAGTAATCAATTCGTGTATAATCACTTGTTAGAGTTTCAACTATATTCTTTGTCGCTTTTGCCACTGTATCAAGCCTTACCAGTTTGTCGTAAGTTGAACTATATTCTATACTCTTTAACACACCAATTGTTTCTCCCCTACCAGAATCTAAAAAATATACAAGGTCTCCCTTATTAAATGGCAATGGTATATCAACTTTCATTCCATTATGCTCTATGATGTTTCCCATAACAAGGTCATTGAAATCTACTATTTGCAAATCCTTACTATCTATTGATGAAGCCGATACATTTAATATCTCAAATCTATTATTGATACATATGCTCCTAATTCTTGTCATTTCTTTATCTTCACTTCTTATTCTAATCTTATAGCCAGTACTTCTTTTTTTAAAAATATTTTTTGATTTAATATCTTCTATCACATCATTATAGGTGCTGAACTTCTCATCTATGCTAATAAATCTATCTTCTTTAATGTTATAATAGATATAATTATAAAATGCATTTTTATCATTAAAAAATACCATCTTAAACTTATCATAGGCAAGTATATGTTTTGTTATAAGTTCAAATAAAGTTTCATTCACATTTTTCAGAGTAATTTTTACATCTTTGCAAGTCTTCATAATGACATTATAAGCTCTTATCTTATCTTCTATTGTCATCACAGCATTTTTCGCAACAATATAACATTTATCTTCCGTAGTAAAATTATAATTTATGCTTTTGAGATATTCTTTTACAGCATTTGATTCAATATAATCATAGATATCCATATTTATTCCTCGCTATACAATTTATATACAATATAATATCCATTTTGTCAATAAAAATAAGCCCCACAGGGCTTATCTTATGCAGATTTTTTAATCGCTTTTTTCGCACCTTTTTTAGTTATGTCACTTCCGTATACATATTCTGGTTTAGAACCATCCACTATACATTTATCAGTTACTATAACTTCTTTGATATTCTCATCATCAGGAACTTCATACATCACATCTCTCATTATCTCTTCAATTATTCCCCTAAGTCCTCTTGCACCAAGATTTCTCTCCATCGCTTTCTTTGCGACCATCTTTAATGCCTCATCAGTAAATATAAGGTCGACATTGTCAAATCGAAGAAGTTTCTGATACTGCTTTACAATAGCATTTTTAGGTTCAGTCAAAATCTTTATAAGTGCCTCTTCATCAAGTGATTCAAGTGTCGCAACTATAGGAAGTCTTCCAACTAACTCTGGTATCAAGCCATATCTCACTAGGTCTTTAGTTTCACACTTCTTTATGTATTCATCATATTTTATATCTTTTTTATCTACGAGTTTAGTATTAAATCCTACTGTCGAAGTATTAATTCTACTTTCTATAATATTTTCAAGTCCATCAAATGCACCTCCACAGATAAATAAAATATTTCTTGTATTTACCTGTATATATTCCTGCTGTGGGTGCTTCCTTCCTCCTGCTGGTGGTACATTTGCTTCTGTGCCTTCGATGATTTTAAGTAAAGCCTGTTGCACTCCTTCACCAGATACATCACGAGTTATGCTTACGTTTTCACCTTTTTTAGTTATCTTATCTATCTCATCAATGTAAATAATTCCTATTTCAGTTCTTGCTACATCGCCTCCAGATGCAGATAAGAGTTTGAGTATCACATTTTCAACATCTTCTCCAACGTAACCAGCCTCTGTAAGTGTCGTGGCATCAGCAATAGCAAATGGAACTCCGAGAAATCTTGCAAGAGTTTCTGCCATATATGTTTTACCACTACCAGTAGGTCCTATAAAGAGTAAATTAGATTTTTGAATATCTACATCATGGTCTTTATTTTTTATTCGCTTGTAATGATTATATACAGCAACCGCTATACTCTTTTTTGCATCATCTTGACCGATGATATACTGGTCGAGATAATTTTTTATAGTAGCAGGTTTTAACATATCAATTTTATCAAGTATAGCCTGTATATCTGTCTCACTGCCTTCTCTGTTTTGTTCATTAAGTCTTTCTTCCTCAAGCAAATCAGAGCACCACTCAACACATTCATCACAGATAAATGTATCTTCTTTTGTAGCGGCTATAAGTTTTCTAACTTGACTTGCTGTTTTCCCACAAAACGAACAAAAAGGAATCTTATCTTCCATTCACTCACTCCTATTAGTGCTTATCTATAACCTTATCTATAAGACCAAACTTAAGAGCCTCTTCTGGTGTCATCCAATTATCTCTATCTGTTGCTTTTACAACTGTATCATAATCTTGACCTGTAAAATCTGCCAACATCTCATTCATTTGCTTTTTGATATTTATGATATGGTTAGCAGCTATCTCTATCTCTGTAGCCTGACCACCAACTCCACTCATAAGAGGTTGGTGTATAAGTATCTCTGAATGTGGAAGTGCAAATCTTTTTCCCTTGGTTCCTCCAGCAAGTAAGAATGCTCCCATACTTGCCGCCATACCCATACAAATAGTTTGCACATCACACTTTATGTATTTCATAGTATCATAGATAGCCATACCAGCTGAAATTGATCCACCTGGGCTATTTATATAAAGCATAATATCTTTTTTAGGGTCTTCTGACTCAAGAAGTAAAAGTTGTGCCATAACTATAGATGATAAATCATCTGTCACAGTATCAGCTATAAATATAATTCTCTCCTCCAAAAGTCTTGAAAAAATATCATATTGTCTTTCGCCTTTGCTTGTCTGCTTTATAACATAGGGCATT
The DNA here is from genome assembly GCA_017634065.1 of Lachnospiraceae bacterium. Taxonomy (GTDB): domain Bacteria; phylum Bacillota; class Clostridia; order Lachnospirales; family Lachnospiraceae; genus UBA3633. The sequence goes on along the minus strand of JAGBOC010000019.1, from coordinate 131,618 downwards.
GGAATATATCCTCTTTCGTTCATAATAATCTTTCATAATAGAATTATTAATTCTTTATATTAATAACTATTATATTTCTCCTTTCTCAAACTTTTTTATAAATTAATGTGTACTTACCTATGATATCTTCGCATTATCATATAGGAAGTTTAAAACTGCTGGATAGAGCAAATCATCTTTTAGTCTCTTTGTGTCTTCAGGATTAGCATATGATTTCTTAAACTGCTCCACATCCATACCATATGATCTTGCCATATTGCTTAATTCTTCATCTACCATCTCATCTGTAGCCTCTATATGCTCTACCTTTGCAATCTCTTCAAGTACTATACTATTTTTAAGACTTCTTTCAGCATTAGGTCTTTGTTCTTTTCTAAACTCTTCTTTTGTCTTCTTCATCATCTCAAGATATTTTTCTAAATCTATACCCTGGTATCTTAAACGATTGTTATAGTTATAGAGCATCTCATCAATTTGAGCTTCTATGGCTTCATCAGCAAGGTCAATGTGTGTATTCTTAACAACCTCATCAAGCAACTTTCCTTTTTCATCTTCCTTAAATTGTCTTTCGCGAAGTTCTGTAAGTTTTTTTCTTATATCATCTTTATACTCTGCCAAAGTCTCAAACTCTGATATTTCAGATACAAACTCATCATTTACTTCTGGAAGTTGCTTCTCCTTTACTTCGTGTACCTTGACTTTGAAAAGTGCTTTTTTACCAGCAAGTGATTTCTCACCATAGTTATCAGGGAATGTCACATTTACATCAACTTCATCGCCAGAAGATTTATCTACAAGTTGATCTTCAAAATTATCTATAAATGATTTACTACCAAGTACTAAATCATAATTTTCAGCCTTTCCACCCTTAAACTGCTTGTCATCTACATAGCCATCAAAATCAATATTTACTGTATCGCCTTTTTTTGATTTTCTATCTACTACAACAAGACGAGCATTCTTTTGTCTTTCCTCTTCAATTCTCTTATCTACATCCTCATCACTGATTTTGATCTCTACCTTTTTAGAGTTAAGTCCTTTGTACTTACCAAGTTTTATCTCTGGAACTATAGCAACTTCAGCTTCATAGATAAAATCTTTCGTTACATCAGCTTGAATAACATTTATTTTAGGTGGAGCTAAAACTTTTTCATTACTCTTTTTTATCTCATCATAATATGTATCATTGATACATTCATTAACTGCTTCTTCAAGAAATGCATTTCTACCATACACTTTAAATGCCATTTCTTTTGTTACTTTACCCTTCCTAAATCCTGGAACTGATAATTTAGACTTTTCTTTATTAAATGCCTTATCCTCAGCTTTAAGAAATGAAGCATTATCAATTTGAATAGTGAACTTTGCTTTATTTGTTCCTATTTTTTCTACTTTACAACTCATTAACTTTCTCCTTTAGTTGTTATCACAAAAGGGTCATCTCTAAAACATCTTTAAAGATTCCCAAATCATTTTATTATAGCACACATTCTATAGTTTTTGCCACTATTTTAGCACTACTAAACTTATATAAGAAGTTCCCTGTATGTGACCTTATGTGAACATCTACTTTTTAGAGGCTCCCTTAAACACAAAATAATAGAACGGCTGACACCGTTCTATTATATCATACTTTATATGCGTTTTCTATAAACCCATTGTTTATAGCACTTTACTTACTATTTTCCTAATTTATCAGCCCTTGAACTACCTTCAAACTTGAAATCACAAGGTTTCATATTGAATACTTTTAGATAATCACTTGGGTCTACAACTTTAGTTGATACCTTTGGTCCATTTGCTACATTCTCAACATTTTGAGTAGTATTTAATGCTGATACCAAGTATCCAGGTCCACCATCATTGTAAATCATTGTGCTACCCAAAGCATTTGAGTTTATTTTCATACCAGGTCCGCCATCATTTATGAAATGAAGTGAATATGCTTCATTACTTGCTGACTTTGGTCCCATGTCGATAAGAGAATGGTCTATAGGATTAGCATCAGTATACTCTACGTATTTAGTAGGACCATCTAAACTGAAAGCCATATGCTCTACTACTTCATCACCTACTATGTTGTTAAGACTTCCATAGCCATATATTCTATTTGTAATTGAACCATCCCAAGTAGAATCCTTTAATCCTATGCCAGGGCCACCAAACTCATCACCAATCTCTTTTGCAAAGTTTGCACTTGACATAAGGAATAATGATACTATGGTCATAGCTACTGCTGAAAAAACTACTACTGCCTTTGTTGAAACTGATATAACATTTACATTATTTGTTCTTTTCATAATTGACACCTCACTTTTATAATTACTACTAAATTATTTTTAACTTATGGTGTCATTATAAAATCAAATATAAAAAATGTTAAGTGGTAGAGTTTTGGTAAATAGTGGTAGATTTGTGGTAGCTATTTTATACCAAGAGCCTTTGTGACAGGAAGTGAAAAAGCTACACAGTTTGCATCAGTATTAAGTCCTGCATGTTCATAGATGGATTTCATAATATTATCTTTTAGGTCAGCTCTCACAACGATTAAAATGAAATCCTTTTCAGGATTGACAGTTATCTTAAACTCTTCTTCAGCTTTTTTTCTTGCAGTCCCTCTTGCATGAAGTATGGTTCCACCTGTAGCTCCTTCCTTTCTTGCAGCATCCATAACTTCACCTGAAAATCCTGCATTAGCTATACATATTATTGTCTCATACTTTACATCACCCATATTATTCACCTACTATATAACGCTTTCTCTATTATTACTCAAAAAATTGAAGAAAGTTACTCCCATAACGCTCGAAAGTGGTATTGCCCATGATACACCTTTTCCCTCTCTTAAACTTAAAAACTTTTCTTCAAGAACTTTAAGAATCTTATCTAAATTGTCATCACTAACTATGCTTAATATTACTGCCTTGGTTCCCACTTCATCAGTAAATATCTGTGACTTCGTAGTACCATTTCCGATAAGTGTAATCTGCAAATTAACATTATTACTTTCTATCAAGTCAAGAAAATAATCTGCCTTTTCTTTATGAACTACTGTCATAAGTAGGCTTAATTTTTTTGTTGATGTTAATTTTTTACTATCTGTTGCCATATCATTACCCTATTATCTAATTATCAAAATATATAATCTGATTATCATCTGCACGAAGTATTCTCTTCATAGAGATTCTATCTCGCACTGTCTTTGCCATGACAGCTCTAAAACCTAAAACTTGAATTGAGATAAGTGGTGTCATAGCCACAGTTGCTACTACTCCAAAGGCAAACTCCATAACATTATTTTCTCCCAGAGTACTTGCACATGCACCTATCATAAACGGAAGTATAAATGTAGAAGTAAGTGGTCCACTTGCTACACCACCTGAATCAAAAGCTATCGCAGTATAAAGTGGTGGCACAAATAAAGAAAGTGCAAGTGACACAAAATATCCAGGTATCAAATAATAAATTAGTGGAATTCCTTTTATTATACGAAGCATTGATAATGCTATCGCAAATCCTACACCAAGAGATAATGCTATGAGCATTGATTTTTTAGAAACATTTCCACCTGTTACTTCTTCAACTTGACTTGTGAGCACATGTATCGCAGGTTCCGCCAAAACAACTGTCATACCTATTATAAAACATAAGACGATTGCTACCGAATTATCTGATTTAATTATCTGACTGCCAAGGCTAAAACCAACTGGCAAGAAACCTACAGCAGCAGTTGTTAAAAAAGTAACTAGTCCTACTAATGTTATGATAAGACCTATCACAATCTGTAACAATTTCTTTATTGGTAATTTCATTATAAAATAATTTAGCACAAGAAAGAATGCAAAGATAAAACATAGTGCTTTTAGCACTCCCTGTCCCTCATACAAAATCACTTTCAAAACTCCACTTCGCAGTATCGCACTCATACTATAGTCAGAAAGCGTATATGCTATAGAGCCATTTCCCAAAATCAAAGTAATAAGTACTACGAGAATTGGTCCTACAGAGCAAAGTGCTACAAATCCGAATGAATTCTCGCTACTATTTCTACCACCTACTGTTGCCGCTATGCCAACACCAAAAGACATAATAAATGGCACAGTTATAGGACCAGTAGTTACACCACCTGAATCAAAGGCAAGAGGCAAAAGTTGCCACTTATCCATTTCAATCAGAAGTGCTGACAAAGCAAATATTAACATATAAAATAATAATAAAAGTGTCGCAAGTTGTCTATTAAATATTACTTTTAATAAAGCAATAACTAGAAAACAACCCACACCAATTCCCACACTAAATACAAAAGTTGAAGCATCTACCACATCTTTAACTTGTTGGCTCAAAACTATGAGGTCAGGCTCTGCTATTGTCACAAGTATCCCCATAAAAAGAGCAACCAAAATTATAAGTAAAAGTTTTTTTGTCTTGATAAGTCCCATACCAGCATAATCGCCCATAGGTGTCATAGACATCTCTGCTCCAATATTAAATAGCGTCATACCAATTATTAACGCAACTGATGATACTAAAAAAACTATCAATTCATTTGTCGCTATTGTAAATAGTGGAGTTAGTGATATCAAAAAAACTATCGCCACAATAGGGATTATAGACACAGCAGATTCTTTAAACTTTGATTTTAAGAGTTTCATTAAAACACAAACTTCTCCTCGAAATACTTTTTAAGTCCGTCTATAGGTATACGAACTTGTTGCATACTATCTCTTTCTCTTATAGTTACTTGTTTATCATTTTCTGAATCAAAATCATAAGTTATGCAGTATGGAGTTCCTATCTCATCTTCTCTTCTATATCTCTTACCTATAGTTCCTTTTTCATCAAAGTCACACATATAATACTTACATAACTCATCATATATCTTCATCGCAGGATCTGATAATTTTTTAGAAAGTGGAAGGACCGCAATTTTTATCGGAGCAATAGCTGGATGGAAATGCATAACCACTCTTGTATCGCCTTCTCCTACAACCTCTTCATCATATGCAGCACATAAGAAAGCAAGAGTCACTCTATCAGCACCAAGAGATGGCTCTATAACATAAGGAGTATACTTTTCATTTGTCTCATCATCAAAATACTGTAAGTCTTCTCCTGATACTTTCATATGCTGTGTAAGGTCATAGTCAGTTCTATCTGCTATCCCCCAAAGCTCTCCCCATCCAAATGGGAATAAAAACTCTATATCAGTTGTAGCCTTACTATAAAATGACAATTCCTCTTTATCGTGATCGCGGAGACGAAGCATCTCATCTTTTAATCCAAGATTATGTAAAAAGTCAATGCAATATTTTCTCCAGTAGTTAAACCACTCAAGGTCTGTACCAGGTTTGCAGAAAAACTCCAATTCCATCTGTTCAAACTCTCTTATACGGAATATAAAATTACCTGGAGTTATCTCATTTCTAAAAGACTTACCAACTTGAGCTATACCAAATGGTATTTTCCTACGACTTGTTCTCTGCACATTTTTGAAATTGACAAAAATGCCTTGCGCTGTCTCTGGTCTTAAGTAGACAACATTCTTTGCATCTTCAGTCACACCCTGGAATGTCTTAAACATAAGATTGAACTCTCTTATAGAAGTAAAGTTGTGTTTACCGCAACTTGGACATGGGACATTATTATCATTAATCCACTTCTCCATTTCTTCATGTGACCAACCATCTATAGATGAAGTTAATTCTATATTTTTCTCTTTTGCAAAATCTTCTATCAATTTATCAGCCCTAAATCTTTGTTTACACTCTTTACAATCCATAAGCGGATCAGAAAATGAGCCAAGGTGACCTGAAGCAACCCAAGTTTGTGGATTCATAAGTATCGCCGAATCAAGTCCTACATTATATTTAGATTCTTGTACAAACTTTTTTCTCCATGCATCTTTTACATTATTTTTAAGTTCTACACCAAGATTTCCATAGTCCCAAGAGTTTGCAAGACCTCCATATATCTCTGAACCTGGAAATAAAAATCCTCTGTTTTTACAGAGCGCAACTATCTTATCCATTGTATAAAAATCTTTATTCATATCTATCACCATCCTTAAAAAGCTTTTATGTCATCATCGCCATCTGTTGTAGTGTCGATTTCAATGATTTTTAATTCATAACTTGAACCATTCTCAAGTTCAACCTTTACTAATTCGTCTACCTTGTGTGAGAGAAGTGCTTTGCCAAGTGGAGACTCGATACTAACTTTATTTTTCATTGAGTCTGCTCTTATAGAAGTTACTATCTTGTAAGTATCTTCTTCCCAAGATACTTCATCTACACCTTCTTCAACAAATTTGACTTTTACAGTATTATTGAGACTAACTCCACCATTACTATCCTCTTCTATGATTGTAGCGTATTTGAGCATCTTCTCAAGATATTCGATTCTTGAATTATTTTCTCTATTTGCTTTACGTGCTGCATAGTATTCAAAGTTTTCAGAAAGATCACCTTGTGCTCTTGCTGTCTTAACATCTTCTAATATTTTAGGTCTAAGGACAGTTTTTCTCTCAAGTATCTCATCTTGTATTTTTTTTACATCTGCCCTAGTCAGTTTTTCGCTGTTCATAAATATTATTCCTTATCATTTCAATCATTGTACTCAGTCTTTTATACATTTCATCATTAAACTTTTTATTGTAATGAATCCCATCCGATAACATATACTCGACTCCGGTGCAATCACTCATATCTATATAGTACACATTGTCATACTCAAGGATTAACTTTCTTATCATAGAATCATATTCAAATGTAGAATATGGATATACAGGCATACTCGCTAAATCATAATACATATATGAATGAACTATCACAATTTTCTTGGTCCTAACTGCTATATCAAAAAGTTCTCGAAGTTCATTCTCAAACTCACTTGGATGAGTGCTTCTATGTCTATCATTCACACTTATTGATAAGAATACAACCTTATGGTCAGAATAAAAAGCATTTTTCAGGGTCATCTTATTCATTTCAAGTGTATATCCTTCATTGAAATAACCATAGAGTTTTATGTCTTTATTTTTCTCATCATTATAAAAATGTTGAGCATAGGAATCTCCTGCTACAGCCATATCGGTAGCAAAACCAGGTCCGATACCAGAAAAAAAATCCTGATCCGGAGTTCGTATTATAATATCTGCTTCTGCATAGCAATAAACCTTAAGTAGTAATATTAGCATTATGCAAAATAAAGTTTTAAAAATATTCTTTATCATCTAAATACTTATATATAAATTACTTATAATATATTAATTATACACCATTTGTTATAATAAAGCAAAATATTACTTTAGGCATTCCTTACTCATACTCATTTATAACACTTAAGTCCACCCATATACAAGGTCTAAATCCAAGTTTGGGATTTGTTGATACTGTTTTATCAGAATTACTTGAAAACTTGAAAATATCATAAGGCTTCCCAAGTAAATCTATAGTTTGTCTTGCAGTCATAGCATTATTTGATCTACCATTTATTTCTTCACCACATCTACCTTGATTTCTCAACCAAAAATCCGGAAGAGTTGTTGCCTCCATATTGCTTTTTTCTTTTCTATATTTATTTAGTGCATAATCTGTGTATACTGTCAGAAGTCTATTATCATCTATTATCTTTTGATCAAAATATGACTCTTTTATACAATCATCATAATCTATAGAAAATGTCTCCAATAATTCATCAATACTTGGGACAAATACTTTATCAATAGTTTCTGGTCCCGAAGAACTTCCATACACTGGGTTGTCATAGTTTTTGATTTTACTTGATAATATTAAAACTTTTTCCTTTCCACCAAAAGATGCATCATAGAACTCATGATTTGCCCACGCTCGTAGCATACAATTTTCCCAGACAACTACATCTCCAAGAACATTACTATACTCTATGTAGTCCAAAATATATTTGCTAAGTAGTAATGCTTTCCCATCTTCCTTTTTAAGTACAAACCATTCTATTTCTTCTTTACCATTTGAAGCTATATTATCTTGCTCATAGGAGCCAAGAGTTACTGTGTCTAAACTTTCGTATGTTTTACTCTTGTCATAAGAGGCTATAGTGTGTGCCTCATTTATTCTTTTTATGTTATATTTAACTGGCAACTCTTCCGTCACTGACTTTACATTTTCATCATTCTTAAATGTCCCTGCAATTCTTATAACAGGTCTTACACCTCTACTATAAAATCTACTTTTTGTAGTGCCATCATTTTTATCAATTTTAGATACATAGTATGTAAAACCACGACTTGAAGCATGTCCTCTCTTATCCACTACTTCAGTATAATACTCATTTGCACTCATTGATGAAAACCCAACATATGACCTTACCCAATATTCTGCATATTCATCATACTCTGCTTCATAGTCTTGTTCTTTATGCCACACTGCAAGTTGTTCTTTACCTTTTTCTTCATCCAAAATCTTTTTAGCAAAATTACTTGGTCTTGCCTGATAATTTTCACTCCTGCGGTCTTGTTCAAGACCAAAATACTCTCTCAATTCATCATCAGACAATATATACACCTTATCTACCGTATCTGCACCTGCATATACTGATTCTTGACTATTATTTATACCAAAAACAGAATCATTTCTTACATCACTGTTTAATACATACTTTTTTTCTTCTTCACTAAATGATTCATTATAGAACTCTTCATTTAGCCATTTCCTAATAGAAGATTTTTCCCAGTACTTGTTAAAATCCTCTCCAACTAAAGTTATATCATCATCATATGGCATAGCATATAAAACATCTTTGCTAATCAAAAGTCGATCCTTACCTGTGTCTTCAAGAATTATCCAAGATATACTTTCTTTACCATTTTTTTCATTTGCATCCTGCTCAAACTTTCCAAAAGTTATCACTCTGTAACCCTTATACCAACTTTCATCAGTCCCAGCTGATACAAGTTCTTTATCTGCCACACTTTCATCTACTTTAACGGCATCATTTTTACACGCAAATAATAATAATGATAAACTTACTAATAATATTTTCTTTATGCCTTTCATCAGATTACTTACTTTAGACTTAAATATTTATAACCTGCATTTTCTACTATCTCTTTAATCTCGTTCTCTGTCATATCTTCTTTAAGATTTAATTTCGCAGTTCCATTTTGATGTGAGACCTCTGCACCAGCTACTTTCGCATTTGCTTCAAATACTTTCTTCACAGTCGCTTCACAATGTGGGCACATCATACCTTCTATTTTTACTATTTTAGTCATACTACTTTCTCCTTTTCCATTTGTCTTGAATTCTTGCTCTATGTTTAATTTTACATTAGATAATTTTGCAAATGCCTTATCATTATGTATATCAAATAAATTAAGCCTGAGTGAATTGGTACATACAGTAAAACTTGATAAACTCATCGCTGCTGCAGCAACCATTGGATTCATCTTATAAGGAAAAACTCCTGCTGCAAGTGGTATACAAATGACATTATAGAAAAATGCCCAGAAAAGATTTTCACATATATTTCTAAATGTTTCCTTACTAAGTCGAATAGCTGCTGACACATCTGTAAGTTTACTATTCATAAGCACAATGTCTGCACTATCTATTGCCACATCCGTACCTACACCTATTGCGATACCAATGTCAGCTCTCACAAGTGCTGGAGCATCATTTATACCATCTCCAACCATGGCAACTTTCCCGTGTTCCTTTAATTTATTTATGACACTTTCTTTTCCATCTGGTAAAACTCCTGCTATCACATTTTTTACCCCTGCAACTTTTGCTATCGCATTTGCAGTTTTCTCATTATCACCAGTTAGCATAGTTGATTCTATACCAAGTTTTTTTATTTCAGATATGCCTTTTGCAGAATCTTCCTTTACCACATCAGCCACAGCGATTATGCCAAGAAGTCTGCCATCCTTCTCAAAGAAAATCGGAGTCTTGCCATCAATTGCATATTCTTCTGCTTTACTTATAACTTTATCATCAAGTTTTATAAGTGTCTTTATAAATGACATACTACCAGCATTAACTATGCTCTTACCTATCTTTCCAGTAAGACCATTGCCTGGGAAAACCTTAAAATCAGTTGCTATGTCATAAGATTTATTGAAAAATGATTTTGCATCTTGGTCACTTTCGACATAGTTGATAATTGCTTTCGCAAGTGGATGTTCAGAGTTCTTTTCAAGTGCGTAGGCAGTTCGTATCAGTTCATTGTCAAATCTTTCTTTGTCACTTACATCTAACGCATACTCATCAGTAACTTTTGGCTCACCCTTTGTTATAGTTCCTGTCTTGTCAAAGGCAATAATATTTATTTTGCCAAGTTCTTCAAGTGCCTCACTTGTCTTAAATAATATTCCATTCTTTGCCCCTATACCATTTCCAACCATTATCGCTACTGGAGTAGCAAGACCAAGAGCACAAGGACAAGAAATCACGAGAACTGATATCCCTCTTGCAAGTGCGAAACTTAAATCTTGTCTTCCAACTAAAATCCAAAGTAATGTCACTATAAGTGCTATAAGTATAACTGCTGGTACAAACACAGCAGACACTTTATCAGCGATTCTTGCTATCGGTGCCTTTGTTGCTGCTGCATCAGATACCATACTGATTATCTGACTAATGGTTGTATCATTTCCAACTCTCTCTGCTTGACAGATTAAAACTCCAGATTCATTTGTAGTTGCAGCGGATACCTTATCACCGATTGCCTTATCAACAGGTATTGATTCCCCTGTGAGTGTTGATTCATTTACTGCTGACACACCATCTATCACTTTTCCATCTACAGGAATATTTTGGCCAGGCAAAACCTTAAAAATGTCACCTATCTTTACTTCATCTATCTTAACTTCTTTTTCAACACCATTAACTATGATTAAAGCTTCCTTCGGTGCAAGTTTCATAAGAGATTTTAGAGCATTCGTTGTCCTTCCTTTTGACATTGCTTCAAGAGTCTTACCAACTGTGATAAGACAAGGAATCATTGCTGCTGATTCAAAATAAAGTTCATTATGATAAATATGCATTATGGAAGTACTATCAGCACCCATTACCATCATCCCGCATATTTTATATAAGACAGATAAACTCCATATGAATGACACAAGCGAACCAAGTGCCACAAGTGTATCCATATTTGGTGCAAGATGCATGCTTGATTTGAAACCGCTCACAAAAAACTTTTGATTTATAATCATCACTATAGCAGCAAAAAGCATCTGGGTTATGCCAAGAGCGATATAATTATTTTCAAAAAATGATGGTAGAGGAAGCCCTAGCATATTATGACCCATAGTTATATACATAAGGACAATCAAAAAGAAGGCAGAAAGTACAAGCCTTCTAATCAATTTCGGTGTTTCATAATCTTTTAACTGTTCTTCAGGGTCAGTAGCTACATTTGAATTAGATTTGTCATTAAATGATTTTGCTCCATAACCAGCATCTACCACTGCTTTTATAATTGAAGCATCACTTGCATCGCCCTCAACACTCATAGAGTTTGTGAGAAGCGATACGGTGCAAGATGTGACACCATCTATTTTGCTAACTGCATTTTCTACTCTCGCTTGACATGCAGCACAACTCATACCTTCTACCAAAAACTTTCTCACAATCTAATTTCCTTTCACACAAATTTTATTCTACTGTCACAGACTTTGCAAGATTCTTTGGTTTATCGATGTCACAACCATTCTTCTTTGCCACATAGTATGCAAAAAGTTGAAGTGGTATTATTTCCATCACTGCCATAAACAATTCATTTGTTTTAGGAACAAGTAGCACATCATCAGACTCTGTAAATATTTTTTTATTTCCCTCTACAGCAAGAGCAAGAACCTGCGCACCTCTTGCCTTTACTTGCTGAATATTTGATATTATCTTATCAAGTAATGGCTCATAGCAACATACTGCTACAACAAGTCTTCCCTTTTCTATAAGAGCAATAGTTCCATGTTTAAGTTCTCCTGCAGGATATGCTTCTGAATGTATATATGAAATCTCTTTTAACTTAAGCGAACCTTCCAAGCACACTGCATAGTCTAAATACCTACCAATAAAGAACACCGATTTCTTTTCATAATACTTATCTGCTAATTTTTTTACTCTCGTATTTAAGTCTAATGTACGCTGTGCTCTCTCTGGTAAACTCTTTATATCTTTTGTGAGACTTGCAAATGTATCATCATTTATTTTTTCCAACTTATGTGCTGCCCAAATGGCAAACATATATAAAATGGCAACTTGCGTTGTATAGCCTTTTGTTGTAGCAACTGCAATCTCTGGACCAGCCCAAGTGTATATAGTATAATCTGCAAGTTTAGCTATGGCACTACCTACTACATTTACTATAGCAACTACATCAGATGATTTGCTTTTTGCTTCTTTGATTGCTGCGATTGTATCTGCTGTCTCGCCTGATTGGCTTATTGCTATGACTAGTGTTTTCTCATCAATTATAGGATTTCTATATCTGAACTCACTTGCCACTTCAGTGTAAACTGGTATGTTGCAAACCTTTTCAATTATATCTCTACCTACACATCCTGCATAATAAGCCGACCCACAGGCAGTGATTAAAATCCTATCATATTTTTTAATATCAATATTCAGTTCTTCAAAACTAATCTTATTATCTTTTATTCTTGGTTCTATAGTTGCTTTAAGAGAAGCTGGTTGCTCCATAATTTCCTTAAGCATAAAATGTTCATAACCACTTTTTTCAGCTGCTGTAACATCCCAAGTAACTTTTCTTTCCTGCTTTTTTATTTCTTTTAGTTTACTATCAAAGATAAAAACTTTATTCGCAGTGATTTCTGCAAACTCTCCATCATCCAAATCGATGACATTTTTTGTCTTATTGATAAATGCTGTTATGTCTGATGCAAAATAATTTTCACCAACTCCTACTCCTATAAGTAAAGGGCTTGAAACCTTTGCCACATATATCGTATTTGGAAAATCAGTGCAGAGTACCCCAAGTGCATATGAACCTTCAATCATTGATGATACTTTAACCAGAGTCTTTTTTAGATCTCCATCATAATAGTAGTCAAGCAACTGCACGATAACTTCTGTATCAGTGTCACTTAAAAACTTTACACCTTTTCTTGTAAGTTCATTCTTTATTTCTATATAGTTTTCAATAATTCCATTATGAACTATAGCAAATTTACCATCAGAAGACATATGTGGATGAGCATTGACATCACTTGGTACTCCATGAGTTGCCCATCTTGTATGACCTATACCACAACTTCCAGTTAGGGAATCATTTTTTTTAGCAAGTTCAATCAATTGGTCAACCTTACCTGAAGTTTTAACCATATTAATCTTGTCATTATTTAAAATTGCTATTCCCGCAGAATCATAACCTCTATATTCAAGTCTCTTTAATCCACCAAGAATTACATCTTTTGTATCTGCAGTTCCTGAAAAGCCAATTATTCCACACATATCTCACCTTAATTATTACATTTCATTTATTCTTATATTTGATAATTTAAAACTACCATTATCATACTTTACATCAGCAGAAAGTGTTGGCATATCTTCATAATATAGACTTGATCCTACACCAAACTTAACTCCTGGAACTACATTTACTTTTATATTGTGATTTTCATCAAACTCATATGCTATCTGTTCCCCGACAGCGATACCCCTTATTGGACCTTGTCCATCTTCAGAGTTTGTAACTTCAGCAATACTTTTATTCTTAATCTTAAGTGATATATCATTATCAGCAACATCATAATTTACCTGTTCCTTAAAATACTCTTGAACATCAAATGGATCTAACATCTTATCAAATGTAACTTCGCCATTTTTATTGACACTTAAAACATATAATGCTTCAACATGTGTACCTGTGCCTTCTATGACATCTCCTGCTATCAAAAGAGTACCACTTTTATCATTATAATCTACTACAGGATTCTTACCATGGCAGATGTCAGGGAAAACATAATCATTGCCATTGCTTCTTACTATAATTCCATAATAATCAAGTAGCTCTTCATTTCTTCCATAGAGTAAACTCCACACACTAATTGGTCCATCAATTTCTCCATATAGACACTCAAAAAGTGTACTATTTACTTCAAGATTAGTACTATTAAATATATCAGTGATTTGCTCAATGTTTCTTTGCTCTTTTTTAGTTGGTTCCTCACGCTTCCAGCTTTTATTCATAGTCCCATGAAGTGCGGCGCCATCAATATTTACATTAAAATCTATATTGCCATCTGCATCTGCAGTAGGTGTCGTTGACTCAAGTACACTACTATCAGCCGTATTATTCTTGCACGAACTCACCATAATGCAAAGACCAAGTAACATTAATACTAAACTCTTTTTCATGTCTTATACTCCTTTATAACACATTTATTTATCACTTTTTATTATAATTTATAATTGTGTCTAATATATTAACATATTTTGTACTAAATAAAAACCCCCTTTTTGAAAAGGGGGATAAGAATTATCTCTTTGAGAATTGTGGTGCTCTTCTTGCTGATTTCAAGCCATATTTCTTTCTTTCTTTCATACGTGGGTCACGAGTTAAGTAGCCTTCTTTTTTGAGAAGCTTTCTATATTCAGGGTCTACTGAAAGGAGAGCTCTTGCTATACCATGTCTTATTGCACCTGCCTGACCTGATGTGCCACCACCATATACATTGACTAAAACATTATACTTACCTTCTGTTTTAGTAGCTACAAAAGGTTGATTTATTATCTTCTTTAATGTCTCAAGTCCTACATAATCATCAAGTGATCTTTTATTTATAGTTATCTCACCTTTTCCTGGCATTAGATAAACTCTTGCTACAGATTTTTTTCTTCTACCAGTTCCGTAATATCTTTCTTTTAATTTTGCCATATGAGCTTTCCTCCTATACCTTTAATGCTTCAGGTTTTTGTGCCTGATGTTTGTGTTCTGGTCCAGCATATACAAATAACTTTCTGTACATTTGTCTGCCGAGAGGTCCCTTTGGCAACATTCCCTTTATAGCATATTCAACTACTCTCTCTGGGAACTTATTTTTTAATTCGCGGAGTGTGATATATCTACCTCCACCAAGCCAACCAGTATGATGGAAATAAACTTTTTGATCAAGTTTCTTTCCTGTTACCTTAATCTTTTCAGCATTTACTATTATTACATAGTCACCCATATCTACATTTGGCATATAAGTAACTTTATGTTTTCCTTGAAGAACTTCAGCTGCTTTAGTAGCAAGTCTTCCAAGAACAACATTGTCGCAGTCAATGACGTACCACTTTTTTGTGGCAATATCAACTGCCTTTGGAACGAATGTCATATTATTTTCCTCCTTACTCTGGTGTGCAAGTACAATTCCTTTTTTAATAGTTTCTTGCACTGTCATTTTCGGTGATACTCAAAATGAGATAAAAAAAGGACTCATTTAAGAGCCCTATAATAATACTAAAATAGATGACTTTTGTCAACCATTTTTACTCAACAAAAAAAGTCCATCGCGTACGCATGGACTTTCTTTTTCTCACATAATAATTAATTATTGAATGTGCTTTTCCATGAAAGCTTGATCATTTCCCTCAGCATAAGAACCAGTATAGCCAACACCTCTGTAAGTAACACCAGAGAATGAAAGATCTTTCCAATCTGGCCATCTCTTAATTCTTTCAGCTATAGCGAAACCACATGATTGGTGAGTAGTATCATCGAATAATCCGAAATAATACCAACATGGTCCAAACTTAGCAGTACCTTCTTCAGCATTTGCAAATGGTAATGAAGTAACTGATTGAGTCTTTGCATCCCAAGAATATGGGTAAACAGTAAGAACGAAATCAGCTGCACATTGGTCGCCACCGTCACCGAAGTTAAGTCTAGCGATCCAAGTTGTATTGCTACCATTGTATCTTGTTGCATTTACTATTCTAGCTTGTTTTCCACGAACGTTTGTTGCTATCTCTGCAAGACGGCTAACATCTTTATAAGACATTGAAGTTGGGTTCTTTGTTGTTACTGAACCAACAGTTGCGCCTTGTGAAAAAGAAGCAGCGTTAGTAGAAAGAACTGATGCAAATACGAATGTCAAAGCTAATACTAAGCTTATAATTCTCTTCTTCATACTATTCCTCCTATATGAATTGTTACAATAATTATACTATTTTTGCCTATTTTGTCAAGATTTTTTTGAGTTTGAATTTATAGATTTTATGACATTTTTCTTACTATACAATCCCTTAAAACTCGCCCTATTATTGTAAATCCGCCCATTCAGCATATTTCTTTTCTATAATGCTATTCTTCTCATCTATCTCATGTTGCAGTTTTGAAAGCTCTTCAAAATTACTTGCTATACTGCTATCTTCAAGTTTTTCATTTAATGCCTTTAGTTCTGCTTCTAAACCTGCTATTTCATTTTCAAGTTTCTTTGCCTTTTTTTCATCTCTATTTTTTAACTTTTTTTCTTCATAATTAAGCTTATTTTCACTATCTTTTTCTTTGATTTTTACATTATGAGATTTCGCTACTACACTTTCGCTGTCTTCATCAGTCATTTTCTCACGCTCATATTTTTCATAATCATCATAGCCAAATTCAAAAAACCTTGTCAAAACTTCAAAATTGCAAGTCCCTGACATATTGCTACCCGTATCGTTACTTTCAAATAGCAAAACCTTACTTGCAATTTTCTTCACAAAATATCTATCATGCGATACAAATATAACTGTGCCCTCAAAACTTTCTATTATCTCTTCAAGCGACTCTTTACCAAGAATGTCAAGGTGATTTGTCGGTTCATCAAGTATCAAAAGATTTGGTTTCCTTTCAAAAATCTTAGCAAGACTTAACCTAACTTTCTCTCCACCAGATAAATCGCAAACTCTCTTAACTATATCTTCTTCATCAAATAAAAATCTGCCGAGCCTATTTCTAACCGTGGTATTATCATAACTTGGAAACTCATCAGAAAAATCATCAAACAATGTTTTTACCGAACTATTTTCAGCTATTCTCTGGTCAAAATATTCGTATGAAATCTCATGTCCAAAATTATACTCGCCAGAAATCTTTGGCAAAACTCCAACTATGGTTTTTATAAATGTTGATTTCCCTGTTCCATTTGCACCTATAACTGCAAGTCTGTCTCCTCTATTTACAAGTAAGTTTACTTTTGTAATTATGTGTGATGCATTTTTATATTGAAATCTATTCCCTATGCTTTCATTTGCAACATTCCCTCTTTCATCTCCACCATAGCCTATCGCCAAGTCTTCACATCTCAATACTTCTTTTCCACCAGCCTTATTTGGAACTATCTTTACATGAAAAGTCTTTGTGTCAGCTTCAACTGGTTTAAATGTCTTATCTTTAAGTTTTTCAATGACCTTGTCTTTTGACTGTACCATCTTTGCCTTTGTAGCCTTATATCTAAATCTATCAGCAAGTTCAGTTAGTCTTTCTATTTCCTTTAAGTTTTTATTATACTCCGCAAGTTTTAACTCATAATTAATCTTTTTTTGAGCGACAAAGTCAGTATAATTTCCATCATAACGAACTGTCTCCTTATTTTCCACATCATAGATGACATTGCAAATATTATCGAGAAACATTCTATCATGAGAAACTACAACTATATTCTTTTTATAATTTTTTAGATAGTTTTCTGTCCACTCTATCGCTGATATATCAAGATGATTTGTCGGCTCATCAAGCATAAGCACATCTGGTTTAGATAGAAGCAACTTAAGTAATGATATTTTGGTAGACTGACCACCCGAAAACTCACTTATTGGTCTTTGCAAATCATCTTCATTAAATCCAAATTTCTTAAATCCCGTCTTTAGTTCTCTTAAATAAGTGTATCCCCCTTCAAAATTATAGGTATCTATCATAGTGTTCAGTTCTATTGTTTTTTTCTCATCATATTCCTTTTCCAGTTCATTTGTGAGTATCTCAATTTTTCTCTCCATCTCTAATAGCTTTGTAAATGCTTCAAGTAAATAACTATAAACTGTCATAGTGGGTAAAGACTCTATTGACCTCGCTTCTGCAAGTTGTTGCTTAAGATAACCACAGTTAAAGTCTTTTGACTTAACTATTTCACCAATTGTGTTGTCATCATTATAGTCAAGATGCACTTCATCATTCATAAGTTTAAGTAACGTAGTTTTCCCTGCTCCATTTCTCCCCACTATACCTATCTTCTCATTGTCAACCATACGAAAATTGAAATGAGACAATATCTCATTCCCTCCAAGAGAAACTGTTCCATTTTTAACTTCGTAAAGCAACTAAACTCCTACTCTTTCACAATAATCTATAACTGATTTATAGCCTTCTTCACTTTCAATTCTTTTGTTACCATTTTCATAAAAAACTTCTTTGGTAGTGCCTGTCCCAAATCCATACACAGAATGTCTTTCACTCATCATCATAATATTATAGATACACTCTTTGCCTTCCTTTGCATAGCCGACATTTTCAAGGTTCCCTGCTATGTTTTTTTGTCTATATAGATAATATGGTTTTAATTTCAGATATTCAGACAATCTTTCGCACCACTTAAACATTTTATCAATTTCTCTCTTCCCTTCTTGCAAAGATGAAAACTTAAGTTTTGCAACACTTTCTAACTTCTTATCTGATTTGCCATCTCTATTTTTCCCTACTCCTGCAAGATAATAGTTATTAGTCCACGCTTCAAGTTCAAAGTTGAGCCTTGCAGCCCTTTTAAGTGCAAGTGAATGAACTGTAAATGAGTCAGGCTTAAGTTTTCTTATCCCATTTAATGTCTTTAAAACCTCAAATAGATGTTCATTCGGAAGCCCCAAAATTATATCCATATTTATATTGTCAAAGCCCAAAGTTCTCGCAAGTCTAAACTTTTCTACAACATCTTTGACGCTATGTTTCCTACCGATAAGGTCTAAAGTTTTCTGATTGAAACTCTGTGGATTAATTGATATTCTTGTCACACCATGTTTCTTCATTATCAATAATTTTTCTTTGCTAATTGTATCTGGGCGCCCCGCTTCCACTGTATATTCGACACACTTACTTTTATCAACATAGTCATCAATGATTGAAAGTAATACTTCAAAATGTTTTTCATCAAGAGATGTAGGTGTCCCACCACCTATATAAAGAGTTAAAGGAGTAAGTTTATTTATAGAACTACTTTTTACACTCTCACGAACTTTATCTGCAATTAACTCATTTTGATTTACTATTCTCTCAACTCGCAAACTAAAATCTTTTTTAAGTGTATCTAAATATCTATCTACATATTTAGAGAACTTTTCTATATTGAATGATGTAAATGAACAATATAGGCAGGTACTTTTACAAAAAGGAACACCTACATAAACACTATAACTATCTTTATAATCTCTTACTATTTGCCTATCAAGTATGCTTATCTCATTTCTTGCTATCTTAATGAGTTCAAATGCCTTTTCATCACTTATATAATACTCTTTTTTCAAATATTCCTTTATAGTTTCGTTTTCTTTATATATAGGATTTTCTATCTCTACTATAGGGCTTAAGCCCATTACATCATTTATTGCTCTCCCACTTGTACTTCTATCTTTCCCATACTTAATTTTACTTAATCCAGTATTTTCTATAATTTCAGTAACTATATTTACAGGTCTTATACCAGTGAGAGTCCCCCACAAAAGCTTCTTACCCGTTAAATTACTCAAATAATTATATAGTTGCCTTTTTACTTCAGATTTAATTTTAAGTCTATCTCCACTTGCACTACCATCATAATAATCTTTCACAACAATATCATCAGAGTTTATCTTACTTTCAAATGTTTTAACACTTATCTCATCTTCAAATAGATAAGTGATTTTCTTCAAAGTAAAAAAAGCCAGACATAAATCTCTTATGTCTGTCTCAAATGGTTTTAACTCTTTACTTATATAAACATATATCATCTCTAAAATAATGCTGTCCCAAATTTCATATCTTTAACATTAAGTCTTATAAATAGTCAAAAACAGTATTCTGTTCCTCTTCTTTCATACCCTTAAATAAGTCCAGTTTCTTCATAGTTTCAAGCACAGTCTTATTTACTCCTGTCCTATTAGCAAAGTTTTCTATAGAACTGTACTCACCTTTATTCCCTTCTATCTCACATTTCATAGCAGTACTCTTTTCACTCTCGGGAATGTTATTATTATAATCTATGTCAATATCCTTTGTTCCTACACCAGGTATGGAATCAAAGGAAGGCATTATTTTACCATCAATAACTTGAAAATCACTGCATTTTGCTTTATAAATATCTATAGGACAGAAATCAATTCCCCTTGCCTTCATTTCTTCCACTACCCTATATACCATATATAAATCATATAAGTTTTTTGCAGACATCTCCTCATACTTTTTATAAGTAAGTGTCTCATCATCAAGTTTTTCTTCATCGCTTACATCATCTATATCATTTATAATTTTTTTCTCACTAACATTTTCAGTTTTTTCCTGCTCACTCATTTTTTTCTTGAAGTCAGAATCTGAACTTTTCTCATTAATTATCCTTTTAATTTTTGCTATGTGATAAGTAATGTCTTCTTTACTTTGCATCATCAGTTTATAATCTATACCATCTTTCTTCACAGAAAAATACACTGCATAGTATTCTTTTGGATAGTGCACTTTGTAATATGCTATCCGAAGTGATGCGAGAACATACGCTGCTGCATGAGCTTTAGGGAACATATACTTAATTTTCTTACAGCACCCAATGTACCAGTCTGGCACATCATGTGCTTTCATCTCATCTACCCACTCTGCCTTTAAGCCTTTTCCCTTTCTGACACTTTCCATAATATTAAATGCAAGTCCCATATCAAGACCCTTATCTATGAGATATATCATTATGTCATCTCTGCAACAGATAGCAGAGTTTAATTCGCAGTCACCATTTCTTATAAGCTCTTGAACATTGCCCTGCCACACATCTGTTCCATGAGCAAGACCTGCTATACGGATTAAATCCGCTACAGTCTTTGGTTTTGCTTCCTCACACATACCCATCGCAAAGTCAGTTCCAAACTCTGGAATAGTTAGGCAGCCAAGTTTAGTCCCACTTATATCATTTGAAGTGATACCTAAACTTGATGTATTCTTAAATAACCTAAGAACCTCTTCCTCATAAAATGGAACTTCCAAAAAATTGGTGCCTGTTAATTCACCAAGTTTTTTGAGTATAAGTGGTGAGTCATGTCCAAGCAAGTCAAGTTTCAATAAGTTTTTATCTATTTTATGATAATCAAAATGAGTTGTGATTCCATTTCCCTCTTTATCTGCTGCAAGTTGTATAGGAGTAAATGTATATATCTCTTCACCTTTTGGAAGCACAACCATTCCACCCGGATGCTGTCCTGTATTATTTTTGCAATCAAGTATCTTTCCCACATAATAATTTATTTGTTCATGTGTAAGACTCTTCTTTTCTTGCTTTGCATACTTCTCTACATAAGCATAGGCTGTTTTAGGAGCTACTGTTCCTACCGTTCCAGCCTTAAATGTATTTGCTTCACCAAATAAGTCTACAGTCTTTCTGTGAATACTTGACTGATAAACTGAACAAAAGTTTAAGTCAATGTCTGGCTCCTTATGAGCAGCCTTATCTCCTGGGATGCCCAAAAATGTCTCAAATGGTATATTCACTCCATCTTTCAACATTTTAGTATTGCAAACTGGACAATTTTTATCCGGCATATCAAAGCCAGTGTCATTTTCATACTTTCTTGTCTCTTCTGTATCATATTCTATATGATTACATTTTGGACACCTATAATAAGGTTTTAATGGATTCACTTCTGACACTCCAATAAGTGTCGCTACAAAGCTAGAGCCCACTGATCCTCTTGATCCAACTGGATATCCATTTTCAACTGAATAATCTATGAGTTTCTTTGCGGCTATATACATCACAGAGTAGCCATTGTCAATTATATACTTTAACTCATTGTCAAGACGATTTTTTACCTCTTCTATATTTGTATCACCAAATATTTTTTCATACTTTGCATAGCAAGAGTTCTTTAATTCTTCATCACTGCCTTCTATATGTGGAGGACACTTATCAAGTCTTTTTGGAATTATCTCTTCTATCATATTATTTATCTTATTTGTGTTGGTGATAACTACTTCTCTTGCCTTATCAATTCCAAGATAAGCAAACTCATCAAGCATTTCTTTTGTTGTTCTAAAATACAACTCTTCAGCATTTGAACTCTCAAGTCCTTCTGCTATTTCTACTTTAAGTTTGCCTTCTGCGTTTACATTTGTCTTTTTATATGATGTCCCAATCCTTAATATTGTTCTAAAAAGTTTATCAGACTTTTCTACATAGTGGCAATCACAAGTTGCTACAACTAACTTGCCTATTTCATCTGCAATCTCTATAACTTTTCGATTTAAATCTTCTAAATCTTTTATGCTCTTAAAGTTCTCCTTATCTTCTATAAGTAAGAAAGAATTATTTAACACAGGTTGTATCTCAAGATAATCATAATACATTGCTATATTCTTTAGATAATCATCACTTGCACCATTTTTTACTGCATTCATAAACTCTCCAACGATACAAGCAGAACCTATGATAAGACCTTCTCTATACTTATTAATCAATGAACGTGGCATCCTTGGTCTTTTGTTATACATATATTTTATACTTGAATCAGACACAAGTTTATATAGATTTACTCTTCCCACATCATTTTTTGCAAGTAAAATTATATGATAGTATGGAAGCCTACGGATAAACTCATCTGTTATTTTTATCTTATCTCGCAATTCTGATATATCATTTACAGCATAGTCAGTATTCAAAATTCGAAGAATCGCACTTAAAATTGGTCCTTCAAGAATCAGTTTTTCTTTTGGAGTCAAGACTTTCTTTGTCTCACCTTTTTTTCTATCTGTAAGTCCTTCATATTTAATCTTTAATTCTTTGGCTATAGAAACCAAATCACTTCTTTTCAATTTAGGTAAAACTAATCTTGATATAGTAGTTAAATCTAAAACAGCTACATCATTATCAAATCCATTCTCTTTTAATATATCAGTTATCATCCAATTTGGATTAAAACTTGATGTCACAAGTACAGAATCTTTTGCAAAGTTTATTAAGCCAGATAATGCATCTTTAAGAGTTCCTGCATTCGTAAGATCACTTTCTCTTATGCCAGTGTTGTCTCTTATATTTACACTTATTGGTTTATTTGTTTTTACAAATGCTTCATAATTACCTGTAACTGCAAAGTCACTGACCCTTACAGCTTCTATCTTTATGATATCATCATTTTTTCTATTTAAGCCAGTTGTAGCAAGTTCAAATACTACAAAATCACCATTTATCTTATGAGATTTCTTTGAGAAATTATTATCTCTATCTATATAATAATTTTCAAAATCGTCTACGAGATATCCCTCTACTCCATATATAAGTTTGAACTTTTGATTTTTTCTTGGTCTTTTCTTATCTTCTATGTAGTCATATGCATCAGCAAGTGCATTTACACAGCCATGGTCGGTGATAGCCATAGCAGTCATACCAAACTTTGTCGCTGTATCTATATATGCTTTTACTTCACCCACACCATCCTGTGCACTTGATTTTGTATGCAAATGAAGTTCTACTCTTTTCTCTTTTTCATCATCAGTTCTATCAGTTATGATAATATTGTGGTAATCCTCATCTCCAAGATGTCCAAACTCTATAACCTCTCTCTCTCCTGCTACCTTTATAAGTGATATTCCCCTTGGTCCTATAATTATGCTTGAAGAATAAGTATCATATTTTGCATTTCCAATTACAATGATCTCTGTACCAATCTTAAATCGAAGTTTGAATGTATCTTCATCAGATGCATTTCCAAAGAACTTTATCTCTATACACGCTTCTCCATCATAGATAAATACAGAGTAGATGATGAACTCTTTTCCCTGTGGTTTCCTAAGTCTTAAATTATAGATAACTCCCTTTGTCTCTATGTTATCCATATCATAAAGAATATTTGCTATAGAAACAAACTTTGCTTTAGTTCTTTTTGCTTTGCCATATAGTATGTCCCCTTCTTTACTTATGCCATTGTTTCTATCTCTTACACTGCTTTTTTTAGAAACTAAAGGTGCTTTATTATTATCTTCTGAAACTTCAGTATTTTTTACATCATCATAAGTTGCACTTTTTCTATTTTCAAAACTTTGATCTGCTTCGAAATCGACAAGGTTTATTTTTATATTAATCTTTTTACCGTATCTATTTTCAAAAATGTTTTTAATTGTATTAACTAACTCATCCTGTACACTCTTAAACTCTTTTGCCTTTACAAATGTTATTTCCATAGTATCATCATCTGTAAACTTAATATTATCCTGTCTAAAGAAAGCCGCATACAAAACTCTTATGTCTTTAAGCTCATCAAATAAATCTTTTCTAATTTCATCATAGATAGCCTTTGCTGTATAATTATCAGATAGTTTATATTTTATATTTAAGTTTATCGGACTATTTAAATTAGTATCATTAGTATTCTGCTTTGCAGAATCCACATTAAAAAGTTTAGATGTCATTATTTCTTCTGTCGCCTTTTTATACATATAAGGAATCAGATTCTGCGATATAAGATAAAAATTGAGAGTATTATGAGTTTTACTCTTTTTAATACTCTCAACTTCTACATCTCGAAAATACTTTTCAATATTTTCACTAAAATCAATTTTTACAACATCTAAGAATCTATCCATATTAATTTAATAAACTTCCTGATAGTATCTTATATATATCCATTCCGAAAATCCAAACCATAAAGATTAATAATAAAATCATAGTCACAGTATTTGCAAATCCTTCTATGTCTTTATTAATTGGTTTCCCTGTGATCATTTCAATAGCAGCAAATACTATCCTACCCCCATCAAGAGCAGGTATAGGAAGTAAGTTCATCACGCCTAAATTAGATGATATTAAAACTATAAGCGATATAAGAGTGTAAATCATAGAACTAATACTTACGGACTGTGCCTCACTTATTGCACTGCCCATAACTGCAACTGTCCCCACTGGTCCAGAAATATCTTTGGTCCCAAGTTTACCCCTTATAAGCATTCTCAAACTCATAACTGTCGTTTTTATATAAAAATAGAACTCTTTCCCTGCAAATGTCAAAGTTTCTGTGATGCCCTTTGGTACCTTATACATATCTTCAAATGATATACCAATCATAGCTTTTTTATATGTCTCATCATATGTAGGGTATACCACTGTCTTCATTACTTTCCCATCTCTCTTAAACGAGATAACTAAAGGATATTTTTTCTCAAGTATCTCATCATTATTTAACTGCATAAAGAGAGCAAGGTCCCTGTAACTTATGACAGTCTCTTTTTCTCCAGGTATCTCAAGCCCTACTATCTCATCACCCTTTTCAAGTGGAGTTGGACTTGCTTCTGTTGCCGAACTATTCTCTGACACATTTGATATGATAGGCACATCAAAGCCTACATGTGATACAAGAACAGCAGCAAGTACAAATGCCAATATAAAGTTCATCAAAGGGCCAGAAAGGCAGATAAAAAACTTCTTAATTGGTGATATGGCTTGAAAATTATATTTATCTAAATCTTCTTTTCTATATTTCACTCCCTCAAAATCATATAAACCATTTTCATCAATTTTCACATCTTCATATTCCATCATGTCACCACTTCCAGCCGCATCTTCACCTATCATCGCACAGCTCCCACCAAAAGGTAGAGCTTTCAAACTATATCTTGTATTATTAAAAACTTTTGATGCTATCCTTGGTCCCATTCCAATAGAAAACTCTCTTACAGGCACCTTAAATGCCTTAGCCATAAAGAAATGACCAAGCTCATGAATTGTGATAATTAGCCCGAGGGCTAAAATTGATATTATAATTCCCATACCTATATTATACAAAACTTTGCAAAATATCGCAACATAGTGTAAAATATACATATGACAGCAATAGCTTGTGTTGATAAAAATAATGGCATAGGAAAAGATGGGAAACTTCTCATTTCTATACCAGATGATATGAAGTTTTTTAGAGGAAATACTAAAGACTCTATTGTTGTGATGGGAAGAAAAACTCTTTTTAGTTTTAAGGATAAGGCTCCGCTAAAAAATAGAATTAATATCGTCTTTACTAGAAATGATGAATTAAAAAATGAATATAAACAGTTTGACAATATTTTTTTTGTCAAAAATGAAGATGAACTTAATGAAATTATAGAAAAATATAAAGATAAAAAAGTCTTTCTGATTGGTGGTGCTAAAATCTATAATGACCTCATTGATAAATGTGATACCTGCCTTATCACTAAACTAGATACAAGTTTTGATGCTGATACATTTTTCCCTGATTTAGAAAAGCATGGTTTCACAATTGAAACTATATCAGAAACTTATACATATGAAGATATAAAATATCAATTTATAAAATATAAAGGACCTCTAAAAAGGAAATAGATATGTTAAATACAATAAGCGAAAATGTAAATCTAAAAAAATTAGGAATTAAACTTATATACATTTTATTTGGTATACTATGCTATTCTATCGGACTTAAATGGTTCGTATATCCAGCAAATATCTTACCAGCTGGATTTACTGGTTTAAGTTTACTTATGCAGAAACTAATACTAAACACTGCAAATGTTTTGCTACCTATAACATTTTACAATGTAGCCTGGAATATAATCCCAGCTATACTATCATATAAGTTTGTTGGAAAAAAGTTCACTATAATATCATTTGTGATACTCTTTTTATTTAATATCATTGCTGACTATGTGCCAACTATCACACTTACTACTGACCCACTCATTGCTGCTATTTTCGGTGGAATAATATGTGGCTTTGGTGCTGCACTTTGGTTCAAATGTGGTGTTTCAGGAGGTGGTACAGACTTTGTAGCTATGACCTTATCAAGCAAATACCACATACAATCTTTTGGCATTATAATGGCTTTTAATATAGTTCTGATCGTAGTGCAAGGAATACTCTTTGGTTGGGACTTCGCATTTTATTCTATCATCTACCAATACGTAAGCACTCAAGCAATCAATTTATTTTATAGACACTATGAAGCAAGAACTATATTTATTATAACTACTAACCCAGATAAGATTGCTCAAGCCTTGATAGAAAAGACAGGTCATTCATCAACAAGATTTACTGGTGTAGGAAGTTATTCTAAAAATGAAAAGACTATGCTCTATACCGTTGTCACTCAACCTGAAGTTAGACGCATTACCCATATAATTAAAAACTGCGATCCAACTGCCTTTATAAATGTAATGAAATCAAATGAAGTTCAAGGAAACTTCAATTACTTATCTGTTGAAAAAGATGATGTTGATTTAAATTATTAATAAAGTGTAAATAGTTACGGACTTGATCAGTCTTTAATATCAAAATCTGGTATAAAACTTTCTTTAGCCACATCGCCTTCTTGTATGAAGGCATTTTTTATGCCAAGTTCTAGTGCATACTCTACAACTTTTTCATACTCTCTTTTTGTAATCTTTCTTTTTAATTCTGGAAATGAATCTATTCCCTTATTGCCTAATATCGGTGTATACTGACTCATTATACTTATGTAAATATCATCACCATAGGTTTCATATAAATACTTTAACACTTTCTTTGAATTCTCTGTGTACCCTGGTAAAACTAAATGTCTTACAATTAAAGCATATTCATTTTTTTTAATTATACAGTTTTGCCTATACATCTCTTTTATACATTCTTTTGCTATATCTACATAATTAGGGACATTACTTAAATCTTTTCCAAGTTCATTATCAAAATATTTAAAATCTGGAAGATAAATGTCTATAAGCCCGTCAAGTTTTCTTATTTGAGATGCAGTTTCATAACCACTGCTATTATAAACTACAGGTATCTTCAAACCTTTTTCTTTTGCAAGTTTTATTGTATCCACTATCTCATCTACATAAAGAGCCCCAGTTATGAAACTCACACTTGCTACATTTTCATCTTGAGCCTTTATAATTTCATTCGCAAGTCTTTCGCTTGACCAAGAACTTTCTTTTATATCACTTAAACTTATATGCGATATCTTACTATTTTGGCAATAAATGCATCTCATCGTACATCCGTAAAAAAATATGGCAAAGGTTCCATCAAAACCTTTGCCAATTCCAGATATTGGTTCTTCTTCCCATCTATGTTTCATTAGTTTTGCTATATACATATATTACTCTTTTACCTACATCCAATTATAATAGATTATGTTCATAATATGTTAATGATGTGCACCTCTACCACTTACTTATAAAGGTTTTTCTTACATATTATCCACGACTGATATAACTGCAAAATACACTTCCCTTATCCCAGCGCTTTTTAATACTCTCGCTATACTATCTATAGTGGAGCCAGTAGTGTATATATCATCTATGAGAAGCACTTTCTCTATACCACTTAAATCTGCTGTGTAAAATGCATCATTAAGTTCAGAGGCTCGTTCCATATTATCTAATTTATTTAGAACCTGTGTGTTCTTGGTTCTAAAAATCATTTCCTCTGATACTGGAATATCTATTCCATATTTTTTTAGTTCACTTACAACTACATAAGCAAGTACTGCTGATTGATTATAGTTTCTATTAATCAGCCTTTTTTTATGTATGGGAACTGGAACTATGTAATCAGGATTTATCATCTTTATTTTATCTTTAAATGCCTTCGCAATACATTTTCCATAAAAATAAATATATTCTTTTCGCCCACCATACTTTACTCTATGTAGAGATTCTTTCACAAAATCATTATATCTTAAAAGCCCAAAACCATATTCAAAACTTTTATAAAATCTTCCCTGGCATCTTACACAATATAAATCTTCACTATTTTTTATCATCGCGCCACATTTTTTGCAAGTTGGCTCTTTTATAAACTCAAGTTTACTTTTACAATCATCACACAAAAACTCATTTTCAAGTTTATTGCCAAAAGGCAAAACTTGATCACAGACAACACATCTGCTTGGAAATATAAACTTTTTGATATTAGTTAAAATCATACAAATATAGTTTACTACAAAGTGCAGAGTTCCTTACTATCTCATTTTTATTATTAATCATATCGTTAAAGTATTGCTCTATCCCTACAAATATTATACATTTCTTTGCTCTCGTCATCGCAGTGTAAAGTATTTTTCTATTTAAGAGTTGATAAGGTGCTCTTGCCATCGGCATAACGACTACATCATATTCCGAACCTTGAGATTTATGAACTGTAATAGCATATGCAAGTGACAAATCGCTTAACTCCTTTGAGATATAATAAGCAACCCTATCATCAAATTTAATCACCATATTTCTATTTTCATCATCAATCTCTTTTATGATACCTATGTCACCATTAAAAATCCCAACACCTCTATCCACCACATGCCCATTCTCATCTTCCACATCATAAGGTATATTATAATTATTTGCAGTCTGCATTACTTTATCGCCGACTCTGAAAACTGTATTTCCCACACTAAGTTCACTTTTATCAAAACTTTCTTCATTTAGCACATTTTGAAGAACTATATTTAGTGACTCTGTCCCACAATTTCCTTTTTTTGATGGGCAAATGACTTGTATCTGATCTGGAGCACAATTAAAATGTCTTGGTAAATTATCTCTTACCAGAGTTTTTATAGCATCTTTTATGGCATCTTCAGAATATTTATGAGTAAAAATAAAATCTTCCGCATCTTTTACAAAGTTTACACTTTCTCCAGCATTTACATGGTGAGCGTTTATTACTATATTACTTGCTTCATCTTGTCTATATATTTTGGTAAGTTCTTTTACATCAAATAGTTTAGATTGTATCATATCCATCAGAACCTGCCCTGCTCCAACGGACGGTAACTGATCAACATCACCTACAAGTATTATCTTCGCCATAGTTGGTACAGCCTTCATAAGTGAAAGCATCAAATACTCATCTACCATACTCATTTCGTCAACAATTAATACATCAATATCAAGTTTATTGTCTTCGTTTCTCGAAAAGTAATTTTTCTTTCCATCAGAATCTCCGACACATTCAAGTAGGCGATGAATGGTCTTTGCTTCATAGCCAGTTACTTCAGTAATTCTTTTAGTCGCCCTCCCTGTAGGTGCACAAAGAGCGACTTTTAATCCTACTTCCCTTGCATCATTAAGATATTGTTTTATATTGTATGTTTTCCCTGTGCCTGGACCACCTGTCACTATGACAATGTTATCTTTTAAATTATATAAATATTCAGTTAATGCTTTTTCTATATTATATGCTGATTTCAAAAACACCAAATCGGTATTATCAAACTTATCTCTTTTAATCTTAAGACTTATCTCTAAATTATATAAGACATCATCAAAATTAAAATCATCATCAAGTTTCAATAATTCTCTTGCTTCCTTTTCTAAAACCTCTCTTGTCACATACACATTTCCATAACTATATTCATTTTCAAGTATATATATGATACCTGCCATAGTTCTCTTTTCATTGTCTACACTAAAACCATTCATCTTTGCTATCTTGTCACAAATATTAAATCCTATTCCTTCTATATCCATAGCAAGTCTATATGGATTTTCATTTATCACATCAAGTGCTTTATCTCCATATCTATCAAGGATTTTTGTAAGTGTAAGAGTTCCTAACTCATATTTTTCAAGTTGTAAAATGACATTTATCTCATTATTTCTCTCTAAAAGCCTCTCTCTTAATTTTTCTATCTTTTCTTCATTCAAACCTTTTATGCCATATAATTTTTCTTTTTCATTTTTAATAATCTCTATTGTATCTGTCCTAAAATTAGCGATAATTCTATCTATAGTGACTTCCCCTATTCCTTTTACTGATAAAGAAATCAAAAACTTTCTGATGGCATTCTCATCCTTATCTGGTATGACAATTTGATATGACAATATCTTATACTGCCTACCAAATGTAGGGTGCTCAACTTCCGTTACTTCTGCCTCTATACTTTCTCCAGCATTTATTTTTGCCACATTTCCTACCAAAGTAAAAACGGCTTTGCCTGACTTAACAAGCAAAACCGTCCAACCATTTGTTTCGTTTCTAAATCTTATATTTTCAATACTACCTTGTAATTTCATTAATCATTTTCTTCTTGTCTATCAAACATCATAATTCTCTTTTGTATGCCAAGTATTACAGCTCTCATAGGGTCATCAACTTTTAAACACTCAACACCTATTTCTTCTTTTATAGCGGCATCAAGACCATACAGTTGAGAACCTCCTCCTGTTAGATATATTCCTTTATCAAATATATCTGCTGCAAGTTCAGGTGGTGTTAATTCAAATACTTTTTTAATTCCTTTTAATATCTCATCAATTGGTTCTTTTAACACAAAATATATATCATCATCTCCTATAAGTTTCTCTCCCGGATAACCATTTTGTGTACTTCTACCTTTAACTTGCATTGTGATAGGTTTATCATTATCTCGAAGAGGGATAGCTCTTCCAAGTTGTATCTTTATCTGCTCTGCCGTTCTATCTCCTACAAGTAAATGATGTTGGTTTTTTAGATACTCTATTATCGCTTGGTCAAAATCATCTCCTGCCACCTTTATGGAATTAGCGCATACTATACCACCAAGTGCTATGACAGCGATATCCGTTGTCCCTCCACCTATGTCAACTATCATACTTCCTTCTGGTCTCTCTATATCTATATCAGCACCAAGAGCAGCAGCAAGTGGTTCTTCTATAACTACTACAGTTCTTGCTCCAGCTGTATATGCAGCATCTTCTACAGCCTTTTTTTCTATCTCTGTACACATCGCTGGAACACAGATAACTATTCTTGGTTTCCGGAGTGATACTTTACCAATCGCCTCTTGCATAAAATGCTTTAACATTCTTTCAGTAATTGTGATATTAGAAATGACTCCATGCTTAAGCGGTCTTATGGCTTTTATATTATCAGGTGTCCTGCCAATCATCTTTCGCGCTTCCTCTCCAAAAGCTATTGGCATATTATCAACTGTATTGATTGCTACTACTGAAGGTTCTCTTGCTATAATTCCCTTACCTTTCACATATACAAGAATAGTTGATGTCCCCAAGTCTATACCTATGTCGTTACTACTAAATAACATATGCCTCCTACGCAAGCTCCTTCTTTAGAGCACTTTCTAATATTTTAAACTTATTATCAGCAAGTTCCTCGGATTTATCTATCACATCAAAATAAATCTTTATCTTTGGTTCAGTTCCTGAAGGTCTAACTGTAACTGTACTTTCATCATCAAGGAAAAACTTTACTGTATTTGTAGTTGGGAACTTAAACTTTGATTTAGACATATTCTTAAAGTTTATTACATCACTTGTCTTATAATCAAGCATCTTTACTACATTTATGTCAGCTAGCTTTTTGAAAGGACTATTTCTTAACTTTTCCATAATAGAGTTCATCTTTTCTTTTCCTGATAGTCCTTCATATATTACTGAAAAAGCATAATTCTTGTGAACACCATAGTGATCATAAAGCATATGCAATAAATCATATAAATTATATCCTATTCTCTTAAAAGCAAGTGCCATCTCAAGTACAAAGAGTGTAGTTCCTATAGCATCCTTATCACGAACATATTTAGAAAGAGCACAACCATATGATTCTTCACATGAGAATATAAGTTTTTTAGAACTCTCATTTACATATCTCATAATCCATTTAAATCCAGTAGGTGTCTCTCCAAGTTCTACATTATATCTATCAGCTATGGCATCAAGAAGTCTTGTAGTAACAAATGACTTAACTGCAAGACACTTTTTCATATCAAACTGTTTACTTCTAAAATATGCCACATACTCAAATATACATGAAGATAATTCATTGCCAGTAAGTGGGACATATTTTCCTTTTGACACTTTGACATAGACTCCCATTCTATCTGCATCAGGGTCACTTGCTACACAGATATCTGCATCTTTTTCTTTAGCAAGTTTTATCGCAAGGTCAAATGCTGGTGCTGTCTCTGGATTTGGATATGGGATTGTTTTGAAATCACCACATTCATCATTTTGAGCCTTAACCACATGCACATTTGTAAATCCTGCTTCTTTAAACCCATCTTTGAGGAAAGTATAACCTGTGCCATGAAGTGGAGTGTAAACCACTGACAATTCTTTTCCGTGTTTTTTACAAAAATCTCTATGAAGCATACAATCAAGAGCACCCTTTAAGAATGCATTCTCAACAGATTTTGGAATAATAGAGATAAGTTTTGAATTTGGTTTCACCATTTTAGGGTCGACAAAAATCTCTTCATCTGTCACTTCGTTTACGAGTTTAATTATCACCTGATCATCTGGAGGTGACATCTGTGCCCCATCTCTCAAATATATTTTATATCCATTATCCTCTTTTCTATTATGTGAAGCAGTTATATTAATTCCTGCAAATGCCCCCATATGTAAAACAGAAAAAGATAAAAATGGTGTTGGTCTTAAAGATTTTGATATATAAACTCTTATGCCAAACTCTGTAAGAACTTTTGCCACATAATGAGCATACTCTTTTGAATTATTTCTGCAGTCAAAAGTTATAACCACACCTTTTTTCTCACCTTTATTTTTTACTATATATTTCGCAAGTCCAAGAGTGGTTCTTCTAATAGTTAGATAATTCATTCTATTAGGTCCAACTCCCATAGTACCTCTCATTCCCGCTGTACCAAACTCAATATAACAAGAAAACTGATTCTTGATAGCTTCATCATCATTTTCAATTTTCTTTAACTCACTCTTTAAGTCTTTGTCAAGAAACTCAAGTTCTTTCCATTTTTTGTACTCTTCCTTATAATTCATACTGTTCTCCTTTATATGTATTATATGCTTTTTTTGCTATTTCTTGCAATACATTTTTTTTATTACATTTCCTATTTTTATGGACTATTTGCAATAACTGTGAAAGCCCCACACCAATTTCTTGACCCTTAAATCCTATATCCTTTAGATCATTTCCATTTATCATTAAATCAGCTATGAATATTGGGCATTTTTCTTTTTTAAGTTTCAAAACCTTATTCTTAATTTCATCATTAATTGTGCTATTCTCATTCTCGTTAATCTCCACTAGTCTGATGAAATCACTTGCCAGTTCATATCCCAAAAAATTAATTAGTTGCTTAACACATAGATTAAAACTCATTTTTCTATCTTCACTTGATGAACATATAGCATAATATATTTTCTTTGCATCAATTAGTGACAATACTTTTGATATAGTGTTGTTATCTAGTTTTAAGTCTCGAAGTATTTTTGTCGCAGTTTCTACTTCAGTGTTATAAAGAAGACAGGCATAGGCAATATGAATCATTTGCCTCTTTTCAAATCTTCCTATATCTACTTTATCAAATCCATCTGCGATGTATTTTGCTAATCCATATTCATAAACTTTTGATATATAACTTGGGTTATCACTTGTGATGGTTTTTGTCAGTTCGACTTGTACTCTTTCTTTACTTATAAGAGATAAATGACTTGCTAATTTTATAATTGCATTTCTTGTATCTTCTTCAATATCAAATCCGAGTTTCGCAGAAAATCTAACAGCCCTAAGTAGCCTAAGTGCGTCTTCATTAAATCTCTCTTCTGGATTTCCAACTGCCCTTATAATTTTTCTTTCAAGATCAACTAATCCACCAAACTCATCAACGAGTCCTACTTTCTCATTATAAGCCATCGCATTGATTGTAAAATCTCTCCTGAGTAAATCTTCTCTTAAGTCATTTACAAAAAGTACTTTCTTTGGATGTCTTGCATCATCATATTCTCCATCAATTCTATATGTCGTTACTTCAAATGTAAGAGGCTTATCTTTCTCATAAAATAATACTGAAACTGTTCCGTGTTTAATGCCTACATCAATCGTTCTCTTAAATAATTTTTTTATTACTTCCGGTGTTGCATTCGTCGTTATATCGTAGTCATTGGGAGTTTCCCCAAGTAAATTGTCTCTCACACAACCACCTACTATGTAGGCTTCATAACCATTTTGTTCTAAAGTATCTATAATTAATTTTGGGTATTTAGGAATGTCTATTTTTATTTCATCAATTTTTCGCATCAATTTATTATATCATATTTTCAAAATAAACACTAATGAAAAGTTATAAAATTAATCTCACTTGTAATAAAAAAGTTGGGAGGCTCCCAACTTTTTTTTAGTTATTAATAAGATTTACCCCATATTACTTCATACTTGGCAGGTTTGCCACAGACCACGCATTTATCCGATAGTTGTTCCTGCTCCATTGGTATGCACCTTGATGAGATTCCTGTCTCATCCTTAAAGGCCACTTCACATTCCTCACAGCCACAGTGCATTGCCTTTATAAATCCTTTCTTATTATTCATCTTTGAAACTAATTCATCCTTCGTTAGTGCTGTATCAATATGTGCATCTAAAAACTTTTTAGCTTCATCGAACATATTCTTTTGAATTTTCTCAAGAATGTCTTTTATTTCTTTTTCAAGTTCTGATGTCTTTACTTCTATCTTTTCACCAGTATCTCTTCTTGCAAGTATGCAAGTCCCTTTTTCTATATCCTTTGGCCCTATCTCAAGCCTAAGTGGTATTCCCTTCATCTCACATTCAGAGAACTTGTAGCCAGGTGTTTTATCGCTTGTATCTATGTCTGTTCTTATTCCATGTGATTTTAATGTCTCGTAAATCTCATTTGCCTTTGCCATATTATTCTTATCAGTAGTTCTGATAGGTACCACCCTTACTTGTATAGGTGCAAGATGTGGTGGTAACTTCAAACCATTGTCATCACCATGAACCATTATAAGAGCACCTATAATTCTTGATGAGATTGCCCATGATGTTTCTGTTGCATACATGAGTTTATTATTCTTATCAAGATATTTTATATCAAATGCTTTTGCAAAATTATCGCCAAAGTCATGAGATGTCCCAGACTGAAGTGCCTTACCATCTTTCATTATTGATTCAACTGTATAAGTAGCCTGTGCACCAGCAAATCTTTCCTTTTCAGTCTTTTTACCTTTTAAAACAGGTATGGCCGCATCATTTTGTATAAAGTCTTCATACATATATAATATGTCAAGTGTAAACTTTAGAGAATCTTCTGCTGTAGCATGTAGGGTATGTCCCTCATGCCAGAAGAACTCACGAGTTCTTAAAAATGGTCTAGTCTCTTTTTCCCATCTTACTACTGATCCCCACTGGCAAAGAAGCTGTGGTAAATCTCTATATGAATGAACTGTGTCATGCCAATAATCACAAAATACTGTTTCAGAAGTTGGTCTAACTGCAAGTCTATCCTCTAATATATCATCACCACCGCAAGAAACCCATGCACATTCTGGTGCGAAACCTTCTACATGTTCTTTTTCTTTTAAAAGTAAATGCTCTGGAATTAAAAGTGGCATAGCAACATTTGTTACACCCATTTTCTTTAGACGGGCATCAACATTATTCATTATATTTTCCCACAGTGCCCAACCATATGGCCTAATTACAACAAAACCTTTTACACCGCTATAAGTACATAGCTCTGATTTTAGGCACACATCAGTATACCACTTTGCAAAATCCTTCTCTTGAGAAGTTATTTGTTCAACTTGTTTTTTTTCTTCTGCCATTTTCTTAACTCTCCTATAATATGGTTATATCTCCAAGTGTTGCATAATAATATTCATTTATCGCATTTATTAAATCGTATTTTGCAACTTTTACTTGAAGTTTATTTCCAAGGTTTTGTAATTCAAGACCTTTGTATTCAAGTTCACTAATCAAATTATTATCAAACTTTCTCTTATTTGCTTCATCATTTATATTGCAAATATCATTTAAGTATAAACTTGACTCATATGATATTTTTTTCGCTAAAAGATTATTATAAATATTTTCAAACTCTGCGGTAATCACACTCGACATATATTCTTGTCTTTTGTGAAATATGTTTTCTCCAGTGCTTTGTGGATATTTCTTATCTTTATCATTTAGTGTTATAGCATTGTAAGAAGAATTACTTGTATAGGCTCTTTCTTTATCGGCATCAAAGTTTATACTCTCTAAATATTCAAAATCTGGTTCTGGTTCTATAAACTCTAATTTATCTATGTCACTTATCTTATAGCCAAGATTTATCGCTATCTGCTCTTTCACATTCTTTAATGTAGTTTCAGTTGTCTTAAATGTATTTTTTATATTTTCATAAGTTTCTAAACTTGTTGAAACATCAAGAGCAGTCGCAAGTCCCAAATCATAATTCTTTTTATTCAACAAATACATATCATAATACAAATTGCTTTGTTTTTCAAGTATACTTACATAATTAGATAATTGAAAATATGTAAGCACGACAGAAGTAAGTGCTTTTGTCACAGATCTTCTTGCAAATGCAACCCTATTATTATTGTCGACATTTCCTATATTATATAGTGCATTATTAAGCCCAAGCATCTGTTTAGTCCTTCTTATGGTCGTATTTGCGACATTATATGCCACCTTTGTTGCTGTGTAGGCTTTTTCACTATTCTCTATTTGAGTTGTCAAATTATTGTATTTCCTAGTATAATCAGGGTCCGCTCTATCAAGCAAGTTTCTTTGATGCACATATAACTTTATATTATCCTTATATAAACTCATGACATCATGTATCTCTTCTGTGTAGTTTTTATAGTCATAAACTAATGTGTCATTTCCTCCACGAGCGTAAAATGCCATCCAATAAGAACTCTCTGCACTTGACTTTATATTGTTATATGTTGGAGAAAAATATTTAATTCTTGATTCAAGTGTCTTTAGATTTATCTGATAATTATCTACACTATCATACTCTTCTTTATTTACGCCTGGTTTCACAGGATTAATAGGATTATACTCTTCATACTTATTTCTTGATATTATCGTTGCCTCTGAAATGTTTACCTTACTCTCTGCAGATGGCATATCAACTTCTCCCTCATAGGGATTCTTTGGTTTAGCAAATATTATGCTTTGTAACACAACTATAATTACTAAAATAAGTGATATGTATTTTTTCCACATTTTATTAAACATCTCTAACAATCTGAATATCCCATTACTGCATATTTATAATTTTCAACTGCTATCTTTAAATCGTACTTTGCTGTCTGTATATTATTTCCTGCTATCAAAACATTATATTCAGCAGTTTTTAATTCTTTTGCACTTATGTTGCCGTGTTCGTATTCATTTTGTGCCTTTTTTAGATTATCATTTGCAAGATTGTATGCTATCTGTCTATTTTGATTTGTATCTATGGCATCCAAAATATTTCTATATTTATTCTCTAAATCATTATAGATTTTTTCTGGTGCTGACTCATACAAAATCTTAAACTCATTCTTTACTTCATCAGTTCTCGCATTTTCAATTTTTCTTCTATAGATTTCATATTGTATATTATGAGCCAAAGCCATCTGATAATCATTATTTAGATTAATATTTGAGATATCTAAATCATTAGAAACATCTATAGGAGATATGTATATATCTTCACTTGACATTTTCCCACAATTAAGAAGTAGTTTTCTTTTGTAAGTTTTTTGCGAAGACTCTGCTACGATGAGTGATGATTTAGCATCTGCAACTGCCTTTTTTGCCGTTAAGAGTTCAACCTCTGTACCTGCACCATACTTAAGTGCATTTTCAGCTTTTTCAATTTTCCTTTCGGCCTCTTTTACAGATTCACTTGCTGAAAGTAACTCATAAGAACTTTTTTGATAGTTGATATCAAGAACCTTCGTTGCAAGAACCAACTGCATCTCTGTAAGATAATTTGAAAGGAAATTAGTATATGAGTCATCAGCATTTTTATCTGCTTGTATCTGCATTGCTCGACCTTGAGCCATCATCATACCTTCTTGCATATCAGAATCTTGAGACCCAGCTGAATCATATAATACATCTGCTGCATCTTGGTACTCATCATATACATCTTGTGAAGATTTATTATTCTCCCATGAGTTCCAATTATTTAAAATATCAGGATTGTATAAATGTATCATATCTTCAATGTCATTATAATTTACGACATTTTTTTTCAATTCATCTTTTCTCTCGTTTGTATAAAGTTTATTTATATGAGTTTGAGGTCTCAATTCATTAAAATACTCTATAATATTTAGGTCAGCAAACGAAGTAAAAGTCAAAGACACACTGATACATAGTGCAAATAGTTTTATATATTTACTTTTTCTCAAGTTTTCTTCTCCTTGCATTTTGTAATTCCCTCTCTCTTTCTTCATCATCCACTTGGACTATAGCATCACTTGCTATAGGTCTAAGTCTTTCAAGTTTTGTAGCACCTCTTCTACTAAATATCAAATAGTAAATTGGCAGGAAGAAAAATGCCATAAGTGTTGAAGACACAAGACCACCAATATCAACTACAGCAAGTCCTTGCAAAACCTCACCATTTTCTCCGTATGCTATAGACATAGGTATCATTGATACAATAGTTGTAAGTGTAGTCATAAGTATTGGTCTTAATCTTATCGCTCCTGATTCTATAAGTGCCCACTCAAGTTCTTTTCCATCATCAAGGAATTGATTTACTGTATCAATATATAATATTCCATTATTAACTGCCGTACCTATAAGCATAAGCATACCTAGAAGTACAACCATTGATAATTTCAAGTTGGCAAGCCATAATGCTATTATTGCACCACTTGCTGAAAATAATACTGTACCCATAACCATAAGAGAGTATCTTACTGATTCAAATTGAGATGCCATAACAACAAATACTAAAAATGCAGCAATTGCAACAGCTATGCCAAGTGCTGAAAACTCTTCTACAAGCATATCATCAACTACACTTGTTGCTCTTTCTACATATCTTGAGTATATTGGTTCTACAATATTTTTCTGTATTTCTTCTTTTGTAGTCTCTGTTGCATTTTCATTGAAATATGTTGTGATTGTAGTTTTATATTTCTTATCATACTTTGGTATAGAACTTGGGTTATCCTCATAATATATCTTCGCTATATCTTTTATAGTTGTCTCTACACCACTTGAACTTTTTAATTTTATATTTGAAACCTTTTCTATAGTATCATACTCATCGTCAGCATATTCTAGATAAATATTTTTTGTCTCACCATCTATTGTTTTTTCCATTACTTTAATGCCTGATAAAGTATTATAAATAAGACCTCCAACTGCCATCGGTGTGAACCCTTCTGAAGCTGCAAGTATAGGGTCGATTTCTATTTTTATTCTTGGGGCACCATTATCAAGTGATGTAGTTATATTACCACAATCTTTTCTCTGCTCAAGCATTTTAACAATTCTGTCATTTGCTTCTTTTAAGTATCTATATTCGTTAGACTGAAGATATATATCATATTTATCAGAACCAGGCATTACGAACATACTAACCGATGAAGTAGAGTAAGAACTTAAAGATACAGTACAACTTGTCACATCTGCTAATGCTCTTTTCCATTTACCTATGATGTGGTCAGTTGTATCTCTTTCCTTTTTATCTTTAAGATAAACGACTAATGCTTGTCCATTTGCTCCACCACTCATAGACATACTACTTGCGCTATTTGAAAGTATATAATGATCTGTCTCAGGTTGATTCTTTACAAAGTCCTCAAACTCTTTATATATTTCATCTCTTGCTTCAAGTGAGAGACCTGGTTTTGTCACTATATCAAATCTAATCATTCCATTATCTGTAGGAGCAACTAACTCTCTTTCAAATGTCCCTATAAGTGAAAACGACAAAACAAGTATTAATATACTTATACCTGCTGTAATCCATTTATGTCTAAGCAACTTTGGTAAATCTCTTCTATATAAACTTTGTAAATGTCTGACAAGACCACCAGCTGGTGACTTTTCTTTCTCTTTTGGTCTAATAAGTACATATGTAAGTGGTACGACTGTAATTGCTGATATATATGAAGCCAACATACAGAACACTATTGTAAATCCAAGTGGCTTAAAGAACTGCCCTGACATTCCTGACAAAAATCCAAGTGGCGCAAATACAACTACAGTTGTGAGTGTTGAGCCAAATACTGATGCACCTATAGTTTTACTTGCTTTAAGAGCAGCAAGACAATAATATGATACGTGCTCCTCGCCCTTATACTCATCACTTGCTCTGAAACATGCTTCCAAAACAACTATTGAGTTGTCAACCATCATACCAACTCCAAGAACGAGCGCTGAAAGAGTAATGATATTTAGTGTATATCCATTCAAATACATAAGAACAAATGCAGTAAGTATTGAGAACGGAATTGATGTTCCTATGATAAATGAAGCCTTAAAGTCACCAAGGAACAAGAAGATTATAAGCATAGATAAAACTATAGCTATAATCATAGTCTCAAATACATTCTTTATTGAGTTACGAACATTATTTGCACTATCCTCAACTATTACTGCTTCAAGATTTGGATCTGTGGCTTTAAGCCTGTCTAATGTTTTTCTTACTGAATTTGAAAGTGCCACAGTACTTGCAGATTGAGTTTTAGTGATAGACACTACGATACAATCACTACTATCGTATCTACCTATCTGTGTCTGCTCTCTTCTTGATTCATATATATCTGCTATATCTTCTAAA
Source organism: Lachnospiraceae bacterium (assembly GCA_017634065.1). Taxonomy (GTDB): domain Bacteria; phylum Bacillota; class Clostridia; order Lachnospirales; family Lachnospiraceae; genus UBA3633. Next base: position 89,928 of record JAGBOC010000019.1, on the reverse strand, counting down.
TAAAGTGTCGTTTTATTTCCTGTTATTATAGGTATAGATTTTAGAGACTCAACTGTGTCATATGAAACACCACTTGACATTGATAATTCTCTTTTTCCTACTTTGACATCTCCACCAGGCAGAGAAAAATCTGCATTTGCAATTATCTGATTGAGTGTTGACATAGAGAGATTGTATCTTGTCATCATTTCAGGTTTTAACTCAATCTTAACATAGTTTTCCCTTCCACCTGCTACATCAACAGTTGAAACTTCACTAATTTTCTCAAGTTCCTTTACCATCGTTTCTGTTACATAATTATAAATGTCTGTCGTGGTTTTATTCTGAACAGAAATCTTTATTGATGGCATTGAGTTTATATCCATCTCATAAATAGTAGGCTCCTGAACATCATCTGGAAAATCTGCCTTAACCTGATCAACTGCTTTTTTTAGATCGGTATAGGCTTGATTCATATTTTGTCCATAGTTATACTGTACAGCAATTACAGAAAAGTTTTCTCTTGAAGCACCCTGCAAATGCTTCACACCTTGCAAGTTATAAAGTGAATCTTCAAATTTTTTTGTTATATTGGAATCAATGTCTTCAGGTTGTGCACCAGGGTATACAGTAAAGACTGCATACATAGGCATTGAAATAGATGGCATCAGTTCATACTGAAAACTAATTATAGAAATGAAACCAAAGAAAACTATTGAAAGCATCGCTAAAAATGCTGTTACTGGTTTCCGCAGTACAAACTTTGAGAATTGGTAACTCATTATTCAACCTCCGTAACTATATCAGAATTAGAGGCTATTGATTCACTTGCTATCACATAATTTCTTTTTTTACGTTCAGTTGTCTCTATATAGATTTCATCTTCAACCTTTTCATCTTTTACTACATTTACTGTCGCACCTTCAGCAAGGTCGTTATTCCAAGTTGAAACGATTTTTGTATTCTTATCAATATTTGTAATTACTTCTGTGTAATTATTATCCTCAATACCTACCTCTATATATTTTTTATTTACTAAACCTTCATTATTTACTACAAATACATATGGGTTACTTGCCTCATAATATATAAGCTCATTTGGCAATACATTTATATTTCTTTTCGTTATATATGGAAATGTTACTTTTGCCATAATACCAGAAGCAAATGCATTTTCAGATGTGATTACTGCTTTTACATCAAAAAGTCCTGTCTGCGCATTTATCAAATTAGATATATTTGATACATATCCATCATAAACCTTTCCAGTCTTTTCTATCTTAACTGGGTCATTTAATTTTAAGCCTTCAAGCACTCTTTCAGTGACTCCGAAATTAACTTCTTTCGCACCTTCAGATGTTATATAGCAAAGCACCGTTCCTTGATTGATACTTGTATTGATTGTCATATTAGTATTTTCTATGACACCATCATCCACTGCGACTGGTACTGAATACTCTACTTTTGTATCATATGCAAGTTTAGCTGCTTCGTATTGAGCCTTTACTGTCTCAAAGTTTTGAAGTGATATGTCTCCAGCCTGATACAATTTTTGCATTCTCTCATAACTACTCTTTGCTGTATCATATTGTATAAATGCTGCTTCTATCTCCTTTGATGCATCTATCTCACATATAGGGTCACCTTTTTTTACATAGTCTCCATTTTTGACATTGATATTTTTTATATCACCACCAACTTTTGCGACTACATAATATGTATCAGTTGGTAAGATATTGCCAATAACTGATACTTCTTTCGAAATGCTTCCTTTCCTTATATGAGTAACATTTACTGATGGAATAGCATTAAAATCAACTTCTTTCTTAAAAGTCAATCTTTTAAATAACATATATGCTGCTGCCAAGATAACTATTATAATTAACACATAATAAACTATCTTTCCACCTGAACCTTTTGCATTTTTAGACATTTCTTTTCCATTTGCAAGACTATTTTTAGCATTTTCATTTTCTACAGTGTTGTTTTGAACTTGATTATCCATTTTGTTCCCTCTCTATTTAAAACTATTTTTGATTAAATCCAATTTATAATTAAAATCATCATATTTACTAAAATACTCTGACTTGATTACTATATTATTAAAAATTGTATTTAAGACAAGAACTATCAACATATCAAGTACATTTGCCATATTTTTATAAGTATTTAGTTTATTGTGACCTTCTTTAGTATTTTTTATAAGCCATCCTACTATTTCATCTATTTCTTTTTCAAATCTTTTAGAATGAACTGACTGTATTATAAACTCGATGAAAAACTTTAAGTTCTTCATTTTCAAAACATTAATTTCATCTCTAAATAGTTCTTCAATATCACCATATATTTTCCGTGTTCCCTCAATCAAATCATACCCTGATATCTTTATAGCTTCTCTATATAAATCAAGGTATTCGCTTATACGACTTTCTATCAGAGTCTCTACAGCATCAGACTTATCATTGAAATAATTATAAAAACTACCCCTTGATATGTCTGCTGCAACCGAAATATCATTTACTGATAATTCATCATAGTTCTTATTTTTAAGGCAGGTTGAGATTGACTCCAATATATTCTTTTTCTTTTTTTCTTTTAACTTATAAAATGCCTCTAATGCCATATTTATACTCTTTTGACAAAGTGTCATTTTTGCACAGCTTGTCAAATATAGCACTTTTAGCAATTTTTGTCAATACGTAGAACCTCAGCTCAAAAGATTAGATAATTGTTGCCTTTCAAGGTACCCTACATCGGTTTTGCGAGGAAAATAAAGGCATCTTTATGCTCTTTCTTCATTATATTTTTGCAGTTTAATGCCTTTAAGTAAGAACTAAATATTCCGAAAACCGTTGGTCCACTGCCCGACATAAGTGATGTCATAGCACCAAGTTTCACCATCTTTTTCTTAAAAATAGTGACATCAGAAAACATTGATTCTGTCACAATTTCAAGGTCATTAAATAAGTTTCTTGATAAAAGTTCTAGGTTCCTATTTTTTATCGCTTCCAGACAATTATTAAAGGCTATGTCTTCTAGTTGTCTCCTTGAATCTGGAATCTCAAAATCATCCACTTTTGAAAATATCTCTTTTGTTGATACTCGAACATTTGGTGTTGCTATTAAAATATAATAATTATTAAAGGGCTTAATTTCAGTAACTATTTCACCTCTTCCCTCACAGACACATTCTTTTTTATGAATAAAAAATGGTATGTCTGACCCAAACATTGATGCAATATCTGAAAGCTCTTTAATAGTATACCTTAACTTATAATAGCGATTAAGGAAGAGCAACATACTTGCCGCATCACTTGAGCCACCACCCAGTCCCCCACTTGTTGGTATCATTTTTTTTAAGTAAATAAATATTCTATCTTTAATATCAAACTTTTCAAATATATATTTTACAACCTTATATACAAGGTTTCTCTCATCAGTTGGTATATATGGGTAGTTACTTTTCAAATTAATCTGTGATTTTGAGCCATAATTAAACTTCTTATTTTGAAACTGTTTCAAAAAATCAAAATCCAATTTTGGCATCTCCGGGATCTTTATAGGGACATCAATTTTAGGAAGAAACTTAAATATATCAAAATCATTTTCTTTTATAATCTCAAAATCAATGGTATCAAAAAGCGAGATGGTCTGCATTATCATAGATAAATCATGATAACCATCATCTCTCTTATGGTTTACTCTCAAACAGAGATTAATTTTTGCAGCTGCTTTAATGGTTTTTTTCATAGACTAATTTATTTCGTATGAAAATCAAAATAAAATACCATCCCACTATTTCCGTCTATTTCTATATTCTCGCATCCAAAACTTGTATTATTTTGTTCAGCTATTGCCTTTACTATACTAAGTCCAAGTCCAGTACCACCGTAGCTTCTCGTTCTCGCCTTATCTACCTTATAAAACTTATCCCATATTTTTTCCATCTCTTCATTTTGAAGTTGCAACCCAGAATTAAATACTTTAAATCTGATGGTATTATTTATATTATTTTCGACATACACTTTAATGATTTTATTTTCATCTACGTGATTTATAGCATTTGATAAATAATTCTTCACTACTTCTTCTACTTGATAACCATCTGCCCAAATGTATGATTCTTCTTCAATAGTTGAATCAAGCTTTATATTCTTTTCTTCTAACTTTAGACTAAAACTATTTACGACTCCATCAACTATTTCTTTAAGGCTCACTCTTGAAATATCAGGCTCATACATACCTCTTTCTATCGCAGATAAGTCAAGAAGTCTATGAACCATCATATTCATTTTTTCGGTTTCATCTTTTATGACTGAAACATAGTAATCTCTTTTTTCTTTGCTATCTGCTATCCCTTCTGTCTCTAAGCCTTCGGCATAACCTTCTATAAGAGCTATAGGAGTTTTAAGTTCATGTGATACATTTGCTACAAATTCCTGTCTCATCAGATCAAGTTTTTCTTTTTTCTCAAGATCTGCTTTAAGTTGAATATTTGCATTCTTTAATTCTCTTATTGCCTTCTCAAGTTTTGTGCTGAGTTCATTCATTGAGTTACCAAGGATACCTATCTCATCTTCAGAGTTGCCCTCATATTTATTCTCGAACTCTAATCTACTCATCTTTTTACTGATTTCAGATAACTGTAGTAGCGGTTTAGATAAGTTTTGCGAAATTATAAATATCGCCACTGAACTAACAACTATTGTTATAAAAGATATAATTATCAAAACTCTATTAAAAAGGTCCATTGATTCTTTTATTGAACCAACTGGTATCGTCAGAAAGAAGGCTGTCTCATTATCACTTAGAAAGCCAAAGCACTCTATATCCGAATCCTTTTTTGGTGGCATAGCAACATTTCTATTTCTTACATCACTACCTTCCCCTGGGCCATTACTTTCGTAGTAGTTACTTGGTCCACCATCAGATGTCCCTGTCTTAATTTTTTTCATTTCAACATTATTATTATGTATTGCAATAGTATATAGATCGTTTTTCTCAAGTATTTGCAAATTATCACTATTTGCTAAATCTTTATAAATGTAATCCTTCATTCTTTTATCAAACATAGAATTATTTTGAAATAAAGAATAAGTTTTATTATTTGAATCCATTAAGATGGTACTTACACCATATATTTCTTGAAGTTCTCTTAAAAATCGAGATAGATTACTCTCGTCACTCTCTCCAGAAGTACTTTTACGCTTTTTAAACAAATCAGATAAGTCATATCCCATATCGTATGCTTCAGTGATACCTTTTTCAAGTGCGTAATATGACTTTTTGATGATACTCTTTTTTTCATTAATATATAATTTCTCAAGAAACAAAGTATTAAAAAGTAATATGCCACCTATACAGCATATTATTACTATAATAAATGTAATTGTAAGTCGTAACTTAATGCTCTTTTTCATAATTTACTTCTTTTTGGTATTACTTTTTTTCGAATCATCATATACAAACTTATAGCCAAAGCCCCAAAGTGTTTTTACATAGTCACCTTTTTTACCAAGTTTCGCTCTTACCTTCTTTATATGAGTGTCAACTGTTCTCGCATCTCCATAGTAGTCAAAGTTCCATACTGCATTTAGAATCTTTTCTCTTGTGAGTGCTATTCCCTTATTTTCTATTAGATAATCTAATAACTCAAACTCTTTAAATGAGAACTCCACTGGTTTCTCATCTATGTAAACTTGATGGGCAGTCTTATCAATTTTTATTCCACCAATCTCTATTGTTTGAGCACTTACATCATTTCTCTTAAGCACTGCATTAATTCTTGCTACAAGTACTTTAGGTGAAAATGGTTTTTGAACATAATCATCTGCACCAGATACAAATCCTTTTAATTGATCATTTTCTTCACCCTTTGCTGTAAGGAGTATCACTGGCACTTTAGATTCTTCACGAATAGTTTTCAAAACTTCGTATCCATCAAGTTTAGGCATCATAACATCAAGGATTATCAAACTAATCCCTTTAGTTGAGTAGAATACTTTTAGAGCTTCTTCTCCATCACTTGCTTCAACGATATCAAAACCATTATTTAACAAAAAATCTCCTATAAGTTTTCTCATTCTTGTCTCATCATCAACTATTAAAATCTTTTCTTTCTTATTCATTTTTTCCTCCAATAGCCTCTGAAATAAATCGAGATGGCTTGAAATCCTTACCAAATCTCCTAATTGTAAATAATAAATAAAGATTATTCTTTGCTCTTGTTATTGCCACATATAATAATCTTCTTTCTGTCTCAAGATCATTTTCTCTTATGCTTTTCTTATGTGGTATGAGTCCATCATTTGCATCAATAATGAATACCGTGTCAAACTCTAAACCTTTGCTCAAATGAAAACTCATCAAATTGACAGCATCTACATTGCTACTAACTATATTTTTCTTTTTATCATTTTCATCTATATGCTTTAGAAACTCTTCTATGTCTTTATAGAGTATGCTCTCTTCTTCAAATGCATCTAATGTCTGCTCAATCTCTTCATAATCTATTTCATTTTTTTTACAGTGATCTTTTAAGTAATTATCATAACCCATATCTCTTCTTATGTATCTTATTGAAAGTGCAGTTATATTATGACTTATAGATTTTAGATCTTGCTTTAGTCTTATAAGTTTTGGTAATATGTAGCCCTTATTTCTATAATACTTAATTAAATCATCAATATCTACACTATTGCTACTAAATGATTCACGACTTATATACCTAAGTGGCTTATTTGCAATGTTCATCAAATCATTACTATTATTAGAGCCAGTCGCTAATCTCAAATATGAAATCACATCTTTCACTGCAAAATTATTATAGAAACTTAATTCATCACCTTTTAGCCTATACGGAATACAATTTTTCCTTAAATCTAATTTAATAGAGTTTACGAGCAAGTTTGTCCTATATAAAATCGCTATATCCGAAAGTTTCTTATTACATTTCCTATGCTCTTTTATAAGATTAATGATAAAACTATTTTCTTCATATGAATCGCTAAAAGATTTTATAACTAATCTGCCAATTTCATTTCTACTTGCAGCGATTTCTTTAGGATATCTCTCTTTATTATAATCAATTATATTTTTAGAAAATCTTACAATCTGCTTCGTAGAACGGTAATTATTTGTCAAATATATAACTCTTGCATTTTTAAAATCTTTTACGAAATCCATCATCACTTTTGGATGAGAACCTCTAAACTTATATATACTTTGGTCATCATCTCCGACTACAAAGATATTTTTATTCTTGCAAATAAGTTTTACTAAATCATATTGCAATTTATTTATATCTTGGAACTCATCTACAAGTATATATTTATACTTATTTTGGTAATAAGATAGTTCTTTTTTATTAGTACTTAATAACTCATAGCATTTACTTATCATATCATTAAAGTCTAGTTTCTTATAGTATGACATTTTCTCACTATACAATTTATATACTCTACTAAACTCTTTTTGACTTAAATATTTTGGTATAAAGTATTCATCTCTTTCTACACAATTCTTATAGTTCTTTATGTCAACTAAAATGTTTCCAATTAAGTCCATGGACACTTTTAGTTTGCTATTCTTTTCTAAAACCTCTGATAGTATTATGACTTCTTCATTCCTATTCACAAGACTTTGACCATTGTAACCAAAGTCATTCTTTAATATTTCAAAAAACACCGAATGAAAAGTTCCAAATGTGGGCTTGTTTTTATAAGAGATATTTCTTTCTACAGTTAGATTTTCAAATCTCTCTTTCATCGCACTCGCTGCCGCTCTTGTAAAAGTTATGACAAGTATATTTTCAGCTTGTACATCATACTCTGTTATGAGATTTGCTATTCTATTTGTGATAACATAAGTCTTCCCGCTACCAGGTCCAGCGATTACAATGCATGGTCCGTCTCCATGATTTATAGCATTTTCTTGACTAATATTCTTTTTTACAACCATATATTTTTTGGTTGTCCGCTAATCTGTTCTTAATGCATCTATAGGATTAAGCCTTGCTGCATTTTTGGCTGGTACATATCCAAAAATCAAACCTATTGCTACAGAGACACCAAATGAAAGTAAGACTGCCCAAATTGTAGGATTTGCATTAATCTCCATCATTGCTCCTATCGACTTCGTCGCTAATGCTCCTATCATTATACCAATGACACCACCTATTGTTGATGTCACTGCTGCCTCAATTACAAATTGTTGCATTATGACACCCTGTCTTGCACCAAGTGCTTTTCTTATACCTATTTCTCTTGTTCTTTCAGTAACTGATACAAGCATTATATTCATTACACCTATTCCTGCTACAAGAAGTGATATACCTGCTATCCCTGCGAGCATTGCAGTAAGTGTTCCTATAGATTCATTTAATTGCTTTATAATTGATGAGTTTGCCATCACATTATAAAGTCTTTCATTTCTAAAAATACTATAAAGTTTAGATTTAAGTTCTGTGGTTATATCTTCAGTATATGCAGTGTCTGATGATATCATAACATAGTTATTTATAAATCCATTCCTACTCATTTTAGTAGCAACAGTATATGGTATCCATATGAAATCATCTGTCCCACCTTCTTCAAAATTGTCTTCATCTTGTGTCTCAATCACACCAATAATTGAAAATGGTTTCCCATTAATTTTCACAGTATCTTCAAGTGCCTTATCTGATGAACCATAAAAAGTTTGTGCTACATATGCACCTATAACGCACACACTTGATCTTCCTGCGATATCTGCATAAACTAGGTTTCTACCTTCTTCAATATTATACTTTTGTATATCTGAATAATCTTCTGAAACTCCTGTGATAGTTGTTGACTCTAAATTATCACTGCCTGATTTTATTTTAGCGTTATTAAGGGTTACTGAAGGTGATATACCTGCTAACCAATCCGGATGCTCATCCCAAAACTTATATATATCTGTATCATCAAAGCGTCTGGTATTCATATTTCTGCAAAAGATAGTTATCTTGTTTACGCCCATCTCTTCAAATTGCTCAACCATCTGTCCCATATATCCTGACACAATAGAAACAAGTATAATAACGGCTGCTACACCTATTACTATACCAAGCATCGTAAGTAAACTTCTTACTTTATTCGACAAAATAGCTTTAATTGCTAATTTGAAACTTTGCAGCATACTCTTTAGTATCTCCATCAAAAATTATTTTTCCGTCGTGTATCCTAACAACTCTCTTTGCTTCAAGAGCTATAGCATTATCATGAGTTATCATAACGATAGTATTTCCTTCATTATGTAACTGTTTCAAAAAACTAATGACATCTTTTGAAGTCTTTGAATCAAGTGCACCTGTTGGCTCGTCCGCAAGTAAGAGACTTGGATTTCCTGCAAGTGCTCTTGCTATTGAGACTCTCTGTTGTTGACCACCTGATAATTGATTAGGATACTGACTATATTTCTCTTTAAGACCGACTCTGCCGAGAGATTCAAGTCCTCTTCTTCTCCTTTCACTTGCCTTAACACCTGCATATAAGAGCGGTAGTTCGACATTTTCTAAAAGTGTAAGTTTAGGTAAAAGATTATATTGCTGAAATATAAATCCTATCGTTTTATTTCTTATATCAGCAAGTTCATCATCAGTCATAAGACTTGTGTCTTTACCATTTAAAATATATTTTCCACTTGTTGGTTTATCGAGTGCCCCAATGATATTCATAAGCGTGGATTTTCCTGAACCAGATTTTCCCACTATAGCTACAAATTCCCCACGATCAATTTTTAGATTAATGTTGTCATTTGCATATACTTGTTCAGTACCCATGATATAAATCTTATATTCATTTTTCATCTCAATCAAAGGATTACTCATATTATCCTCTTGGTCCACCTGGAGGACCACCCATGCCACCGCCCATACCTCCAAAGTTCATTGTATTATTGTTAGTGCTTTCAGTCACATAGACTTCATCACCCTCTTGTAATCCTGATTTTATCTCGATATAGTTTTCATTAGAAATACCTGTCACGACATTAACTGCCGTAAAACCGCTTGGTGCTCTATTTTTTACTCTGTCTGATATTCCTTCAGTACTATACTCACCAGATTTAATTGTAGGAGAAGAATCAAGTAGATACACAACATTACCTCTTTGTAAAGCATCAGCAGGTATCGTAAGTGCATTTTCAACACTTGCAAGAATTACATATGCATCTACATTCATACCAGGCAAAAGTTCTCCAACTTCATTTATGGTTACAGTAACTGGATAATTTGTGACACCATTTGAATTTGCCGCTACAAGACTCACATTGGTTATAGTTCCTTTAAACACTCTATTATTAAAAGCATCGGCTTGAACATTAACCTCTTGACCTTCTTTGATATTTGTAATGTCTAATTCATCTATATCCATATCAAATGTAAGCTCTGATAAATCATATAAGGTTGCAAGTGTTTTTGCAGAACTTGTACTTCTTTGGATTTTATCTCCAACCTTTGCATCTTTTGTTATAACTGTCCCATCTATTGGTGCAGTGATGTAATATTCATCATACGAATCAACTGCATCATCATAATTATTCTCTGCCTTTGTTAATGCTTCTTCAGCAGATAGATATGCTTTCTTCTTACTTGATAAAACATTATTGAATGTTTCTTCCGTGATCATAAAAAGCGGAGTGCCCTTCTTTACTATAGCACCTTCTGACACAAGAAGTTTTTCAACTTCTATGCCATTTCCATCTGTAAATGTCAATTCTTCATCAGTCTCAAGTTCAAAACTTGCATCTTCTATTGAAACAACATTTCCTACTACAGCTATAGCAGTATTATTTGTTGTAAGTCCTCCAGGATTTTCGCAAACAATCGTTACATATCTAACAAGTGCACCAGAACTTAAGCTTTGTGCTTCTTCCGCTATGCTTTTCACTGTGCCAAATAAATATTCACCTGTTTCTTGAAGTTCAAGTAAAGAACTTTGACCTACACTTATTGTTTTCGCATCATTACTTGCAAATGGAACTTTCAAAGTCATCAGAGAATCATTTACGATAGAGCCTATCTTTGAATTATTATTTAGCTTGTCCCCTACTTTCACTGTGAAAGTTCGAAGTGCACCATCACTTGGTGCTTTATAAGTTCTTCCTTCATAGTCAGATAGTAATTTATCATACTCATATTTTGCTTGATTATATGTGTCTTTTGCTTGAGCTACAGATGATGAAGCATTTTGAATCTCTCTATATGCTGTCGAACTATCAAGAGTAATTAATAACTGATCCTTAATTACTTTATCTCCCAAGTTAAAATATACATTTGTAACATTTCCTTCAACTAATGAGGTTATAGTATAACTATCTTTTGGCTTAAGTGTCCCAGAACCAGATATTTCAGATGAAATGTTCATTACTCTAACTTGTGAGACATTCTTCATCACTTCAGCAGTTTCTGCCTGTTTTTTAGTTATATTTATCATCATTCTAATAAAAATGATTACTAAAATTACGATAGCAATTATGATTAAAATCTTTTTTAGTAATCTCTGCTTCTTAAGTCGTAGATTTCTTATCTCATCATGAGCTGCCTGAGTTGCTGCTTTATCTTCTTCGCTTAAATTAGTTTTCACAAAAGTATCAGAACTAACAGCATCTTTTCCAGCATCAACATTTGCAACTTCTTCAATCTCTTTCTTTTTGTTCTTTTCAAAAATATCTTTTAATTTAGGTAATTTGAAAGCCATATCATCTCACGCTCCATTAATAATTTAAGTTATATAAATAAGCATTTGTAATAGTTCCTTCAGTCTCTACTACACCATCGCCTGAGTCATCAGTGTCCCCTGTCGACTCATTTTTGGTATATATGAATATAATCTGGTCTCCAACATGGATAGTTCCTGCATATGAAAAGGCAAACTTCACATCAGAACCAGAAAGTGTATAATATGCCAAATCAATCTGCACTCTTGTAGGAGTAATGGTATCACTTGCACTGTAATAAATGTGATTCACATAACCTTTCTTCACAAGTGTGGATGATTCAAGCGTAGTTCCTTCTTTATACACATAAATTGTCTTCGTTGTCTTATTATAATAATAGACAAGATATCCCATATCGTTTAACTCTCGCATAGTTTGTTCAAGTGTCTGTGATGTACCATTTATAAATATATTTGCCGTCGTTATGTCAAAAGGAATAGCAAGATTAAGTGCCTCTCCCCTTTTTAAGATAAATGGCCCTTCAAGTTTTGTTTTTGTAAGTCCAGTCGCATTTAGGTCACCATCACTATTAACTGATAAATCTTTAAAAACACTTGTGCCATATGCAGAGTTTGAATCTTTAGACTTTGTCTTCAATGTATTGTAAATAGCATTGACACAGTCTTTCTTTGTTACAAAATCATTAATCCCCTTATCTATATTATCATTCATTTTAAGTGAGCAAAATAATTCATATCTACCCGCTATCTGACTTCCTGTAAAATCAGAGTTCTCATATCCAAGAAGTGCAAGACAGGCTCTGGTAAGATCTTTATATGTCATATATTCAAGTGGCTTAAAGAGTCCACCCAAATATGATGTCATATAATTTTCTTTTGTAGCCACTTTTATATATGGTGCAAACTCATTTGCATTATCTACATCTGAAAAAGCAGTCGTCGCATCATAATAAGACACACTATCTTTATACTTTGATGCTTTTACAATCATTCTTGAGAACTCGGCTCTTGTGACAAAATCATTCATAAAATTATCATTTGTGATAATATCTGCTAAATAGAGTACTTGGGTTCTCATCTCTTGTCCCGCTGTCGTTGCTGCGAAAATATTTATCACATTAAGGACACATATATTTACTGTCAAAAGTATTGCGATAATTTTCTTCATCTTCTCACCTCTTTAAGTATTATTTTACTTCATTTGAACTAAATGCTGTGATAATTGAACCATTATAAGGTTCTGACTCATCATCCTTATATATAACCTTGCCATCATCATCTAAATATGCAGAGTTTACTTCATTCATCTTATTGTATAAATAGATGATATAATCATCTTCTTTGAAACTTCCACTTGCAGAAAATGCAAACTTTGCTTCTTCACTATCAATCATATATTTATACTTGTCAATATCAACTCTATAAGGCACAAGCATATTTGATGCTGCATAATATATTTTATAGATGTATCCCTTTCGTAGTCCTACTTGAGATGCAATATCTTGTCTCTCACTATAAGCCATGATATTTTTTAAGTCTAAATCAAGATAGTAAATTATATAACCATAGTTCACTATATCTGATTTCAAATCATCTATATCACATTTAATTAAGTTTATATATACATTTTGCTTTGTAACTTCAAATGGAATATTTAATTCATCTTCACTTCTCGCAAAAAAAGGACCTACAACATTACTTGCCTTATACTCACTTGCATTTAACTCTTTGTCACTATCAATTATCAATTTGTCAAATATCTTTTCACCATAAATGACATTTGAATCTTTGGAATATTCCTTTAATGTATTATAGATACCATTTATTATATCTTCTTTACTCACAAGTTCAGAATCTTTAGCTTTTACATTTTCATCAAGTCCCATGCTTTTAAACTTTTGATTTCGAAGTATTACTTGATTACCTCTAAAGTCTTCGTTTGTGTAAGATAAAAGTGCAAGACAGGCTCTTGACAAATCTTCATATGTGACAAAGTCATATGGTTTAAAAAAACCTCCAAGATATGTAAACATATATCCTTTATCAAGTACTTCCTTAATATATGATGCATATGGAGTACTCGCATCTACATCTGTGCAAACAGCTTCTGATATATTATCTGAAATCTTATTTTTACTTTCCGATGATTTCACAATTATTTTTGAAAACTCTGCTCTTGTCACATTAGTCTCAAGATTCCCCGAATCTTCTATAATGTTGAGTAAAATAAGTGCATTTATCTTATCTGCATCAGTTTTCAGTGGTCTTGAATATACTCTACTCAAATCAAAAAATACTATCGCTACGATTAAAACTATTATGTATTTATTTATAATATGCGATATTTTTCTCATAATTACATAATATAAGAAATCTGTGTCCTTTTTGTGTATATTATATGCTTAATCTGTTAATTTGTCTAATAAAAAATGGGCTTTTAGCCCATTTATTCTTCTTTAATAAGTCCATTTCTATACGCGACAAGTAGTTCTTTTAGGTCAGCGATTTTTTCCATTATCACTTTGCCTCTATCAGTATCTTTAATCCTTATCCTTCCATTTTTAGCTATATTTTCAACTTCTTTAATCTCTGGAGTATCAAACTTCTCTTTATCAAATGGCTTATGGGTAGCAATAGTTAAGTGAACCGAATCACTTATAAGAGTGTATCCTGCGATACCAGTACTCTTTTGATAACTCTTTGACATACCACCATCAATTATGAAAAGCCTTCCATTTGCTTTTACAGGACTTTCGCCTTTCAAAACTTTGACAGGCACATGTCCGTTTATTATATGGCCACTTTCACTTAATCCAAAACTATTAAGTATTTTTATTACAGTTTTCTCATCTTGATATAATTTATAATATTCATTTTTGTTTTCTACCTGTGTTTCCTTTTCGCCAACAAAATACAATTCAAATGTCTTGATAGTATCTTTTCCAAATAATGGAGACATACTTCCACACCACATATAAAACATCGCATCAACATTATCTGAATCAAAATTGTGCATTTTCACATCACTATTTGCATTTCTAATGATTTTTTCAAAATAATCAAGAAGTTCTTTCCCAGATAAGTTTTGCTTTCCATCAAAGCCTTTAAAAACTGCATATTTTCCATCTTTATCAAATGGTATTATCCCATGATATATTAGATTACCATTGTGGATTTTATATAAACTTCCCTTATCATATAAAAACTTTATATGTTCTTTTAGTTTCCTTGAATGGATGAAACTAGCCTTCAATGACTTAAGTAACACCTCTTCTTCTTCTGAAAGTTTTAATGGATCATTTACATCAATAGTAGGAAAACTTGTATCAAGCAATTTATATTTTTGTCCTTTTATGTCTATAGTGAAATCATTATAATCAATTCTCTCAAGCATAACCCTATCAGTCATACCATATTCAGGATGTTTCTTTATGAGTTTTCCCTCCACCTTAAACTGCATTATGGCAAGTGCTTTTTGAATCTTTGCTGAAAGGCTTGGTCTCACAACATCATATTTATTTTCATCAAGAATCTTTGGCATAAAAATCTCACATGGATCATTCATATATGTACGTGCTGCAAAGTCATTTAGGGCTCGAAGACTTATACCATAGCCATCTTCCAACATATCATAGCAATTATATCTAACTGCAATCCGAAGTGCATTTAGGATTAAAGTCTCATTTCCAAGTGAAGCTCCCATCCACTCTATATCATGATTTCCCCATTCGATGTCTACATTGTGAAAGTCTATTAATTCATCTAAAATCAAATCATGTCTTGGTCCTCTATCAAATATGTCTCCAACTATATGTAAAGTATCTACAGCAAGTTTTTGGATGAGCTTACACATCTCAATTATAAATGTTTTAGATAGCCCTATTTCTATTATTGAGTTTATAATTTCTTCATAATAAAACTCTTTCTTTACATTATCTCTATCTGTATCTTTATAGAGTAATTCATCAAGAAGATATACATATTCCTGCTTTAGGGATTTACGAACTTTAGATTTAGAGTATTTACTTGCTATATCTTTCACGACTTTTATAAGTCGCATAATAGTCACTTTCTGAAAATCATATGTTTCTTTTTTTCTAAAGTCTATGGGATCTAATTGTTCTTCAGGGTAGTAAATGATATTTGCAAATTCAAGTATCTCTTCATCTGTCATCTCTTCCTTAAAAATAAACTTAATTTTAGACCTAATTACTCCGGATGCAGATCTTAAGAGGTGAATAAATGCCTCATGCTCCCCATGCAAATCTGACAAAAAAAACTCTGTCCCTTTAGGTAGGGTAAGAATAGAACTCAAGTTAGCAATTTCGACGCAAGTCTTTTCTTGATTAGGAAATTGCCGAGATAATAATTTTAGATAATCTAATTCTCTCAATTTTATACTCCTAAACTTTTCTAATCACCTTCATGCCCTGCAATCATTCTACTTGATCCGTCTGGCCCAAGTGGTAGCGTCTCATCTTTTAATTTAGGGTCAAATGCAGGACCTGACACTTTATCTCTCTTCTCATCTTCTTCAGCAAGTCTTTTCTTTGCCTCTGATATAGATGCTCGAAGAGATGCTGATATGGAATCATCTTCTTCATCATAATTTAAACTTGCTAAATACTCATCACCAAGTTCACCATGAAGTCTTCTATATCGTGTTCCTGGATCTTCACCTTCCACTGGTATCTCACCAAGTGCAAGTAGTGCCTCCTCTTCTTCCTCTGAATACTCTGCTTCTGATTCTGTCCCAACTCTTCTTCTATATTCTGCTTCAACCTCATCATCATAAAGTTCTTCTTCGTATGCTTCTTTATCAAATCCAAATTCACAACTCCTTAAATAGCAAACTCTTGAAGTATATTGTCCACTAACCTCAAGTTCAAATCTTATGGCTGATGCTTTCTTTGGAAAAATACATTCAAATGAAAGACCGGCGTTGTAGTTAAAGTCTGATGTAGAATACAACTCTTCTCCATCATCTTCATTATAGATAGAAAATGTACACCTTGTAGTTCTATCTGAATAAGTAAAATAGTGTGTTGCAATCCTACCTTTTACTTTATTAAAATTATTTTTAGGATTCTCAAAAACTATAGTTGCTCCCGAACCTTTAAGAGCCATTACATCTTTCCATTTTGATTTATTGAAAGTTGTACCATTTACTTTTTTACTGTATTTATCTCCACTCTTTATATAATCTGGTAAAGCTTTATTCATAAGTGGATCGTAATAGTTATCTCTCTTTCTATCTTTTTTTAATACAACATTAGGTCCAAGTAAATATCTTGCAGTTCCATCTGGATTTGCTTCTATAATTAAACCATCTGAAGGTTTAGGTCCTTCTATCACGGATGGATCCTTTGCAAATAAATACTCACCAGATGAAAATACACCTTTAGGTACAGAGACTACATCTTGATCCGCTTTTATCTGCTCAAGTATCTCGGCACTATAAACCGAATTATCTGTACCTTCTTCGCCATAAACTATCTTTTCTATAACTTGGCTCTCTGGATTACCATCAAAGCCTATTCGCCTTCCATCTTCTCCTACAATTTTATAGTCAGGAGTTATGTCATCCAGCAATATGAAACCATTCTTATTAAAATAATAATAATAGCCAATACCATCATTATCATCATCAATTAGTTTCCACCCATCTATTGCGATTGTCCCATTGGGTTCAAACCAATAGATGCCTCCCTTCTCTGTTTTTCCCCAAATAGCAAATATTGGAGTTGCTAAAACAAAAACCAAGACAATTATAAAAGCGAAACAATTATTCAATTTTTTTACTATACTATACTTCATTTTTTTCTAATACTTAGAGCTGGAATTAAATCCTTTATAACATTTATAAAAGTGTCAATTTCATGAATCTCATTTGATTTTCCAAAAGACACTCTAATTGTTGATTCTGCTTCATTATCATTAAGCCCTATGCTTTTAAGAGTCCTACTAATTCTTTTATCGTGAGATGAACATGCAGACCCTGCTGAAACATATATTCCCTTATCTTCAAGTGCATGAAGCATAACTTCAGACCTTATCCCCTTAAAACTAATAGAGACGATATGAGGAGCAAAAGTGTCATCTTTTTTTGTATTTACAGTTATTATATCAAAGTTTTTATTCACATCTTCTAATCTATCTATCAAATAGTTTCTTAAACTAGTAAGTTTCTCGACATTCTTTTCCAAACTTTCATATGCAATCTTCGTAGCAAAATATGTCCCTGCGATGCCAGTAGTATTTAATGTCCCTGCTCTTAACCCATTTTGCTGTTCCCCTCCCAAAATAAGTGGTGTCAGCCTAACACTACTATTTTTATATAAAAACCCTGCACCCTTTGGACCATTTATTTTATGAGAACTAACTGACAAAAAGTCAATTTTACTTTTTTTTACGTTAACTCTATATTTTGTAAATCCTTGGACAAAGTCAACATGAAATGCGCACTTATCATTTGCTTCTTTGATTACTTTTCCAATCTGCTCAATATCTTGTCTAGCACCTATCTCATTATTTATATACATAACAGAAACAAGTATAGTATTTGAATCTATATTCTTTTGTAAATCATTTATATCAATGTGTCCTGTCCTATCTACATCTAAATAGACGACTTCTAAACCAATATCTTCATACTTCTTAAAAACATTATATACTGAAGAATGCTCAATTTTAGTGGTTATAATTTTATTGCCCATCTTTTTATGTGCATCAATATATCCACTAATTGCTAAATTATTACTTTCACTTCCTCCAGAAGTCCAGATAATCTCTTTTGCATCACAATTTAATTCTTTCGCAATATAATTCGAGAAACTTTTTACCTCTTCTTCAACAAGATATCCCAAGCGATGCATAGCAGATGGATTAGCAAAATACTTCTCACTAAAATCATTCATGAACTTTTGAACTTCACTATCTATAAGAGTTGTTGCAGAATTGTCAAAGTAAATGTCCATCATTTCAAATATTCCTTTTCTAATTTCATAAATGTATCAAATGGTATGTCGCTTAAGTTTCCATCTTTCCTATTCTTTGCCTTATGATAATTATACACTGAATAGTTCTTATATATATTATTAAGCATATCATGTAATGCATCAAAAGGTATCCCAGCTCTTCGCAAAAGCTCAATACTCAAGAAATTAGCAGATGTTTCCTTTACATATTCATCTTTTCTATTTTTATTATCAAAAATCAAAAATGGTGTCACATATGGATTTGTGCATTCGTAATTAAGTTCATTTTCATATACAAGTTTATTTATCGCAGTACCAAAACTTGCATTGTGGTCTCCAAAAAATAATATTATCACATGTTCATCTACATTTTCAAAATAATTAATTAAGACTTCAAGTGCTTCATCCGATATCTTCATAAGTGATAGGTATGAGTCAAGAGACTCACGCTCTTTATAATTTGGTATAAGCGATAATACTTCTGCACCTTCAAAATGTTTATATCCACTATGATTCTGCATTGTTATCCCGAACAAAAATAGTTTTTGCGAATTAACTCTTGCTGTTCTAAATCTGCTTATCACTTCTTCATACATTGATTTATCACTTACAAAGTTTCTAATATACTTTTTGTTTTTGAAATCATTAAAGAATAATAATTCACTAAACCCAAATCTTTTATATACTTTATCTCTATGATAATTTGTAGCAGTATATGGATGCATAGCTATAGTTTTATATCCCAGATTATTGAAATGCCTTGCTATACTATATTTATTGCATTTAGCAAAATTATTATATGGCATAACTGGATATGGATAGTTTCCTATTGTCATCCCAGTCAAAAACTCAAACTCTGTATTTGCAGTTCCGCCACCAAATGTATTTACATACAAGTTTCCCTTCGTGACACCAGTCAAAGTATCATAATAAGATGTAACTTGCATATTTGTATTTAATCTTCTATGTACAGTGCCAAAACTTTCATTCATTATAACTATGATGTGTGGCGCGTCTTCATTTTTTGTGGCATAGTCACTATATTTTCTATTATATATAGTAACATAATCATATGCACTTTTTGTGTTTTTATTATTAAGATTTTCTTTAGCTGTACTAAACACAGATTTGATAAAATCAGAGGCAGTTTTTATGGAAATTGTGTTAGAATCACTACTTCTGTGGAAAAATGGGATTGATGAGAAAAAATTATAAATATATCCCTCATTTTCTCCAGCATTTAGCGAATAATCATATTGTTTCTCTGATATTTTATCCTTCAGTATAAAAAATGAAATGAAGAAGCACATAAGTTGCTTGACTTCAGACCAAAAGAACTTATATACATCAATATTTGTTCTCATCATCAAATCCACATTATTATTTGTAATGTTGCCATATATTTGAATTATATATTCTAAAACTATTATGACAAACACCAGGACAAATACTGGCTTTATCTCATACTTATACCCTGAAGCAACTTCTTTCGCAGTATTGATTGACAGTATATCCGAACAATTTACATTTGTACCTCTAAACTCATGAACATAAAACATTGTAAGCGATAATACATAGAAAAATGTTATCGTTATCAAAAAGCTTATAAACATTTTTGATATGAAGACATTTAAAAAGCAAAAAAAGCAAAATACTGATAAAAAATTATATATAAGCATTTCTTTTTTCTTGATTAAAAGTCCCTGCCTATCAGCACATATAAGTTGTGATACAAAAAATGTTATGATACTTGTCAATATTACTCTAAACATTATATAGCATAGCCTTTCCTTATTATCTCATCTTCAATAATCTTTATCTTTTCTTTGCAAATATTTAAACTATTTGCTTCTACCATTATCCTAACTACATTCTCTGTGCCAGATGCCCTAAATAAAACTCTGCCATCTTCGCCAAGTTCATTTTCAACTCTCTTTATTATTTCCTTTACATCTTTATCTTCAATACATTTAGTTTTATCATTTACATTTACATTTTTAAGTAGTTGTGGATAAAGTTCAACATCTTTTGCAAGTTCACTGAGTGTAGTTTTTTTATTTATAACTACATCCATTATTTTGAGTGATGTCAGAACTCCATCTCCCGTATTTGCATGTTTTGAAAAAATTATATGTCCTGATTGCTCTCCTCCAAATGAATAATCATTTTCAGACAGACAGGCTTGGACATTCTTATCTCCAACCGCAGTCTTCACATATTTTATACCTATTTTATCAAAAGCTTTGTAAAGACCAAGATTAGACATAACAGTTGTCACAACAGTATCTTTTTTTAACTTATCTTCCTCTTTCATCGACTTGGCACATATATACATTATCTTGTCACCATCAACTACATCACCTTTCTCATCAACAGCCAAGCACCTATCAGCATCGCCATCATAGGCAAATCCTATATCCATTCCATTTTCGATGACATATTTTTTTAGACCTTCTATATGAGTTGATCCTGCATTGTCATTTATATTTGAGCCATTTGGATTGTTATTTATGACATGAGTTTCTGCACCAAGAGCATCAAAAACACTTTTTGCTATTTGGAAAGCAGAACCATTTGCTAAATCAAGAGCTACCTTCTTTCCTTTGAAACTATTCATAGGTATTGATATTAGATATCCTATATATCTATTTCGACCTGCAAAATAGTCGACCGTTCTACCTATATTTGCTTTAGTAGCATATGGGATTTCTGGCATCTTTCCATCAAGATAATCTTCTATCATATCAGTAACACTTTCTTCAAGTTTTTCTCCATTTGCACTAAATAGTTTTATGCCATTATCATAATATACATTGTGAGATGCTGAAATCATAACTCCCACATCAAATTGTTCTGTCCTGACAACATAACTGATTGATGGAGTACTTGTCACGTGTAAAAGGTATGCGTCTGCTCCTGTAGATGTGATACCTGCAGCAATAGCATACTCAAACATATAACTTGATCTTCTTGTATCTTTTCCTATCACAACTCTACAATTTTTATTATTTCTACTATAATAATATCCAAGAAACTTTCCAATCTTAAATGCATGGTCGGCAGTAAGTGAGACATTTGCTTCACCTCTAAATCCATCAGTTCCAAAGTATTTTCCCATAATAACTCCTACACCATATTTATTTCTTTTAAGTATCTATCAAGAGCATTCTGCCAAGTCGGAAGCATATCAAATCCAGCATTTACAAACTTTGACTTATCTAATCGAGAGTTCTTTGGTCTTTTTGCTTTTGCATTATATTCTTCAGTCGTCACATCATTGACTTTTATATCTCTCTTTAACTTCCTAAATATTTCTCTTGCAAAATCTGCCCAACTGACATATCCATCATTTGTTATATGATAAATTCCATATTTTTTAGAACTTATCAAATCTACTGCGACTTTTGCTAAATCAATAGTGTATGTCGGTGACCCTATCTGGTCTGACACAATATTTAACTCTTTCTTTGTCTCTGAAAGTTTTATCATAGTCTTTATAAAATTATTTCCATTCTTTCCAAAGACCCAAGATATTCTTACTATAAAATACTCATTTAACTTCTTTACTTCTTGCTCTGCTTGATATTTTGCATTCGCATACTCGCATAAGGGATTAGGTTTATCATCTTCCTTAAATGGTTCATTACCTTCCCCACCAAATATATAGTCAGTAGAAAAAAACATAAGTGGTATATTATATTTATAACACTGCGATACTATATTTGATGTGCCATGAACATTTATCTCATAATTTAAATCTTTTTCATCTTCTGCCATATCGACTTTTGTATAAGCGGCGCAGTGAATGACACTTGAAAACTTGTAAGAGTTAAAAAAATTGAATACTGCTTCATCATCAGTTATGTCCAAATCTTTACTACCTATGCCAATATTATGTATGCCCCTTTTATTTAATTCATCAACTATATCAGAACCAAGTTGTCCTGTCGCACCGGTAACTAATACATATTTTATATTATTATCCATCTACACTCCAAACTTATTTTTCCATTCGATAGCCATACATTTTATCAAAGTAGTTTTGATACTCGCCACTTATAATGTGTTCCCACCAAGGTTTATTATTTAGATACCATGAAATCGTTTTATCTATTCCCTCTTCAAATGTCACAGATGGTTTCCATCCTAATTCTTTTTCTATCTTGGCTGGATTCATAGCATATCTTAAATCATGCCCTGGTCTATCTTTTACAAACTCTATGAGTGATTCAGGCTTTCCTAATTTTTTTAGAATGAGTTTTACTATATCAATATTCGCCTTCTCCTCATGACCACCTATATTATATATCTCTCCATCTTTGCCATCTCTTACTATCATATCTATGGCTCTGCAATGATCCTCAACATAGAGCCAATCTCTCACATTCTTACCTTCACCATAGACTGGAAGTTTTTCATCATTTAATGCACGACTAATCATAAGTGGAATTAGTTTTTCAGGGAAATGATATGGTCCATAATTATTTGAGCATCTACTTATAGTGCAAGGAAGCTTAAATGTTCTATGATATGCCTGAACTAATAAATCTGCTGAAGCCTTTGAAGCTGAATATGGACTTGATGTCTTTATTGGATATGTTTCATCAAATTGTAAGTCAAGTCTCTCAAGTGGCAGGTCTCCATACACTTCATCAGTAGAAACTTGATGATATCTTTTTATCCCATACTTTCTACATGCATCCATCAGAACTTGTGTCCCGAGAATGTTTGTCTTCAAAAATACTTCCGGATTCTCAACTGATCTATCCACATGAGATTCTGCTGCAAAGTTAATACAATAGTCAGGCTTTTCCTTTTCAAATACCTCATATATAGACTTTCTATCCGTAATGTCAACTTTATAAAATCTATAATTCTTCTTATCCTTTATTGGCTCAAGTGTCTCCATATTTCCAGCATAGGTAAGTGAGTCAATACAAATGATATTGTCATTTGGATACTTATTTACCATATAATGCATAAAGTTTCCGCCAATAAATCCTGCACCACCTGTAACAATAATATTCATAGTTATCTCCTAAACTTGTCTAATATATTTTCCATCAAGCACATCTTTCAAGTATTTACCATATTCATTTTTCTTATATATTTCATATGCTTTTTGCATCTTATTTTGGTCTATCCATCCATTTCTATATGCTATCTCTTCAAGACAAGCAATTTTTCTATGTTGATGATCTTCTATTGTTTTTACAAAGTTTGTTGCTTCAACAAGTGACTCATGAGTTCCGGTGTCAAGCCATGTAAAACCTGCACCAAGTAGTTCGACATTGAGATTATTATTTTCAAGATATATTCTATTTAAATCAGTAATCTCAAGTTCTCCCCTTTTAGAAGGTTTTAGACTCTTTGCATACTCAACTACTTTATTGTCATAGAAGTAAAGTCCTGTCACACAGTAATTTGATTTTGGAACTGCTGGTTTTTCTTCTATACTTATAGCCTTACCATTTTTATCAAACTCAACTATACCAAATCTTTCAGGGTCATCAACATAGTATCCAAAAATTGTAGCACCTTCTTTAAGTTCACTTGCAGTCTTTGTCTTCTTTGTAAAGCCATGACCATAAAAGATATTGTCTCCCAAAATCATAGCGACGCTGTCATTTCCGATAAAATCTTCACCGATTAAAAATGCTTGTGCAAGTCCATCTGGGCTTGGCTGAACTTTATATGAGAGACTAATGCCAAATTGACTTCCATCTCCAAGTAAATCATTAAACCTTGGTGTATCCTGTGGAGTTGATATAATCAATATATCTTTAATCCCAGCACCCATAAGAACTGACAATGGATAGTAAATCATTGGCTTGTCATATATAGGAAGTAACTGTTTTGATGTAACCATTGTAAGTGGATAAAGCCTTGTCCCTGAACCACCTGCTAAAATTATTCCCTTCATATCTTTACGTCTCCTAGAAAATTATTGGATAGGATATACAGCTTCCTCTCTATCTACAAGAGTTGAATCCACTCCTGTCTTTTTTGTCATCCTAAACTCAAAGAACTCTTTTGCCACTGCTGGAAATAATGCATATGACAAAACATCTTCATCTTGCTCTTTATAAAATCCCATTTCTTTTTCAAAATCTTTAAGTTGAGGTTTTATATTGTCAGCTGGTCTACCCTTTATCTGTGGTTCGTCTCCTAAAATCTTCTTTACAACTTCAGGATTCATAGGTTTTATAGTCTGTCCAAACTCACCATGAACTAATTTCTTTGATTCCTTTGGAACCATCTTGTATCTTTCTCCAGCTAATACATTTAGTACCGCCTGTGTACCTACTATTTGAGATGAAGGTGTGACAAGTGGTGGCTGTCCAAAGTCTTCTCTAACTTTTGGAATTTCCTCCAGCACCTCATCAAGTTTATCAAGTTTTCCAGCTTCAGTAAGTTGAGAAATGAGATTTGATAACATACCACCTGGAACCTGATACTTAAGTGTGTTGACATTTACGCCAAGAACTTTTGGATTTAATAGTCCACTCTTTAGACACTCATCTCTATATTTGTTAAAGTACTTTGCCAAATCTATAAGTTTATTTATATCTAAACCTGTATCATATTCAGTTCCTTCAAATGCTTTTACCATAACATCTGTAGCAGGTTGAGATGTGCCAAGAGCAAATGGTGAAAGTGCTGTATCGATTATATCACATCCTGCTTCTACTGCTTTTATCGCTGTCATAGATGCCATACCAGATGTATAGTGAGTATGAAGTTCTATTGGAAGCTTTGTAGATTTTTTAAGTGTCGTAACTAATTTTTCTGCAGTGTATGGGAGTAATAACCCTGCCATATCTTTTATACATAAAGAGTCTGCACCCATATTTTCAAGATCTTTCGCAAGTTTAGCCCAGTACTCAAGTGTATAGGCATCTCCTAATGTATATGAGAATGCAACTTGCAAGTGTCCACCTTCTTTTTTTGTGGCATCAATACAAGTTTTTAGATTTCTTATGTCGTTTAAGCAATCAAACACTCTTATGATGTCAATTCCATTTTCAATCGACTTCTTCACAAAATATTCAACAGTGTCATCAGCATAATGATTGTAGCCTAAAATATTTTGTCCTCTGAAAAGCATTTGCAGTTTTGTAGTTTTGAAATGTTTCTTAAACTTTCTAAGTCTCTCCCATGGATCCTCATGCAAAAACCGAAGACAGGCATCAAATGTAGCGCCACCCCAACACTCAACAGAATGGAAACCA
Source organism: Lachnospiraceae bacterium (assembly GCA_017634065.1). Lineage (GTDB taxonomy): Bacteria > Bacillota > Clostridia > Lachnospirales > Lachnospiraceae > UBA3633. The sequence continues at coordinate 64,041 of JAGBOC010000019.1, read as the reverse complement.
ATTTTTTCCATATCATCAAGAACTGGCTCCATCACTTCGTAAGGCATTCTTGTTGCTATTAAACTTTGATGTGCATCTCTTAAAGTAGTATCGACAATTTTTACTTTAGCCATAATAGACCCCCATACATTTATTATATTTTTTCTAATTTTGCAAAAGTCGCAAAAAGAGTTTTGCTTCCAACTTCATCAAAATCTACAGTCACTTCATAATCTCTTCCGACATCATCTATATTAGTCACAAGTCCATCACCAAACTTTACATGTGTTACTCTATCTCCAACTTTGTATTTAAGTTCTGCCTCTTTTATAATATTGGCGCCAGTCTTATAAGTATCTATACTCTTTTTTAAATCTATCTTTGATACACCTATATTATCTATATGTTTGTTCTTACTTCTACTTTCGATATAGTTATTAAACTTTGCTTTAGTAAAACTTCCTCTTCTATGATATCCCCACTCATTAAAATCAGAATTAAAATCATCAAAACCTGATTTAGTAGTAAGAATATTTTTTACTATAGCATCATTATCTATCTCATCAACAAAGCGACTAACTAAATAACTGTTATAATTTCCGTTATGCATTCTTCTTCTCGCTGATGTTAGATATAAGTTTTTCTTTGCACGTGTAATTCCGACATAGCAAAGTCTTCGCTCTTCTTCTATCTCTGCATTACTATCATCAGCAGTTATAGCTTGATATGAAGGAAAGATACCCTCATTTAGACCAGTAAGATAAATGTTATCAAACTCAAGACCTTTTGATGCATGTAAGGACATAAGTGTAAGTTTATCATCATTTTCATTTAGGTCATCAATGTCTGACACAAGAGCAATCTCGTATAAAAAATCTTCCAAAATTACTTGTGCTGACATATTAGTTGCAAAATCTTTTAATATATCATTATCAGCATTTTGAGGATATGTTGTCTTAAATGTTATTGCCTTATTTTTCAATTCATTTATATTTTCAAGTCTTTCCTTGCCATCTTCTTCCCCATATTCACTAATCAAAAACTCTTCATAGCAATTTTTGAGGAGTCTATCAATGATACCATCAATTTCATTCTCATTTTTAAGTTCAACAATTAGATTAACGAAGTCTTTGAGTTTTTCTTTTATTTTCGCACCTAATTCTATATGCTCAAAATTGAAAACGGCTTCAAACGGTGTTATGTTGTTTTTACCAGCATAATCAAGTATTTTTGCTATTGTGGTATCGCCTATACCCCTTTTAGGAACATTGATAATTCTAAACAAACTATTTGTGTCACTTGGATTTACAAGTATATGCATATAAGCTAAAACATCTTTAATTTCTCTTCGCTCATAGAAATTAACTCCGCCAATCAGTGTATAGGGAATAGAGAGCGACACACACATTTCCTCAAACTTTCTTGATTGAGCATTTGTCCTATAGAGTATGGCTGTATTTTTGTAATTGCCATTTTTCTTTATGTCATTAATTATTGCATAACTTTCTTTAGCATCATCTTCATATTCAGTAAAAATAACTTTTGCTCCTTCGCCATTTTCTGACCAAAGGTTTTTATCTTTTCTACCAATGTTATTCTTTATGACACTATTTGCAACTGATAAAATATTATTTGTCGACCTGTAGTTTTGAGTAAGCTTTATAACTTTCGCATTGTTAAATACATTCTCAAACTCAAGTATATTTCGTATGTCAGCTCCTCTAAACCTATATATACTTTGATCATCATCACCTACTACAGTCAAGAAATTATTATTGTCCATAGTTAAGAGTTTGATAATCTCAAATTGCACTAGATTTGTATCCTGATACTCATCAACTAATATATATTTAAACTTGGATGACAAAGTTTTTCTGACATTCTCATTGCTCTTTAGAACTTTCACTGTAAGAAGCAACATATCATCAAAGTCAATGGCATTATTCTTAAACATTCTCTTTTCATATTCTTCAAAACATCTTGCATAGATTTTTTCTGTATCACTTTTAGCCGACTTCTTAAACTCATCCAAACTTATGTCATGGTTTTTACAATATGATATACGATTTGCTGTCGATTTTGCCTTAACTTTCTTGTCATCATAGCCGAGATCTTTTATTATATTAGTAAGTATTTTTTTTTGGTCATCAGTATCATAAATAGAAAAGTTTCTATTATAACCTATTGTCTCTATAAATACTCTTAATACTCGCCCACAAAACTTGTGAAATGTAGAAATAAATACCTGCTTTGAACTATTTCCAAGAAGGCCCTCAACTCTTTCTTTCATCTCTGATGCTGCTTTATTGGTAAATGTTATAGCCAAAATGTTCTGTGGATTCACACCACTTTCAACAAGATAAGCTACTTTATAAGTTATCGCTCTTGTCTTACCAGAACCAGCTCCAGCAATGATGAGTAAGGGACCATCATTATAAAGTACTGCTTCTTTTTGTTCTTTGTTTAATCCATTAAGATCCATTATTTCTATTTTCCTTTGTTACTATAGGTATACCACCATAATCAGGGTCTTCTTCCATATCAGCTGTTGGTTCAACTTTTATATCAGGTAACTCTATATGTGGTGGTCCCACTTCAACAAATGTTGTCTTGTCACCAACCGGTGGGCTATTTTCCATATGCTCACTCTCAATGTTAGGACCATCTTGATTTATCCCTTCAACTACATCATAGTCGATAGATTCAGCACCAAAAGGCTTCTTCTCTTCACTACTACAAGAGCAAAGGAATGCTAAACATACTATAAGTAAAACTTTAGAAACTACATTTTTCATCTATACTATTCTCCCAAATTTCTTTTCAAACTCATATTTACTTAAAGAAATTATTGTCGGTCTTCCATGAGGACAATTATATGGATTATCTAAACTAAATAGACTTCGAAGCAAATCTTTTACCTCATTTTCTGAAAGTACATCATTAGCTTTTATTGCTTTTTTACATGAGATGGATGCTATCTTTTCTGCTATACTGTCATATTGTTCTTTATTTGATATGTCAGTAAAACTATCTATCATATCCATCAACACTTTTTCACTACTTATATTAAATAAGTTATATGGTACTGAATCAACTTTTATGTCATTGTCGCCAAAGGCTTCTATCTCATATCCGATTTTCTTAAAGCTATCTATATTTCTCATAACTGCATCATATTGTATAGGTGTAAGTTTACATATTATGCTTGGCATTACTTTTTGATTTAACACCTTACCTTCTCTATACATTTTCATGATGCGCTCATAATTTATCTTTTCGTGTGCCGCATGTTGGTCAATAATATATAACTTACCATCAAATTCAACTAAAATGTATGTATTAAAAATCTGTCCTATATATTTATGATCTTCACTTAAAGTCTTTTGTATAAATGGTTTTTCTTCATACTTATGAAAAAGTTTATCATGAAGATTTTGAATATTAAGCCCTTCTTTTATTTTTACACTTGGAGTCTCTGACATTGTAGGAAGTGTCTCTACATCTTTTACTTCCTGAACTTTATTTAAAGAGACTTCACTTATCGCATTATCATTTTCTTTATCATTTTTAACTATATCGTGACTGGCGTCATTAAATATATCATAGCTCAATTTTTCTTCATGAATTAGACTTACATTTTTAAGAGTGTTTTTTATAGTGCTATATGTTGCATTAAAAATCTGCTCTTCATCTGAGAATCTTACTTCCATCTTTTTAGGATGAACATTTACATCTACTTTCTTGCTATCCACTGAAAACTTTAAAACTACCAGTGGGAACTTATGTTGCATCAGATACCCTTCATAGGCACCTTCTATCGCTTTACTAATTATTTTATCTTTTACATATCTATCATTTACAAAATATATTTCATCATTTCTTGTATTACGTGCTATTATTGGTTTTGCTATATATCCATTTATTGTTATTCCATCATATACTTCGTTTATTTCAATTAAATTATCTACAATTTCTCTACCATATAAACTAAAAATTACATCTTTCAGATTTGCATTTCCACTTGATAAAAACTTTTTTCTGCCATCTACAAATAATTCAAATGAGATATCACTTCTCACTAAAGCAAACTTTATAACCACATCTTCGACGAGTGCATTTTCTTTATTGAATCCTTTGAGAAACTTTTTTCTAACTGGGACATTTTCAAATAAGCTCTCTACTAAAATACTTGTACCGAGATTAGCAGCGACTTCTTCAATTTGCGATTTATTTCCGAAGTCTATACAGTACTTATATCCAAATGCATCTTTACCTTTTTTCTTACTCACAAGAGTAATCTTACTTACTGAAGCTATACTTGATAATGCTTCTCCCCTAAATCCAAATGAGTTAATTGTTTCTAGATCAGTTATATCGCTTAATTTAGATGTCGCATGTTGCAAAAAAGCAAGTGCCATATCAGATTTGTCAAATCCAGAGCCATCATCTGTTACTTTTATACTTTTTGTTCCACCTTCATTTATCTCTACAACTATGTGTTTTGCTCCAGCATCTATTGAGTTTTCAACTAATTCTTTTACTACACTTGCTGGATTTTCTATCACTTCTCCAGCTGATATCTTACTTATGGTTTTTGCATCTAATATTTTTATAGCCATATCATTCAGCCTTTTTATTTCTTGTCATAAGATAATTAACTATGTCTTTTGCAGACTTATGATTAAATACTATTTCATATACGCCTGATGTTATAGGTAAATCTAAATTATATTTATCTCTAATTTCTATAGCCTGTGGTAAAAAGTTTACTCCTTCTACAGCCATACCAATTATTTTCATAGCCTCCTCAAGTTTCATACCCTTACCTATTAATTTACCACAATTATAATTTCTGCTATTTGTACTCATTGCCGTCACTATCATATCGCCTACTCCAGCAAGTCCATAAAATGTATCTTTATTGCAACCTAATACATTTCCAACTCTTATCATTTCCGCAAGTCCCCTTGTAATGGTTGCTGCTCTTAAATTATCTCCTTCGCCAACGCCTGTTATGATGCCACTTGCAAGTGCTATAACATTCTTAAATGCAGCACATATCTCCACACCCTTTATATCATTATTAGTATAAACTCTAAAGATATCACTCATAAATAAATCTTGAATATATCTTGATGCATCAATATTTTTACTTGCCGACACTATCATAGAAGAAAGACCTTTGCCTACTTCTTCAGCGTGAGTAGGACCTGACAAAGCTATTATCTTATCATTATTTGTCTTCGCTTTTTTTAATTCATCTTCTATTATTTCACTCATAGTAAGTAATGTAGTATTCTCCATTCCTTTTGTCAAAGTAACTAAATACTCATTACTTATATGTTTCATCGAATTATGTACAACCTCTCTAAATGCAACAGATGGTACTGCATAAATTATCACATCTTTTGTATCAAAAGAAGAATCGAAATCATCTGTAAATAAAACTTTGTCACTAAATATGACATCATCTAATTTCTCATGTCTGTGACTCTTATTTAATAAATCTATTGTTTTTTTATTTCTCGCCCAGCAGGTAACTTTATGTCCATTATTTGATAGCAAATTAGCTATTACTGCTCCCCATGTTCCTGCCCCGAGAACAAGTACATTTGCCATTTTATTTCTTCTTCTTATTTGATAATGTATCAATAGCTGCGTTAACAAATCCGTTGAAAAGTGGATGTGGTCTATTTGGTCTACTCTTTAATTCTGGATGACTTTGAGTTGCTACATAGAACGGATGTTTTGTCACTTCTATCATCTCAACTATTTTTTCATTTGGTGATAATCCTGCTAAAACCATACCATTCTTTTTGTATTCTTCTCTGTAATCATTATTAACTTCATATCTATGACGATGTCTCTCATTTATTTCTTCTTTTCCAAAAAGTTTATAACATTTTGAACTCTTATCAAGTTTGCAAGGGTAACTTCCAAGTCGAAGTGTTCCTCCAAGATCCTCTACACCAATTTGCTCTGGAAGTAAATGAATGACTGGATTTTTTGTCTCAAGATTAAACTCTGCAGAGTCAGCATCTTTAAGTCCTAACACATTTCTTGCAAACTCTATAATTGCCACTTGCATACCTAGGCAAATACCAAGATAAGGAATCTTTTTAGTTCTTGCATATTCTGCTGCAAGTATCATACCTTCTACACCCCTGTGACCAAAGCCACCTGGGATAATGATTCCATTTGCACCTTTTAAATATTTTGAGACATTTGATTTCTTTATTAACTCTGAATCAATCCAAGTAATGTTTACCTTCGCTCTATTACTTCCACCAGCTGCTTTTAGAGCTTCCACAACTGATAGATATGCATCATGAAGTGCTACATATTTTCCAACAAGAGCTATGTTTATTTCCTTTGTTGGATTCTTCATGTTCTCAATCATTTTTTTCCATTCAGTGAGATTTGGCTCCTTATCTTTTAAGCCAAGACATTTACTTGCCGCTTTAGCAAGTCCTTGCTTTTCCATCACTATAGGAACTTCATATAAAATATCAACATCAGGATTTACAACTACACAACTTGGATCAAGATTGCAAAATAGTGATATTTTTGATATCACACTTGCATCAACTGGATGTTCAGATCTACATACCAAAATATCTGGCTGTATTCCCATCCCTTGTAAAGTCTTTACTGATTGCTGTGTTGGCTTTGTTTTAAGTTCTTCAGATGCTTTTATATAAGGGATTAATACTACATGCACTAAAATGACATTATTATTTCCCAGTTCATGCTTGAACTGTCTTATAGTTTCAATGAATGGTTGTGACTCTATATCTCCAACCGTTCCGCCTACTTCTATGATTGCTATCTCTATATCTTTATCATCTTTTTTACCTTTACCAGCATTTCGAAGAGATTCTGCACTTTTATAAAATCTTGATTTTATCTCATTTGTCACGTGTGGAATGAATTGCACGGTTCCACCGCCATAATCACCTTTTCTCTCTTTATTCAAAACAGACCAGTAGATCTTTCCACTAGTTACTGTCGAATTTTTAGTCAAACTCTCATCAATAAATCTTTCATAATGTCCAAGGTCTAGATCTGTTTCTGCACCATCATCAGTTACAAATACCTCTCCATGTTGGATAGGATTCATTGTTCCTGGATCGACATTTAAGTATGGATCAAACTTTTGCATTGTAACTTTGTAACCTCTTGCCTTCAAAAGGCGACCCAAACTTGAAGCAGTTATTCCTTTACCAAGTCCTGATACTACACCACCTGTAACAAAAATGTACTTTACTGACATAAGCCCTCCACTTCTAACTAATCTTTTTTATCTGTTTCAACATATTTACTTAATTCCGGAATTACTTCTGCATCCTTTGGTAATTGCCAAGCCATATAATTACAGTCTGGGCTTGAACAACCATAGAATATCCTGCCACGTTTTGTACGAAGTTTATAAATCTCATGTTCCTTACACTCTGGACATCTAATTCCTGTATGCTCAAAATATGATTTAGTAAATCTGCACTCTGGGAAGTTAGGACAAGCAAGAAACTTGCCATAAGGTCCATACTTGACTATAAGATTTGCACCACATTTCTCACATTTTTCATCAGTTACTTCTTCTTTTATACTTATCTTTTCTAAATTATTTTCTGCATTTTCAAGTTCTACTTTAAGTTTTGGATAGAACTCGCGAAGTACATCCTTCCATTCTACATTTCCACTTTCAACTTCATCAAGTTGCTTTTCCATATTGGCAGTAAACTTTTCATCAACGATATCTTTAAATGCTTTTACCATTATACTATTTACTGCTAACCCCAGTTCTGTCACAAATAGATTCTTTTTTTCTTTCGTCACATATCTTCTTTTTAGCAATGTATTTATCGTTGGTGCATAAGTTGATGGTCTTCCAATTCCATTTTCTTCCAATAGTTTAACCAGAGAACTTTCAGTGAAATGAGCAGGTGGCTGCGTAAAATGTTGCTCCTTATCAAACTTTTCAAGTTCTAACTCATCACCTACATTGAAATCAGGTAACTTTGATGCCTTATCTTCTTCATCTTCCAAACTCTTATACATCGTAAGATAACCTGGGAATGCGACTTTAGAAGAATTGGCTGTGAAAGTATAGGTGTTTGCATCAAATGTCACTCTTTCTGTATCATAAATGGCACTCTTCATTCTACAAGCAATAAATCTTCTCCATATAAGTGAATACAATCTATACTCATCTTTACTTAATGAATCTTTGATGTCAGCAGGAGCTAAATCAATATATGTTGGTCTTATAGCTTCGTGAGCATCTTGAACTTTGTTATTCTTCTCTTTATCTTGAGGAACTTCATCTGAAGCATAGGCAGCACCATAATTTTGCTCAATGTAATTTTTACAAGCAGCTATTGCTTCATCAGCAATTCTCACAGAATCTGTTCTCAAATATGTGATAAGTGCAGTTGTACCTCTACCTGGGAGGTCTATACCTTCATAAAGCTTCTGCGCTACACTCATCGTTTTTGATATAGGGAAATTGAGTATCTTACCAGCTTCTTGTTGCATAGTCGAAGTTGTAAATGGAAGTGGTGGCTTTTTCTCACGTTTTGATTTTTTTACATTTACAATCTTAAACTTGTTACTACCTATTGTTGTTATAACTTCATCGACACTCTTTTCATCTTTTAAATCAATTTTCTTTCCATCTTTGCCATAAAAGTTTACTTCAACAGTTAGATTTTTATCCACTTTAAGTATCGCATTTAATGTCCAATACTCATCTGGGATAAACTTATTTATCTCTTCTTCTCTTTCACAAATCAACCTCAGTGCTACACTTTGAACTCTTCCTGCTGACAATTTATTTTTTACTTTTTCCCACAAAATAGGGCTTATCTTATAACCAACTATCCTATCAATCGCTCTTCTTGCCTGTTGGCTATTTACAAGATTCATATCTATGTCACGAGGTTTATTTATAGCACTTGTTACAGCATTCTTTGTTATCTCATTAAATGTAATTCTATGTATCTCTTTATTGCTTGGTAATTCAAAAGCATTTTTTAGATGCCAACTTATAGTCTCACCTTCGCGGTCAGGGTCAGTTGCGAGATAAATAACATCTGATTGCTTTGCCTTCTTTCTTAAATTACTTAAAAGGTGTCCTTTACCTCTTATGGTTATATACTTGATGTCAAAATCATTATCAACATCTACGCCAATAGAGCTTTTAGGCAAATCAATGAGATGTCCCATACTTGCTTCTATCACATAATCTTTACCCAAAAACTTTGAAATTGTTTTTACCTTTGCAGGTGACTCGACAATTACTAAACTTTTCGACATATTATAATCTCTCCAAAGTACTTTCTAGATCTTTTAGCATCAATTCGTACTTTTGCAGTTTCTCTTTTTCTAAATCTACTTTTTCTTTTGGTGCCTTACTAACGAATCTCTCATTTGATAACATTCCCTTTGCTCTAACTATTTCAGATGAAACTCTATCAATTTCTGATTTGATTCTCAATTTTTCTTTCTCAACATCTACAAGTTCTTCAAAAGGTATATAGATAGTTGATTTATCAAAAGTAAGTGTGATGTATTTATCAGCATTATCTATTTTTTCCATAAAGCTTATATTTTTTACTTGTGCAAGAGTGAGAATATAGTCTTTACATAGTACATACATATCTTTAATTCTGTCATCACTTGTAAGTATTATAATTTCAGGCTTTCTCTCTTTTTTCACATTAAGTTCTGCTCTTTGATTTCTTATAGATGTTATAACTTCCTTTACATATTCAAGTGAAGTTTCTTCTTTAGAAAACTCTAATTTCTCACTGTATTCAGGGAATGAAGACTTTATAAGTAATTCATTTCCAAATAAATTATCAAATATTTCTTCAGTAACAAAAGGACAGAATGGATGCAATAATTTAAGACTGTTATATAATACAAACTTTAAAACAGTTATTGCATTTGATTTTTCTTTATTGTCGCCTGAATATAAAATATTCTTTTTAAACTCTATAAACCAATCACAGAACTCTTCCCATATAAACTTCTGAATCTTTTCAAGAGCAATTCCAAGTTCATACTTCTCAATATTGTTTGTCACTTCTTTTATAGTATTGTTGAGTTTTGATACTATCCATTTATCTTCTAATCTTTCAAAGCAAACTTCTGATATTTTATTCACATCAAAAGTATCATTTGTATCATTCATCATTATAAATCTTGTCGCATTCCAAACTTTATTTAAGAAGTTTCTTGCTGATTCAACTCTTGACTCATAAAATCTCATATCACTTCCAGGAGCATTTCCTGTAAGGAGAGCAAGTCTTAATGCATCTGCACCATAATTATTTATGATATCAAGAGGGTCAATTCCATTTCCAAGTGACTTACTCATCTTTCTGCCTAAATTATCTCTAACTATACCATGTATCAATACCTCATCAAAAGGACATTTACCTGTCTGCTCTATGCCAGAAAATACCATACGGATAACCCAGAAGAAAATAATATCATAACCTGTTACTAAAACATTTGTTGGATAGAAATATTTGTATTTTTCATCATCAACATTTGGCCAACCAAGTGTAGAGAAAGGCCAAAGGGCAGATGAAAACCATGTATCAAGTGTATCTTCATCTTGGTGAATGTTTTTGCTATTGCAATGAGAACATTCGTGAACTTCTTTATCAGACACTGTCATCTTACCACAGTCATCGCAGTAGTAAACTGGTATACGATGTCCCCACCAAATCTGTCTTGATATACACCAATCTTTTATATTTTCAAGCCAGTGCAAATAAGTATTTTCAAAATTAGTTGGTACAAACTTTAGATCACCTTTTTTTAATGCATCTATCGCAGGTTTAGCAAGTGGCTCCATCTTTACGAACCATTGGTCTTTCACCATTGGCTCTATATTAGTATGGCATCTATCGTGTGTGCCTACATTATGCTTATATGCTTCTATCTTTTCTACAAATCCATTCTCTTTTAAGTCTTCTACTATAACTTTTCTGCACTCAACTCTATCCATTCCATCATATTTGCTACCGCTAAAAGTTATTTTTGCATCGTCATCAAGTATTTGTATTTGTTCAAGATTATGTCTATGTCCTACTTCAAAATCGTTAGGGTCGTGGCAAGGAGTCATTTTTACAAATCCTGTTCCAAACTCCATATCTACATACTCATCTGCAATTATCTCAAGTCTTCTTCCAACAAGTGGAAGTATCAAAAACTTTCCTACAATATCTTTATATCTTTCATCATTTGGATTGACTGCTACAGCTGTATCTCCAAGCATTGTCTCTGGTCTTGTTGTTGCAACTACAATATAATTTTTGCCATTTATAGTGACATTCTTATCTTCAAAATAATATCTTATGTGATAAAGTGCTCCCTCTTGCTCCTCATAATTAACTTCTGCATCAGAAATAGTTGTATGACAAACAGGACACCAATTTATAATTCTTTTTCCTTTATATATTAAACCCTTATCATATAATTCTTTAAAAGTTTTTAGGACTGCATTGCTACAGCCTTCATCCATAGTAAATCTTAATTTACTCCAGTCGCAACTAGCCCCCATCTTTTTTTGTTGCTCAATAATATTAGACTCGTACTTCTCTTTCCACGCCCAGGCTTCCTTCATAAAGCCTTCTCTTCCAAGTGTCCTTTTGTCCTTTCCTTCAGCTTTAAGTTTATCTACTACTTTAACTTCAGTAGATATAGCGGCATGGTCAGTTCCAGGTTGCCACAAAGCCTCAAAGCCTTTCATTCTCTTATATCTAATTAAAGTATCTTGTAAACTAATATCAAGAGCATGACCCATGTGAAGTTTCCCAGTAATATTTGGCGGTGGCATAATAATAGTGTATGGCTTTTTATTTGGATTTGGATTTGCTTCAAATGCTTTAGCATCCATCCATTTTTTATAAATCCTATCCTCTATATCTTTAGGACTGTAGTTTTTCTCTAACTCTTTCATAATTAATCAACAAACCTGTATTTTTCCTTCCATATTTTTATAAGTGATGAGACACTTTCTTTTATATAACTTGAACCCATAAGAAATATGTCTTCAAACTCTTTCATCTCATCGCTTTTTCTAACCTTGATTATCCTGCTGACAATATCATACTCCCAATCGGCAAGTAATGATTCATTTATATGCTCATCAAACTCATATATTCTATCTACGGTACCATTTAGTTTAAAGCAAAAGTATGCTTCTTTAAGTATGTCAAGACTTCTCGTCCTTCTATATAATTCTCCCAGATAATTTGCTGCATTTTCATAGAATTGTAATTTCGCATAAGAGAAAGCAAGTCTAAGTAGAGCAAGATCATTCTTTTTTGAAATCTTTGAATACTGTGATATTGCCTTCTCATATTTCTTTAATTGAAATAATTTATCTCCAGCTCTCAATATATATTCTTCTTCAGGTAGAGATAAAAGTTTCAAAAGTTTCATTCTAAACTGGCTTATCTCTTCATCATTATAGAAATTTGAATTGGCTAAAATATGAGTCAATATATCTGTAAGGTTTGCTTTCTTATTAAACATTTCATTTAAGTCACTTGCAAGGCGAGGCAGTTTTAGAGAGCTATCAATATACAAGATAAGATTTTTAGTAATAAAGCTATTGGATATTAATATTGCATAGTTGTATATAAAATATGCGAGTTCTTGTATAGATTTGATATTCAAATCAGCCTCTTTTATATAATAAGGATTGTTATTTGATTTTCCACAATAAATAACCACTATATATCCACTCTCTTTGTCGTCGTTCCCTTACTTGATTCGTAAAACTCTCCAAAGCCCTTATCAGACAAACTCACATACACAAGATTTTGCTCTGAAAAATTAAATCCAAGTTCAAAAAGATTTGTCTTATCTTTCCTAAGTTCCACATTTTCAGGAATGGCAATTGATACTTCTTTTAATACTCTTTCTATGACTTTTATAATCTCAAGTTTTATAACTCTTTCATCTTCGACTATTACATCAAAATAATTATCTTTTAAGTTAAACCACTCTTCGCCTGGTTTTATTAATTCAATTTTTGTATTCACTTGATTAACTGTAGCTATAAACTTTATAGATGCTGTAGTCCTTGCATCTGTGATCAATAATACATTTTTATCAAAATTATTAGTTACTATATCATTTGAAAGGAGAGCTGCTGACTTTGCAAAAAAGTGAACATCAGTTTCGACATTTGCTATACTACAAATATATGTCATAAACTCTCTATAATATGATGAATCTTCAAATCCAAGCCCAGACAAGATGATGTGGTTATATGTCTCTTCCTTGATACATCTTTTTGCAAAATCATAAAGTATTTTATCGCAAACTTTCTTACCAGCATCTCCTGATAAAAGGTCAAGTGGAAGTGCCAAATGCTCTTCAGTATTTACTTTCCAGTACTCAAGTCCACTATCATCAACATATCTCACAAGTTCATAATACGTAAGAGCCTTCTCCGTAAAATCAAAAAGCGAAACTAAATTACTATAAAATGAAGGGTCTTTGGATTTTAGATATGATACGAATGCCTCACTATAGGTTGTAACCTTAAACTTACTCTCATCCTTAAAAAGTGACATCATCGCTTGTTTTATTTTCTCAAGATACTTGATGCTACTTTGTCTTATCACAACAGTTACATACTCTATATCAGTAAACTTGGCTATAAGATTGCTAAAAAATATTCTTGTAAGTTCCTTTGCATCATAAGGTGTCTCTCCTATTTTTGCACTTCCATCATTACTCATTATATAAAAAAGTTTATCAATAACTATGTCGACGTTATCAATGTCTTCACTTCTCGCTTCATCTCCTATAAACCAGGTATTTGAAGTTAAGTTTCTGCCAATAGCAAAAGGGAATGACATAACCTTATTGTCACCCTGGACACTTGCATATACAAAGTTTTCATCAACACTCAAACCTAATATCATATATTAAATAATTCCTTGGACATCTGTTGCTTTTCTACCATTTCCATAACAACTTTTTTTAATCCTTCTATATTATCTCTATCAAGACATACTATAGCATCATTGATAAAATCAAAAGTACTTCTCATCTTACTACTTTTTGGATATTCAAGTTCATAATTTGTATCATAGGTAAGTGAGCCTTTTGAAAGTACTCCTGAAGATGGGTCATTTGCATTTATTATTTCATAATTTACTGCTTCATTTTTAAATACAGTAATTTTCTTTACATAGATATTCATAAATACCTTTGATAATTCCATCGTCTTTTTCTCATCAGACCCACTGATAGTGATAACTACACGAGGGACAAAATCTTTATCAGCATGATACTCTATATATTCTTTATTCATAATATAGTATGGCATTTTGATATGGCGATTTAGATTCTTAAAATAAGCAAACACATATTCAGTATTTAAGAGTCTATCCATTGCTTTTATGAGTATCCTTCGTAAGTCATTACTTGATAAAAGTTTTATTGTAGAGATATATTTTGTAATCGCAAATAAAAATATAACAGGTAAGGTATCCATCTCATCATAATGCTTAAGTAAATAATTAGTTAATTTACTAAAATAACTATCCTCTGTTTCTTTTTCATCTAGCACATAATCCGTTGCTTTTTTATTTAAGTACGCAACTAATAAGTCATCATTTTCATCTGCGTTTACATCATAACTATTAAATATATGGTCTAAATACTTTGAGTTATTTGTCTCAAGTGAAATCATCAAAAGTTTCTTTGCGATAAAACTTGAATCAAGATTTAATTCATCCATAATATCCATTATAAAAAGCATATTATCAAGTGAATACTCATAATTATTAGACAAATAATTTATTAACTTAATGTCTCTATTTCCTTTTTTTACAAATATGAAAATATCATTAAGTAATTTAGGCTTATCTTCTTCATTATTCATATCAATACATTTAGAAAATAAGACAAGTAAGTCCCTATCTTCCATCAAATCTTGTCCATAGAATGAGACTTTATCATACACATATTTGTACTCGTTACATTCAAGCATTATCTTGAGCATCTTTCTCTTGTCAAAGATATCCATCTTATTGAAAAGCAATTTCATAAGGAAAATCTTTGAATTGTCATTTATCTTATTGCCAGCAAGAATCTCTCTAAAATAGAAATCAATAATTTTCTTCTTAAACTTTTCCTTTACAACATTATTTATCTTAATTCTGCTTTCTAAATCACGTATCTCTTCTATCTCATATTCTTTAGTGAGTTTTTCTTGTTCATTCAGTTTGATGATTTTTGTCATATCAATAATATCTTTTTGTGGGAAGTTCTCAATTATAAAACTCTCCAAATCTTTTCTCTCAAAAAGTATTTTGATAACTACATCTTCTGAATAAAATCTATTGCCGTATGCATTTTCATACAGCACAATCCTTGATTCAAAAAAGATAGGTACATATGCTATGCCATTATAGACATCATATTTTGTTTCTTTCTCGGTCTCGGCATACTTGATGATAACTTTTTTAATACTTGGATTATTTATTATTATTTTATGATTCCTGAGTAAATACAAAACATTATTGCAATTATTTTCATTTATTATTTCTTTACTTAATACTTTATTGTAAATCTTGATGAGTGATTCAGTTATACGGTTTTGATAAATCCTTGATATGGCATATTCAAGTATTTCATTGTTGTACATCTTGTATACTTCTTCATTTTCATCAAAGGTCGCGATGATATTTTCATATAGTTTTGATTTATCATCAAAAGAATAATTTTTATCATCAAAATAGTATCTATAGATATATAGTGGCAACTTATAATTATAGTCATTTGGAATTGACAATAAAAACTTGTCATATATTCCATTTATATTAGATCCCTTTTCTATAACCTTCAAATATATACGAAATGATATGTCATCAACAAAATTATTTCTCACACACATTGAAGCAATCACCATCAGCAGTTCTTTATCTCTTATCTCGTCAACCAACGAAGTCGCTTCTCTAAATATCTCATCACTCAGCTCTTCATCCTTATAATTCGCACCATCAACTGATAGCATCTTATTGAGCCTACTATTTTGCTCTAAAGCATTTATGTCCAGATTGTCTAAAGTGTCATCAATGTATCTTTTTACTATCTCATCATCTAGATTTATGAAGAGTTTAGAGACATCTATCTCAAACGCCTTAAAAAACTCTATGATTGCTATATTTGTATTGCTTCCTCGAACCAAGCCCTCATACAGGCTCATTGTAAACTCATCTTGCAAAAACTTTGCCTTAAGGAATAATTCATCTGTAAATATTTGACAGGCAAGTTCAAAATCACTTTGAAGTAAATCATAATAGTCCGTTATAGATTCAAGTAAATCAATGCTTTTAACTATATTATTAACTATAATCTTATATACATATGGGATACTTACTGTTCCTACATTTGTGATTACATGTATTTCCCCGCTTATTGTGTCTCCTGCCTCAAGGTCAATGGTATTGATTGTAAATGTCAAATCTACCTGTTTATCATTTATAATAGGATTTTTTATGACAACCCTATTATTGTCTGAATAACAGTTTCCATCCATCACAAGTTCTCTGACATTTGAAATCACCACATGATCTTCATATTTTTTGTCTTTTTCCAACTCAAAATCAATTGATTTCACTCGACATGTCAGCGAATTATCAATTTTAATACATGTGCCATTTGCAAGTGACACAACTCTATTATATTGCATAACAATTAATTATATCTAAATAAGGCATTTTTTGCAAGTATTGAAAAAAAGGGCTTTTTATACTATAATATGCAAAATGTCAACTTATAACCCAAAAAATGAAATCAAATTAATGATACTATATTTACTAAAGAATGTAAGTTTTTCACTCAACCACGAGAATTTGAGCAATTTTTTTCTTGATAAATATACCACATTCATCACTTTTCAAGAGATATTGTCAGATTTAGTTGATACAAAATTAATTGATGAATATAAGACTAAAACTTCAATATTTTATAAGACAACTGCCGATGGTGCTGATGCTTTGGACACTTTTTTAATAGATATATCTCCAGAGCACAAAAAGGAACTTGACGATTATATAAAAGAAAACAAGTTTAAGCTTAAAGAAGAGTCAATGATAAGTGCAAATTATTCTGACAACAATAAGGACAGTTTTAAAATCGTCTTGGAAATAAATGAGAATAAGGATGAAACCTTTAAGATAGAAATGGATGTACCTACAACGGATGCTGCTATCACTATGTGCGAGAATTGGAAGGAAAAGGCTAAATCAATCTATACATACATAATTAAACAGCTGTTGTAATTACATTTTTTTCTTTTTTTTTCAAAAAAATACTTGAAAATTATTTTTATATATGATATTATAATTCAGCAATTTAATAATAGTAATAACATAGAGGGCATGTTATATGTATAAATGGGTTAAGGGTAACTCCTTTAATAAAATTGCGACCATTTATGCTGGAAATATCACACTTAATGTTCCTTGCATAAGTTTGTTTAATGGAGCAAAATGGTGTGTGGTTGGCATAGATTATGATAACAAGATGGTCGGGATAAAAGTTATAAACAAAGAAGACTTGGACAAGAAAACTTTCCCAGAAGATGCAATTAATAAAGTTTCAATAGGGAAGTCATTTATAAGGATTTGTAATAAATCAATTATAAAAGAAATAGCAAGTGCTACCAAGAAGAGAGCTGAAGGAGAAAAGTTTCCTGTAAATTACAATACTAAAGAAAAGTTACTTGAGATAGATTTAAACACACCACTATAATCACATAGTTTTATTAATAAAAAAGGACCGCCGAAGGGAGGCACTTCGTAAGGAAGTTGCCTCCCTTCGGCTTTTTGTAATCAGCCAGAATGATTGAATTGCAGGAATCAATCTTATTTGGAGGATTACATCATGGAAAAGTACATCTACGACGAAAAGAACAGAATTTGGTACGAGCTGCTGACCTCCGGCAAGTTGAACGGTTATCTGGCCGATCTGAACGAGCAGGCAGAGAGCATGTTTCTTGAACTGGTGAAGCAGTTTGCCGCCCACGAGGGTGTTACTGAACAACTTAAGGATCAGGATCAAATGCTGTGGGTGCAACGGATGAATAACATCCGAGATTGAGTAAATGAGATTGTAAATCATGATCTGATTTTCGCATAAGGTATTGAGCGGCGGGGAGAAATCCCAGCCGCTTTTTGTGTAGTATCAATCATTCTTCTGGAAATATACCGTTTTACCCATTATAATGTGAAATAGCTGTTGCCAGTTTACATTTTACCGCAATTTTACAAAACCCTGATGATAGGGTTTACATTGATCATTTATAATTCATGGCAGAAACTCAGAGGAGGTTTCCTTTATGATCTATTACGTGGAAGACGAGAGTAACATCCGTGATTTGGTGGTTTACACACTGAAGGCTTCAGGCTTTGAAGCACAGGGCTTTGAAGATAGTGGAGATTTTTGGTCCGCAATGAAAGCCCAAAAGCCGGAGCTAATTATACTGGATGTCATGCTCCCCGGCGAAGACGGACTGACGATCTTGAAAAGGTTGCGTTCTTCACCTGTGACCGCAGATATTCCTGTTGTTATGGCTACGGCAAAAGGCAGTGAATATGATAAGGTAATCGGGCTGGATGGCGGGGCGGATGATTACCTTGCAAAACCATTTGGCATGATGGAGATGGTTTCCCGAATCAAAGCGGTTTTAAGACGAACTGCACCCAAGCAGGCAAACGTCATTTCATACGGCGGAATCACTTTAGACGAAGGCAAACATACAGTTACTGTAAATAAAACGCCTGTGTCACTGACGCTGAAGGAGTATGAAATATTGAAGCTGCTTATAGATAACCCCGGTCAGGTTTTTACGAGAGAAATACTGCTATCCGACATTTGGGGGATAGATTTTACCGGAGAAACGAGAACTGTCGACGTCCATATCGGTACGCTTCGGACTAAACTTGCCGAAGCCGGAGACATGATCGAAACAGTACGAGGTGTCGGTTATAAAATGGAGGAAAAGAAATGAGCAACAAAATCTTCAAAGGAATCTGGATCGTTGCGTTATCAGTATTCCTTGCCTCTCTTGTTTTTATAATGGGCATCTCCTATAACTATTTTACCGGACTTCAGAAAAGCCAACTGAAAAATGAAACAGAGCTTGCTGCTCAAGGTGTCGCAAACGCCGGTATGAACTATTTTGACGGTCTGAATACCGAAGGATACCGCATCACTTGGATAGGAGCAGACGGCGACGTTCTTTACGACAGCGATGCTGATACAGCAACAATGGAAAACCACATGGAGCGGGATGAAGTCAAGCAGGCATTAGCGGAAGGATACGGCGAGTCCACACGTTATTCAAGCACGCTTTCAGACAAGCAGTTATATGCCGCAAAGCGCCTCCCGGACGGTTCTGTTATCAGGCTTTCCATTGTGCAGATGGCTATATGGGCACTTATTCTTGGATTTGCACAGCCGATTTGCATTGTTATTTTGATTGCACTCATTCTTACTTTTGTACTTGCATCGCATATCGCAAAGAAGATAGTAAAACCGATCAATGAGATTGACCTTGATAAACCAGAGCAGTATTACGGAAAAGAGAATTATAAAGAAGTCGAGCCGCTTTTGATGCATATCGCAGCACAGCGAAACCAGCTAAAGAAAGATCAGGAACAAATCGAAAAAACGGCATTGATTCGTCAAGAGTTTTCGGCAAACGTATCCCATGAGCTGAAGACGCCGCTTCACGCCATTTCCGGATACGCCGAATTGCTTGAAAACGGTATGGTCAAGGAAGAGGACATCAAACCGTTTGCGGGAAAAATCCGCAGCGAGTCCTCTCGCATGACGAAATTGGTCGAGGACATCATAGAATTGACAAAGCTCGATAACGACGGCGCCGAAATGGAGTGGGAGGACTGCAATCTGCTTCGAATTGCCGAAAACGCCGTTGACAGTTTGGACGCTGCTGCCTCTGCTCTGAACATATCCGTCAGTGTGGACGGAACGGATGCGCCGATCAAAGGTATTCCTCAAACGCTTTATAGTATTGTGTATAATCTCTGCGACAATGCAATCAAATACAATCATGCCGGAGGAAGCGTAAGCGTTGAAATTCGTCCGCAAAAAAACGATACTGTACTGACGGTGAAAGATACCGGAGTCGGCATACCAGAAGAATGTCAAGATCGGGTATTTGAACGTTTTTATCGTGTTGACAGAAGCCACAGCACAGAGGTCGGCGGCACCGGGCTTGGATTATCAATAGTCAAACACGCGGTTATGATCCACGGAGGCAGAATAAAGATCAACAGTGAAATTGGGAAGGGAACCGAGTTTGTCGTTACTTTCCCCAACGAGCCCAAAGAAATGCTCTCTAAGGAGGAACCTGAGTATTATGCTTGATTTTAATGAGAAAAAAGGATTCATTTGTGATATGGACGGTGTGATATATCACGGGAATCGTGTTCTTCCGGGGGTCAATGAATTTCTGGAATGGCTCAAATCCAACAATAAAGAATTCTTGAGAATGGAGACAAAAATATGAGTTTTTTTGACGTCTTAAATCTGATTGGTGGGCTGTGTCTGTTCCTGTTCGGAATGACATTCATGGGACAGGCATTGGAACGGCGTGCCGGAAACGGACTGAAAGTGCTTCTTGGCCGATTGACAACAAACAGATTTGCGGGACTTGCCACGGGGCTGGGCGTGACGGCGATAATCCAAAGCTCTTCAGCAACGACAGTTATGGTCGTCGGTTTTGTCAATTCAGGGCTAATGACGTTACGACAATCGATCAATGTTATCATGGGTGCGAACATCGGGACAACGGTAACTGCATGGATTTTAAGCCTTGCGGGTATAGACAGCAAGAATTTCTTTGTCAGTCTGCTGAAGCCATCTTCGTTCACGCCTATTCTTGCACTGGTTGGCATTGTGTTCTATATGATGTCAAAAAACAGCAAACGAAAAGATACCGGCATGATTCTCCTTGGGTTTGCGACACTAATGTACGGAATGGAAGCAATGTCCGGTGCTGTTTCAGGTCTTCGGAACGTTCCCGAGTTTCAGCAGTTGTTCCTTGTGTTTACGAACCCGCTTCTTGGTGTTCTTGCAGGAGCGATCCTTACCGCCATCATTCAGTCAAGCTCAGCATCTGTTGGTATTTTGCAGGCGCTTGCTTCTACAGGAGCGGTTACATACGGCGCTGCCGTTCCAATTATTATGGGGCAGAATATCGGAACTTGTGTTACGGCGTTGATTTCATCGGTAGGAACAAATAAAAATGCTAAGCGTGCAGCACTCGTGCACCTTAGCTTCAATGTAATAGGTACTGCAGTATGGCTAACGGTATTCTGTATCATCAAAGCAGTTTTTGCGCCGATCATCCTTACACAGTCGGCAAGTCTTATGGGGATTGCAGCATCTCACTCTGTATTCAATATTCTCTGTACAATGCTGATGCTCCCGCTCAGTGGGGTACTTGAAAAGCTGGTTTGCAAGTTAATCCCGAATGCGAAGGAGCTGGAGAAAGCAAAAGAACTGGACGAAAGACTGCTTGGAAGTCCTGCTCTTGCTCTGAATCAGTGCAAGCAGGTTCTTGACCGGATGGCTGTTTCTGCCATTGAAGCCCTAAAGGGTGGTATAGGGAGTGTTTTGAAATACGATAATGGGATTGCAAAACAAATAAGGGCATTCGAAGATGAAACAGATCATTATGAGGATATTCTTGGAACATACCTTGTAAAGCTTACATCATGTCAAATTGGTGAAGAAGACAGCATAAAGGCAACTGAGTACATGAAGCTGATTGGCGATTATGAGCGCATTGCAGATCATGCCGTCAATCTGCTGGAATCTGCGGAGGAAATGCAGCAGAAGAAAATTGCCTTTTCCGAGAGTGCATCAAGAGAGTATCAGACCATAAGCTCTGCTGTTATGGAAATTCTCAATTTATCCTATCAGGCATTTTCAAATGCAGATTTCACGGCCGCAAGGAAAACGGAGCCTCTTGAACAGGTGATTGACGCATTGAAGGAGGAACTGCGTACCCGCCATATCCTTCGATTGCAAAAAGGCGACTGTTCGGTTGACGCAGGATTTATCTGGTCAGACTTACTCACGAATCTGGAACGTGTTTCGGATCATTGTTCCAATATTTCCGGATGTGTACTGGACACCGTGGGACATACGATGAACGCTCATGAAAACCTGAGAATTTTCAGACAGACAGACGGGGATTTTAAACAGCTGTATCAATTGTTTTTGAAAAAATATGAACTCTAATCCTTACATTCACCAAATTGTTTAATCTAATTCAGTAGGCATTTTGACTTGACAATCGCACTGTTCTTGCTTTAATAACCCATGCTCCCCTCTGGGAGCACACAACTGAATATCCAAGAAGCACAGATTTTTCTATTTGCACGAAAAAGAAAAAATCCGTCTCAAAAGAAAAACTAAAGGACCGATAAACGGTCCTTTTTTTATATTTCAGTCAACAAATCTCCATAACTTGGCATCGGCCACATATCTTTATCGATTATCATCTCGAGTTCATCAACATATGTACGAAGTTCTTCCATATAATTTGATACTTTATCTTTATATGCTATCGCCTTTTCCTTTACATCCTTAATGGTTTGAACTTCTTTCAAACTCTTATCAAGTAAATCAACTTTTGTTTTTAATCCTCTTATATTCTTTAATGTTTCATCCAACAATTCCTTTTGAACAGATGAGTCAAGTTTAGAATCTATATTTCCTATAGAATTGATTGAATTAGCAAGTCTTGTAGTATAATGTATACTTGCAGGGAGAACTTGTTTCTTTGCAATGTCAGTAAGAGTAAGTGCCTCAATGTTAGTGACATTTATATAGTTTTCAAGTCCAACCTCATATCTACATTTTAATTCATTTTCGCTTAATACATTAAAATCACTAAAGAGTTTGATAGTATTTTTATCTATAAATGCCGGTATGGCATCTACAATACTTTTTACCGAGCAAAGCCCTCTCTTCTTTGCTTCTATCTGCCACTCCTTTGAATAGCCATCACCACTGAAAATTACCTTATGATGCTCTTTGAAATTCTTTTGTATATATTTTTTTATGTCGCTATCAAGATTTTTTGATTTAGATAATTCATCATAAGCCTTCTTGAATTCAGATGCTACTATGGTATTTATAACTGTTATAGGCATAGCACATGAATCATTTGAACCAACCATTCTAAACTCAAACTTATTTCCAGTAAATGCAAATGGCGAAGTTCTATTTCGGTCAGTTACATCAAGCCATAATTCTGGAAGTGTATTCACTTCTTTCTTTATCTTACCACCCTGCTTGGAGTCAACTGCAAAACCATTTTTTATAAAATTATCTATAACATCATTTAATTGCTCACCTAAAAAGCACGAAATGATAGTAGGTGGTGCCTCACTCGCACCAAGACGTTGTTCTTTTCCTGGTGTCGCACAAGATGCTCGAAGTAAAAGTGCATATTTATCTACTGCTGTTACGATACAAGAGAGCACAAGTAAAAACTGAATATTCTCATGAGGAGTCTTACCTGGATTAAGTAAGTTTAGTCCCTTATCTGTGACAAGTGACCAGTTATTGTGCTTTCCAGAACCATTTACCCATTTAAATGGTTTCTCGTGAAGCAAACATTCCATCTCATTCTTATCAGCTACTCTCTTAAGTGTCTCCATAACTATCTGATTATGGTCACAGCTGACATTTGCTTCTTCATAAATACAAGCAAGTTCATGTTGTCTTGGTGCCACTTCATTATGCCTAGTCTTTGCTGGTACTCCCATAAGCCAAAGTTCTTTATTTACTTCATCCATAAACTTCAAAACTCTTGGTCTTATCGTTCCATAATAGTGATCATCAAGTTCTTGACCTTTTGCAGACTTGGCACCAACTAATGTCCTACCACAATAAAGCAAATCTTTACGTTGCAAAAACTTATTTTTATCAACCAAAAAGTATTCTTGCTCTACTCCAAGCATTGAATATACTTTCTTTGCTTGTTTCTTAAAAAGTTTTAATAATTTAATAGATTCATTACTTATCACCTGCATACTTCGAAGTAATGGTGTCTTATTATCAAGTGCTTCACCACCATAAGAAATAAATGCAGTAGGTATACATAATATCACTATGTCATCAATAGAACGAAGAAATGCTGGGCTAGTGCAGTCCCAAATGGTATAACCTCTTGCTTCAAATGTAGCCCTTAGATTTCCAGTAGGAAATGATGACGCATCTGTCTCGCCCTTTATAAGTTCTGTACCACTGAACTCAAGCATTGGCTTTCTTGCCATATCTATCTGTAGAAAAGAGTTTTGCTTTTCTGCTGTGCTATCATTTAATGGTTCAAACCAATGTGTATAATGAGTTGCACCATTTTCTACAGCCCACTTCATCATACCATCAGCAACATATTTTGCAAGTGAAGAATCAAGTTCAATGCCTTCACTAATTGTCTTTTTTAATTGTCCATAAATGTTTTTAGGCAAATATTTTTTCATCATTGCATCGCTGAAAACATTTTTGCCAAAACTTTTACTTAAATTATATTTACTCACAACTTAACTCCTCAAAACTTTATAAGCTACACTAACTAATACACTTTCTTGGACACTTTTCTGCACAAGCACCACAATCATCGCACTTTGTATAATCCATTACTGCTACATTATTTACTACTTTTATAGCGCCCTTTGTACAAGTTCTTTCACACATACCACATGCGATACATGATACTTTACAAGCATCCATTGCAGGTTTTCCCTTATCTTTGTTTGAACAAACAACCTTATGTTTTTTAGCATATGGTACTAATTCTATAACTTTCATTGGACAAGCATTTATACAAGCCTTACAAGCTACGCATTTTTCTTCATCAACTTTAGCAACACCATCTACGATATGTATTGCATCAAACTTACAAGCATTTACACAAGTTCCGTAGCCAAGACATGCATTCTTACATTTCTTCTCTCCTGCATTTGGAAGAGAGGCAGCAAGTCTACAATCCTTTACTCCATTATACTCATATGCTTTATTTGCATTTACACAAGTTCCATCACAGCGAACAAATGCAACCATTTTGACAGAATCCCCTGCTGCAACTCCCATAACTTCACTTATCTTTGCTGCAACTGGTGCTCCTCCAACTGGACACTGATTTACTGCTGCTTCGCCTTTTGCTATAGCCTCAGCTAGAGCATCACAACCAGCAAATCCACATCCACCACAGTTATTGCCAGGTAGACATTCTCTTACCTTTGATACTTTCTCATCTACTTCAACCTTAAAAACTTCTGAAGAGATACCAAGGAAAATACCAATTATAAGAGCTATGACTGAAAGAAGAACAACTGAACTAATTATAATTTGCATATTTTCCTCCTATCCTATATTCAAATTAGAAAAACCAGTAAATGCTATTGCCATAAGACAAGCAATTATAAGCACAATTGGTTTACCTTTGAAACTTTCTGGTATATCATTTCCTTCAAGTTTTTCTCTTATACTTGCCATAAGAATTATAGATATACAAAATCCACCACTTGTACCAAGTGCATATGCCATACCTTTTGCAAAGTTAGTATAATCTTGTGCTACTGTAAGGGCGACACCAAGCACTGCACAGTTTGTAGTGATAAGTGGCAAATATATACCAAGAGCTTTATAAAGTGAAGGTATAAACTTCTTTAAAAACATTTCAAGAAATTGAACAAGACAAGCTATAACTAATATAAAGGCAATCGTCTGAAGATATGTAAGGTCAAGTCCAAAAACTCCAGTTTTCTCAAGGAACACATTGTTTATACCAAATGTAACTGCAGTCGCTATCAGTATGACAAAGATAACTGCGATGCCCATACCTTTGGCTGTCTCAACTTTATTTGATACACCTAAAAATGCACATATTCCTAAAAATCGTGACAAAACAACATTTGATATAAGAGCAGCTGTTATAATGATAACTATAAACTCCATACTACTTGCCCTCCTCTGCTACTGGTTTCTTATGCAGTGTACAGTGTAAGCAATCGTTGTTGCAACCATTTTCTTTATTTGTAGCACTTGGTAATTTTAATCTATTTTGTATAGCAGTTAAAAATGCTAATACAAGAAATGCTCCTGGTGGCAATACGAATAATGCTGCTCTATAGTTTTCAGGAACAAAAGTGAAACCATATACTGAACCTGCACCTATAAGTTCTCTTATAGCACTTATAATAATTATGCCAAGTGTAAATCCAAGACCCATTCCTATACCATCACCGATTGAATTGATGACGTTATTTTTACCAGCAAATGCTTCTGCTCTTCCAAATATGATACAGTTAACAACTATAAGTGGAATATAGATTCCAAGTGACTCATAGAGAGATGGGAAGTATGCTTTTATAAGAAACTCTACTAAAGTAACAAAAGATGCAACTATTACAATATATATAGGTATTCTTACTCTATCAGGTGTAATTTTACGAACAAGTGATATGAGAGCATTTGATGCTACTAAAACTGCAGTAGTTGAAAGTCCCATACCTATCGCATTTGATACACTTGTAGTAACTGCAAGTGTAGGACACATACCTATCATAAGAATCAAAATAGGATTCTCTGTGATTATGCCATTAAATATGCATCCAAAAAATGATAATTTATTTTCTTTGTTTTCTGCCATATTATATACCTCCATCCATATTTGCTGCTCTATTTGCAAACATACATGCAAGTGACACTGCTTGTTTAAATGCTGTTGATGACACTGTTGCACCAGAAATTGTATCTACTTCGGAAACATTGTCAGAATTGCGATTAAGCCAAGAATCTAAAAAGCTTGGCTCTGTTGTCTTCATACCAAGTCCTGGAGTTTCTTGTGGAGTATTTGCATATCTAACTCCAGTGACATTTGCAGTTTTATCAAAACCTACTATAAGATTGAGTGGTCCGCCAAAACCTTTTGATGTACACTGAACTATATATCCTATAATTTCTCCAGCCTCATTTTTGCACCTAAGAACTGGTGTCTCGCCATTTAATGTAGCATCATATCCAGCAGAGGCACCTACAACATCAGATGATATATCTTCAGATGAATTATAACCTGGGCAAACTTCATTAAATGCTCTTATTTGAGCTTCAGCATTTGCTTTATCAATGGCTGGTTGAGTTACAACTTTTGCTACTGACAAAACTGCTACAAGTACCAAAGTTATAACAAGTAACATTAATGCATCTTTTATAATACTTGAAAACTTCATACTATTTACCCTCCCTTCCAAATGCAGTAGGAATTGTAAATGACTCTATAAGTGGAACGAGAAGATTTGAAATCAAAATCACATATGAGACACTCTCACCTGATTTTCCAAATAATCTAAATATACCAGTAAGCACACCAAGAAGTATGCCGTAGAGAATCTTTCCAAGTGGTGTGATAGGTGATGTCGCATAATCAGTTGCCATGAAGAAGGCTCCAAATATTAGTCCTCCTCCCAAAACTTCTCCTAAAATATAATTAACATTTGTTGTCTTGCCTTGACCAAAAATCATTATAAAAATTACAAATGATAAAATGTAAAGTAGAGGTATTCTTAAATCTATAATCTTCTTTACAGCAAGATATGCTGCACCGATTAGAAGACATACAGCTGATATCTCACCAATGGTTCCTGGTATGTATCCAAATAGCAAATCAAATAAACGAACTTCATGACCATTCTTTAATAAAATAAGTGGGGTTGCTGATGAATACACATCTACTGACATCTTTGATGTAAAGTTATTCATATATCCTGCAAATGATATAAGACAAAAACATCTTCCAGCAAGAGCTGGGTTCATAAAGTTCTGACCTAAACCACCAAAAAGCATTTTTACTATTACTATAGCAAAAAATGAGCCAACTGCAGGTACGAAAAGTGGTATCTCTGGTGGCATATTAAGTCCAAGTATAAGTCCTGTTACCACACAAGATAAATCCGAAACTGTATTTGGCTTTTTAATTACTAGATTAAAAACTGTCTCGCTAATGACAGCAGACACTATAGCAACTAACACTACAAGTGCAGAGTAAACTCCAAATCTTAATATTCCCCAAATAGTAGCTGGAAGCATCGCTATAATTACATCAAGCATAATTGAACTTGTGCTTATTTTATCTCTAACATGAGGAGAACTTTGAACATTCAACTTAAAATCCATTACTTTTTTGCCTCCTTTTTACTATTTAGATAACCACGAACTGCAAACTTCATATAACTAAAATAAGGTGTAAGTGGTTTCTTTGCTGGGCAAACAAAACTACAGCTTCCGCAAGTGATACACTCTGGTCCATTTAATCTTATGTACTCATCAAAGTTTCCATCCTTTGCTGCCTTATACATTCTTGTAGGTAAAAGATTTATAGGACAAGCACTTACACATCTTCCACAATTTATACAATTAGTTTCTTTTAAATTTGAAAGTGGATCTTTTGTAAATGCAAGAAGTGCAGAACTATTTCTTGATACTGGCATATCCAAATCAAAGATTGGAAGTCCCATCATAGGTCCTCCACTTACCATCTTTTCTGGATTTGACTTAAAGCCACCAACTGCCTCTATCACTTCTTTATAACTTATACCAAATCTTACATTTAGATTTGCTGTCTCATTATATGCATCTCCAGATAATGTCATAATTCTTCTAAGTAATGGTGTAGATTTACATACAGCATTTCCTATAGATACGACTGTGTCCACATTATCTACTACACATCCAGCATCTGCAGGTAAGATTGAGACATTTATCTTTCTTCCAGTTATAGCATAAATAAGTTGTCTCTCACCACCTTGAGGATACTTTGTCTTCATAAGTGCAGTTTCAATATTTGGAATGCTACTACAAGCCTTTGTTATTTTGTCAAATGCATCTTTTTTATTATCCTCTACACAGATAACTCCTTTTGCTCTTGGAAATATCTTTAAGATACATTGAAGACCTTTGATTAATGTTTCAGTTTCCTCAATCATAAGTCTATAGTCTGATGTAAGATATGGTTCACATTCAGCACCATTTACTAAAACATATTCAATCTTGTTTGGATCTTTTGGAGTTAATTTCACATGAGTTGGAAAACTTGCACCACCAAGACCAACTATTCCTGCGTCCTTTACGATCTTTATGATCTCTTCATTTGATAATGTGTTGAAATCTCTTTCAACACCAAAACCTTTGATAGCATCATACTTTTCATCATTTTCAATTATGATGCTCTCAACTTTTTGTCCGCCGACTACAAGTCTATCTTCAATAGCAGTCACTTTTCCTGACACCGATGAAAGAACATTTGCAGATATAGGACCATCTGCTTCTCCTATAATCTGTCCTACTAATACATTATCTCCAACCTTCACACAAGGTTTTGCTTTCGCACCTATATGCTGTTGCATTGGAAATACTAAAATCTTACCTGCTTTGACAACTTTAATCGGTTTGTCTTTAGCAAGTTCCTTCTTTTCATCAGGATGTACACCATGTTTAAATGTATGCATTTATTCTCCTTTCAAAAAAAAGAGCATAAGCAAACTATGCTCTTGATTCATATTTACCTGTTTCCGTAGAAACAATTATTTTTTCACCTTTGTCTATAAAGAGTGGTACCATTACAGTTGCACCTGTCTCAACAGTAGCTGGTTTCATAGCACCTGTCTGTGTATCTCCCTTGATGCCTGGCTCTGTATCAGTAACTTCAAGTGTGACCTTAAGTGGTGGCTCTACACTGAAAACCTTACCATTATAAAACATTACTTTACAAGTTTCATTCTCTTTTACAAATTTCATTACATCACCTACTTGTTCAGGTGATAAAGCAATTTGCTCATAAGTATTATTATTCATAAAGTTATACATCCCATCATTATAAAGGTACTGCATATCAACTCTATCAATAACTGCTTGATTAAACTTTTCAGTAGGTCTAAAAGTTTTTTCTATGACTCCTCCATTTATAATGTCACGAAGTTTAGTTCTCACAAATGCCGCACCTTTTCCTGGTTTCACATGTTGAAACTCCATAATCTGGCACACCTGTCCCTCAATTTCAAGTGTCAAACCATTTTTAAACTCTCCTGCTGATATCATTGTTTCCTCCCATTATTTTATTTGATAAATATATGACATTTTACTTTATTCACATAATTGTAGATTGCCAGTGCTTCCTTAAACACATCACTAAGTTTTTTATTATCTATATCAATAGCATAATTAGTCAACTCTTCATAATATGGTTTAAGTTCATTTAATTCTTTTTCTATAGTTAAGACCGAAAGATTACTATTTAGTCTTGATTTTTTTGTCAAATCATTACTTATGTTACTAAAAATAGTATCTGGCTTTGCTCTTAAATATATCACTCTGCCACTTGTCTTTATGAGATGTCTATTTTCTTCATCCTTTGGTATCTCTGAAGATAGTGACACAATCATTCCCTGGTTTATTTTATACTTCAAAATATATTTTTCTAAACTATTATATTGGTCTATGCCTTTCTTGTTTTTGATTTCTTCAGTACTACTTTTCTCTTGCTCTTCAATATCTAACTCCGTGTCTAAATATTTTAAGTCCTTTCTTGAAGCAAGAAGCTTACCAATGATTGTCTTCCCAACTCCGTGATAACCTGTTAAATATATCGTTTCCATATAAAGTTACTTCTTTTTCTTACTTGGCTTAATTTTTTCTACTTCAGCATTAAAGCTCTCTATTTCCTTAAACTCTCTATATACTGATGCAAATCTGATATAGGCAATATCATCTATTTTTTTAAGTTTCTTTAAGACAAGCTCTCCTATCTCTATGCTCTTTATCTCTGGCTCATCTCTTAATGAAATCTCTTTCTCTACCTCATCAACCAGTTTATCAATAACCTTTGAAGAAATTGGTCTTTTAATACAAGAATACAAAACCCCTTTTCTCAATTTTTCTTTGCTAAATGGTTCTCTTGTTGAGTCCTTTTTTACAACTAAAATAGGAGATGTTTCTATTCTTTCATAAGTAGTAAATCTTTTCTTACATTTTAAGCATTCTCTTCTTCTTCTAACTGAATAGTCTTCATTTCTACGAGAATCTATTACTTTCGTGTCATAGGCTTTGCAAAATGGGCACATCATAATAATGTTCCTCCTGATTGCACATTTAGAGTACATTTTACTATATATTGTGTGTTTTTTCAAGATAATGCACGAAATTAGACAGTGCTCTTGCTCTATGACTTATCTTATTCTTTTCAGTAGCCCCTATATTTGAATATGTTTTTACAAAACCTTTTTCCATATCATCTGGACTTCCAACTGCAAAGATAGGGTCGTATCCAAATCCACCTATTTTTTCAATCTTCTTTGCTATGTAGCCATCTACTCTTCCTTCAAAGAAATGCTCTGTGATTTTACTTTGACTTGCATCGTCTATCTCAATCACAGATAAGATAGTAATAAAATACGCTTTTCTCTCATCATTTTGAACATCCTTCATAAGTTCAAGTATTTTCTCATTCTTCTCATCTTGACTTACATTTGGACCAAGAAACCTTGCTGAATATATGCCAGGCTCACCATTTAGATAGTCAATACAAAGTCCTGTATCATCAGAAATTATAAAGTCGCCATTCATAAGTAAGTTTCTTTTTTTCATCTCATCATATAAAGACATAGATTTTATATGAGCATTTTCCTTAAATGTCTCTCCCTTTTCCTCTGGGTCTACAAAGACACCTAAATCAGACATCAAAAAAACAAAATCCTTGTATTTTTCACCAAGGATTTCGACTATTTCACTAAACTTATGTTTATTATTTGTAGCAAAAATAAGTCTCATAATTATTTTGTTGTATCAACTTTTTTAGGATACTTTTCTACTTTCCCATCTGAATAGACAAAAGTAGCTTGAATATTTTTATCGTTGAACTCTTTTGAAGCAAAATCTATAAGTTCTTTACTCTGCTCAAAGCCAATTAACATACATGCTGTAGATAAATAATCACCGAGCAATCCATTTTCAGAAATTATTGTAACAGAGTCTATGCCATTGTCAGTTGGATATCCTATAGATGGGTCAATGATATGGTGATACACTCTATCATCACCATCAACTTTAAAATATCTCTGATAATTTCCACTTGTTATGACATTTCTATTTTTAACTTCAACTGTGTCTATGATTTCATTTCCAGAAAATGGTTTGAAAATGCCAACTCTAAATGCACCACCTGCTCTTCCATCAACTTCTCCTGTGCAAAGTACATTCCCACCAAGATTTATTATACTTGCTGTAATTATGTCATTATTTTCAAGCATCTCTTTTATGGCATTGCAACAATAACCTTTTATAAGACCTCCTAAATCATACTGCGTCAATCTATCTCCGTGAAATGTGATTCTATTGCAACGAAAAGATTCTGGGTCAACATCTCTCTCAATAGTATAATTAAAATTACCTATGTGCTTTCTTGCCTCATTAATCTCTGCAAGACTTGGAAGAGTTTTCCTATTCTTCACGTCCCACAAGTCAATGAGTGTTCCTGAACTTATATCAAACTTATTATTTGACCAAAGATACAAACTCTCTGCTATCTGAAATAAATCTGCTGTCTCATTACAAATCATAACAGAGTCACCAACTCTATGATTTATCTCATATATTTCACTACCCTCTTTTGTTTTAGAGAAAACATTTTCATAATTCTCAATGAGAGTTTTTATATCTCCAAAAAATGTTTCTGATATCTCATCATTATTGATACCATAGAGACTTATAGAACACTGGGTGTCAAATGCTTCAAATGCATATTGACTTGGCTTCTCTTCAGAAGCATAATTTGACCTTGTCCTTCTTCTTACACTACACGCTGCGCTAGTAAGTATCTCTACTGCAACTAAAAATAAAATAAATACTTTTTTCATAACTACTCCGTTTTCTTAATTAAGTTATTTAGATGCATATTCGCTCTTTCAGTCACTACTTCTGGCAAACCTGCCAATTTTGCTACGGCTATACCATAACTTTTTTTAGCAGAACCCCTAACTATTTTTCTTAAGAACTTAATATCATCATCATTTTCAATTACCGCTACATTGAAATTATTAACTCCTTTGACTTTTCCTTCAAGTTCTGTAAGCTCATGATAATGTGTAGCAAAAAGAGTCTTCGCCTTTATCTTATCACTTATGTATTCTACCACAGACCAGGCAATCGAAAGCCCATCATAAGTACTTGTTCCTCTTCCTATCTCATCAAGTATGATAAGCGATTTGGAAGTTGCATTATTTATAATATTTGACACTTCACTCATTTCTACCATAAATGTAGACTTCCCTCGTGTCAAATCATCACTTGCCCCAACTCTTGTAAATATTCTATCAAGTATGCAGATATTTGCTGATTCAGCTGGTACAAAAGAGCCTATATGTGTCATAAGTGCTATAAGAGCAACCTGCCTCATATAAGTCGACTTTCCTGCCATATTAGGTCCAGTTATGATATCAATATAATTCTCATTATCAAGATTAGTATCATTTGAGATAAACTCTTCTATATTACTTAGTTTCTCAATAACCGGATGTCTTCCATTAACTATTTTTATTATACCATCATCATTTACTTCGGGACAAGTATATTTATTTTCAGTTGCGACATAAGCAAAATTGCCAAGCACATCAATTAGTGCTATGTCAGATGCAACATTCTTTATTCTCAAAGTTTCTCCAGCAATCTTTTCTCTCACTTCTTGAAATACTTCATATTCAAGATTGCCTAATCTATCTTCAGCACTTAGAATAATACTTTGCAAGTCATTTAATTCTTTCGTAGTATATCTTTCAGCATTTGTAAGTGTCTGCTTTCTTATAAAGTAATCAGGGACATCTCCTTTATATGAGTTTGTTATTTCAAATAAATATCCAGACACACGACTATACTTGATTTTTAGATTTTTAATTCCTGTTTTTTCTCTTTCTCTTTGCTCAAGTTCAAGAAGCCAATTTTTACCATTCTTTTTACTTTCTCTATACTTATCTATTTCAGCATTAAATCCATCTTTAATTATATTGCCATCATGCATAAGATATGGAGGGTCATCAACTATACTCTCATCAATTAGCATAAATAAATCTTTTAATGTATCAAATCTCTCAAAAGTTTCTCTACAAAAATCAGAATTAAATGTCTGCAAAAGTCCTTTAAGATATGGCATTACATATATAGAGTTTTTAAATGCGATTAAATCTTTTGCATTTGCATGTTTCATATCTATTCTTGCCACAATTCTTTCTAAATCATAAATCGCGCCAAGATACTCGCGCATCTCTGCAAGATCAATCTGTCTCTCTATAAATCCTTTAACCGCATTTTGTCTATATAATATTAACTCTTTATCTTTAAGTGGCTCTTCAATAATTCTCCTAAGAAGCCTTCCGCCCATTGCTGTTCTTGTCTCATCCAAAACATTAAGCAAGGTTCCTTTTCTATCTTTATTTTGCAAACTTTCTGTCAGCTCAAGATTTTTAATCGTTGCTGAATCAAGATACATATATGAGTTATTGCTTATGTATTCTATACTTTCAATGTGCGAAAGTTCATTTTTTTGATTTTCACGGACATAATAATACACTGCGATACTTGCAAGTACTGCATTTGTATTTTGTATCTCTTTATAGTTCTCTACATTTTTAAGTAACTTATTTAGTAACTCATATTCACTATTTTTTAAATTGTTATAATCAAATATGCTATCATCTATTATAGTTACTGCAAGTTCATACTTATCTCTTATTTCAGATAAATTGACACCAGAGTTCATCACATTTTTATTTACCAAGATTTCTTTTGGCTCATATTTAGCAAATAAATCATACACTACTTTGTCATCACTTACATTACTAATCATAAAATCGCCAGTAGAAAAATCAAGCATTGCAATTCCATACTTTCCAGATGAGTAAAATATTGATAATATAAAATTATTGATTTTTTCTTCAAGATACTCTTCTGCTAAAACTGTACCTGGTGTTATGACTTTAGTCACATCTCTTTTAACTAAACCCTTTGCAAGTTTAGGGTCTTCTACCTGTTCTGCTATCGCAACCTTATATCCAAGCTTCACAAGCTTTGACATATAGATGTCTACAGCATGATATGGCACTCCACACATTGGTGCCTTTTCTTTCATCCCACAGTCTTTGCCAGTAAGAACTAGATTGAGAGACCTGCTAACGAGCCTTGCCTGTTCAAAAAAAGTTTCATAAAAATCACCGACACGAAAAAATATTATACAGTCTTTATATTTTTCCACTGTATCTAAATACTGTCTCATCATCGGAGACATATTTTCTTTTTCTTCAGTTTTTAAATCAATGATTTCCATATATTAAATATTTATAATCTATTCTGCTATCTCTCCTTCAAAATAAAACTTGCAGTTCCTAGTGAGTTTTAAGTTTATAATCTTTCCTATAAGATCATTCTCACCATCAAAGTGCACCAAGTAGTTATTTGACAATCTTCCAGTAAGTTTTCCTGATATCTTATCTTGTCCTTCAACTAATGCATTCATTACTCTTCCCACATATTTTTCTACATTCTTACCAGAATTATCTTCGACAGCTTTTAGTAGTCTCTTAAATCTTTCTTTCACAACCCCTTCTTCAACTTGATTTTCCATAAGTGATGCTTTAGTACCAGTTCTTTTAGAATATTCAAAAGTAAATACTGCATCATATGAAATCTCATTGATAAGTGATAGTGTCTCACTAAAATCTTCTTCTGTCTCCCCTGGAAATCCTACTATAATATCAGTTGTGATACTTATGTCTGAAATATTGTCCCTAATCTTTTTTACTATATCTATATAACTTTCTCTTGTGTAACAGCGATTCATTGACTTTAATATATTGTTTGAACCAGACTGTACTGGAAGATGTATATGTCTGCAAATATTTTCATTATTCTTAATTACTTCTATAAGTTCATCTGATAAATCTTTAGGATGAGATGTCATAAATCTAATCCTTTTTAGTCCATCTATTTTGGCAACTTCATTTAAAAGTTCTGGGAATGTCACATTCTCATTATTTCGAAACTTATATTTGTCACTTGCTTTTCCTTTATACGAATTGACATTTTGACCGAGAAGCATTACTTCTATGACATTTTCTTTTACTACAGATTTAATTTCTTCTATTATACTATCTACATCACGGCTTCTTTCTCTTCCTCTTACATAAGGCACTATACAATAGGTGCAGAAATTGTTACAGCCGAACATTATATTAATTCCACATTTGAAATCGTAAACTCTTTTTACAGGCATCCTTTTTTCAATTTCATCTGCTTTATCATAAACTCTGATTACTTTCTTACCAGTATCAATTACTTCATCAAGAAGTTTCGAGAACTCACCGATATTATGTGTCCCGAAAATCAGTTTAACCTGTGGATACTTTTCTTTTATCTTCTCTACTTCATCTTTTTCCTGCATCATACATCCACAGATACCTATAATCTTATTTTTATTTGCAAGATAAGATTTTTTTAATTGACCGATATGTCCATAAAGTCTTTGATTTGCATTTTCTCTAACTGTACAAGTATTGAAGATTACTATGTCTGCAAGATTTTCATCCATAATTTCAGTATAACCTTTTTGTTCCAAGACTCCTGCAAGTTTCTCACTATCTCTTGCATTCATCTGACAACCAAAGGTCACTACTTTATAAGTTTTTAATTTCTTATCATCCATTACTTCAATATGTTTTTTATTGGCTTTGAAATATGCTTATAAAATAAATAAGTTATTATAGAAGTTATAGTGAACTTTATAATATTAAAAGGGAATACTGATAACAAATACACTTTTGGCATACTATCTACAAATGGTAAAATTGCATTACACATTTTTATTATGGCTTCTTCACTCATATTAAAGACATTTATATATATTGGGAAAATGAATATCGCATTACAAAGTGTGCAGAGTATACTTGACAAGATAACTCCAAGTGCAAGTCCAAACTTTGCCCTTTTTTTTGTCTTTAACATTTTATAGATAATACTTGCAGGAAGTGCATAAGAAATACTACCTATGATATTAGCGAGTTCCCCTAAAAACATTGTTGATGTGCCTTTAAGGACAAATTTAATTAAAACTTTTACAATAGCTATCGCGATACACTCGATAGGTCCAAGTACAAACCCACCTATTATAACTGGAAGTTCTGACAAATCCATTTTCATAAATGCGGGTGCTATTGGAAGCGGAAAATCAAAATACATAAGTACTGCGCTTATTGCTGAAAGAAGTGCTATTATTGCTATTCGCTTTATGTTCTTATCCATAGTTCCTCCTAAAACCAGTTTATATCTTTAACTTTTTTGAAACTACAATTCTCTATGAAATCATTATTGACCCTACTTGCTGGGTGACAAGAATAAATTATATTCTCACTATCCACTATCTCATTAACTCTATTTAATGCTACATTTCCCCATATAAGCCACATTGGTTTTCTATACGAATCTATAAACTTTAAGAGTTCATCCATAAAATCAGTCCAAACTGCGATGTGGCTTCCAGTCTTACCTATTTTAGTAGTTAAAACAGCATTTAAGAATAATACACCATTTTTTTCCATATCGTCAAACCATTCTTTAACTCTTATATATTTAAGTTTAGATAAGATCTTATCATCTCGCAACTCATCCATAGTATATACTTTTCCAAACTTATAATAGCAAAGTGATTTAAATATAGTAGCAAGTGATTTTTCTTTATACTTATCTATAAATCTCTCTACATTTTCAACTTCAAATGCTCTACCCGTCGCAACTGGTCTTTTGATACCATCTTTTATATAAGTTGACTTATAAGGATCCATCCCAAGTATGACACACTTAATATTTTTAAGGTCAGTATTTAAAAATCTGAAAACATTCTCTTTAAGTGGGCAGATGTCCCTTTCATTTTCAACAAAATCTACCATCTTTTGAAAATGAATACTTTTATTAATAAAGTTTTCCCAAGACTTATTGTAAATCATATCAATCTTTAATCTGCTCTAATGTCTTAAACTTTTTCATTACCTTATCTTTCATCTCAATACTTACCTCATTATCAAAAAGAGAAAAGATTTCATCAGAGAGTTCAAATGAATATAGTTTAGATGGCAAAGTCTTTAGTACAAAATCCCAAGTATATATGAGAGTTTTATTTTTTGATTTGAGAGCATCGCTTTCTTTATACTCTCCTTGATATTCGAGCATTTTCAATTCAAAAACTCTCCTTATAAGTTTCAATCTCATTTTACCGTTTAAGAGAGCTTTAAATGTGTAATACAAAAGTGAATATACATTTTCACTATCTATATTTTCAAAAGTGAAGTAGTCACTTAGTTCTACAAAATATGATGCATAGCAAGTTATGTCATAATCCAAAGTAATCTTTTCAAAACTATTTTTTAATATAATATTCTCAAGATTATACTTATCATTTACATTTCTTATCTCGAAAAGTCCAAAAGAAAAAACTCTTGCCTTCCCTATGTTCTTTGAGTTCTGTTTTCTGGCATTAAAGGCATAGACTTTGATTTTACCTTTTTCTTTAGTCAGCACAGTTAATAACTTGTCATACTCTTTATAATCACTCTCGCCAATAATTACACCATTCAATTTTTCAAGTTTAGTTTTAGTATTCATTTACAATTTCTTTTCATCATATCCATAATTTGCAAGAAGTGTACTTTCATTTCTCCAGTTATTCTTTATCACAACATTTAGTTTAAGGTTTACTTTTTTCATAAGAAACTTTTCAAGCGCGATTCTTGCACCAGTGCCTATGTTCTTTATCATAGAACCATTTTTACCTATTATAATTCTTTTATGTCCTTCTTTTTCGCAGATAATAGTGGCATCTATCATTTGGCACTTGGTTTTTGAGCTTTTCATACTATCTATTATTACAGTAATCCCATGAGGGATTTCTTTATCAAGTTTATAGAGACATTGTTGCCTTATCATATCAGCAACTATCTGGCGTAGTGGCTCATCAGTTAGGTCCTCTTCATCATAATACTTATTGCCAAATGGCAATTCATTCTTTATATATTCAATTACTTCTTTTATATTTTTCTTTTTAAGTGCAGAGATAAGGAAAACTTTATCAAAAGTAATGCTACCGCCAAACTTATTTATTATAGTAGAAACTTTTTCATCAATATCTGTTTCAACAATATCATATTTATTTACAAGCAAGATTTTTTTTACATCTGTTTTAGATAATATCTTACATATCTTATCATAATCATCTTTTTCAAAACTCACTATGTCAACTATCACTGCTATCAAATCCACACTGTCTGTAGACTTATTTATAGATTTAGACATATAGTCATCAAGTTTATTACTTATGGTGTGAATACCCGGAGTATCTACGAACACAATCTGCGATTCGCTGTCGTTATATATGCCTTTCATATTCTTTCTTGTAGTCTGTGGTTTTTTAGATGTTATGGCAATATTATCTTTTAATACAGCATTTAAAAACGAGGATTTACCTGCATTAGGTAAGCCCAGTATGGCTACAAAACCACTTTTCACTATTCTGTCAGTGTCCATACATCATCATACTCACTTTTTGCTTCATCTATCTTTGATGCAGATACGAGAGCACACTTGTCAGCATTTTTTATATTATCAAAAATCTTTGAAGTTTCTTGTATGTCTTTAAGCTTCGTATCAAGCACTTCATGTCTTAATCTATTATATGTCTCATCTGTCTCATTATTAAAAAATGCTACCATATTTCGTTTATGATTATCCACAATACTCATTGGATTATCATATCTTCTCATAGAGCCAATGATATATTTATTTATTTCTGATGCTTCACTGAAGTTTGATAAAAACTTTGGCACACCATAATATATTTTGTTTGTATTTGACACATTTGGGTCTCTATATGAGCATAGAGAATATACACCATTTCTTGAGAAAGTAGACATACATCCATATGCGCCACCGAGAACTCTTATATTGGTCCAAAGATATTCATAGTTAAATAAAGTTTTTATAACAGAAAGTCTCCCAGAATACGCTTTAGAATCAAACTTCCCTGACAGTGCACAGAAATTGATATCATTTGGAGTTATAATTGCTTCACTCTTAACTTTTTTATCTAAACTGTCAAAATTAATTGCCTTATTCATAATGTCGATATTGCTTTTAAGTCTTTTTTCATCTACTTCTGTATAGATGTGTTTCATTTTATTCTTGATTATCTTATCAGAAAATATCTTAAACTCATTTATCACATCATCATGATACTTTTTATCTGTGCATATTGTGAAGTACATTTTTCTTCTGTGAAGTTTCTTAAAAACTAAATCCAAACTATCATTCACGATATCAGAGTTTTTGAGATAATAATCGCACATTGAAGATATAAACTTATAGTGTCCTATTCCCTGTTCAAACACCTTATCAACTATA
The DNA here is from genome assembly GCA_017634065.1 of Lachnospiraceae bacterium. Taxonomy (GTDB): domain Bacteria; phylum Bacillota; class Clostridia; order Lachnospirales; family Lachnospiraceae; genus UBA3633. The sequence goes on along the minus strand of JAGBOC010000019.1, from coordinate 23,490 downwards.
TTGCTACTAAAATCAAACGTTGATTTCGAACGAAAGATTGTCGCACCATGGCCACTTGATAAAATTGTGAGAAGAGATGACTGTCTATTTTCATTAAGCAATATGCCAATTCTTTTTTGGTCTACGAACTGTGTCTCTGAAAAAAGTTTATAAAATATGTCAAAGGCATAGCGGACATTTTCTTTTTTTGCTTTTATACTAAATGAGAAAAATGCCTTATCATCTGTCACATCAATTCCTATACTAAGTCCTCCAGTATTTATATCAATAAAATTATTGAAATCATGAAACGACTCTGACACTAGGTCCACTTTTGATATAATATTATTCACGAGCGAAAATAGATATATCTCTTCTTTACTTAGATCACTTATATCAAACTTTAGTCCCATGTAGACTATGTCTCTATCATTTTTATAACTTATTATAGTTTCTACATTTTCATTTACTTCTAAATCATAGTCTATAGTCTTCTTATCTCTTTCTATATCACTAATGGAAATCATTGGGATACACTTTAGATCATCATCCGTATCCTTCGACTTCTGGTAATTCTTGAGTTCATTCATCTCGCTTATAATCTTGTCTAATTCTTCACTTGTGAAACTATTCTTTCTTTTTAATAACTCATCTTTAAGTATTTTTTCTTTCTCATCAGAATAATTAAGTTTTGGTCTTAAAATATTTATGCACTTATAATTATTGTCAATAAATATTTCTTTTAACGTTCTTATAAATATGTTATTACTATCATTTAAATCTTCAGCATTGATTATTTTAAACTCTTTCTCGTATTGTAAATATGTGGCAGAGCCTTTGCCATAAAGATTTGTGTCAAGTGAGGCAAGAGAAAGAGCTATACCTCGTGGAAGATTTGAAAACTCACTCTCTGCGAAACTAAAATATAATGAGTTAATTCCTGCCTTAAACTTATCGACATCTAAACCTTCACTAATTATTCTCTTTATTTCATCATCAAAAAACTTGACGAACTTATCTTTTTTACTTTCAGAAATATTTTGAGCTATGATAGAATACATCTCTTCTTTGAGTTCCATCTCATAGCGTGAATACACATGCTCTCCATATCCTTCACTTAAAAACTTTTCTTTCAAAATTGCTGAATCAGATGAAAAGAGAACATAGTCTATTATTTGCAAAACTAAACTCTTTAGACTTGACTTTTCACTTCCAAGAGAAAAGGTATATGCAAGATATGCCTTATCACTATTTTCTACTGTGTCAATATTATAGTAATTAATTTGCTCCTTAAATGTAGTATCATTTTTTGCTGTTTTAAACTCTGCATTTACATCTATCTTATCAAAGTTTTGCAAATACTCTCTATCCAAATATTCAAGTTCATAATTATAATCAAGTTTGCCATATAAATATATTATTGCATTGCTTGGAGAATAATATTTCTTGTGAAACTCTCTAAACTCATCAAATGTCAAATTGTAAATCTCTTGTGGATTGCCACCAGATTCGTATGCATAATTAGTGTTTGCAAAAATATTTTCTAATATTGCAGACTCTAAAATTGAATCAGGGTCTGAATAGACTCCTCTCATCTCATTGAATACTACACCATTAACTTTTAAATCATCATCTTTATTATCTATCTCATAATGCCATCCCTCTTGCTTAAAAATCTTATCATCTTTTACTGCATTTGGATAAAAAACTGCATCAAGATATACATCAACCAAATTATGAAAATCTTTTAGATTTGCTGATGCAACTGGATAGCATGTCTTATCTGGAAATGTCATTGCATTAAGAAATGTATTCATGCTTCCTTTTGCAAGTTCTATAAAAGGATCTTTCACATTATACTTTTTAGAGCCACATAGGACTGAATGTTCCAAAATATGTGGTGTCCCCTTACCGTTACTTACTGGTGTTTTAAATGCGATATTAAAAACTTTGTTCTCGTCATCACAAATAAGTAAGACGAGATTTGCACCTGTTTTAATATGCACTAACTCTACAACTTCAAGTTTTTGCTCTTCAATGTAAAAATCTTTTACGACATTATATTTATTTTTATCATTTAATGAAAACATATCATAATTTAATTTGATTAAGCACAAATGCCTTAAACAAACTTAAATCCTCCCTTATATACATATATGGTTTATATAATATATTGGTTTTACAAGGTATGTCATATGGTCTACTAATACCACGTTTTTTTGCCATCATATTGATTCTTGTTAAATGAAACTCACTTGACATAAAACCTATATTCAAAAAGTCTAAATCAAAATACCCTTCTTCATCCTTAAATGGTCTTGTGATGATATTTTCTCGCGCATTTCTTCGCATAATATCTTTCTTTATAAGATTGAGTGAGTTTAAAATATTCTCATCAGTATTTATTGATAGTGGTTCAATTAATATCCTGCTATCATCTATGCCTCTTTCAGTTAAATAATTTCGCATATAAATTGCTTCTTCAATTACTTCGTTGCCACCCCTTGCTCCAGTTAAAACGAACTTACATTTCGGATAAAGAGTTGAATACTCTATCGCTCTCTCAATTCGACTATTCATTATCTCATGTTTATTTTCAGAAATACCAGCGCCAAAAACTATAATATAATCATACTTTTGGTCACTCGTATTTAGATATTTTTTTGGATATGCAATATTAAATATTATGAGAAGTATAACACCAGAAAAATAAAATATAGAAGCAACCTTGATGAATATTCTTATAAATGATGGCGACCGCTCTTCAAGAGAAAGTGGGTAGCACTCCATATAGTATATCAAGACACAGAGTACAAATGCTGTAATCAAAACTGCATTCATACTTATGCTAAATGTCATCAAGACATCACAAATGGCTGTATACACCAAGATAAGTATCGCGAGTAACAAAAAAAATATTTTTTTTGTGCATTTAATCATTTGACCTCAATACATCTAATACTTCTACCTGTTTATCAAACTTAACTCTTAGCTTCTGTTTTGCGTGTGGACAGCTATCAATTTTCTCACCTGTCATCTCATCATACATTTCAAGCACTTTTAGTTTTAGATTAGTAAAATCAGGTTTCATTGCCACTAACTCATCACCGACACTAAACTTATTTTTTTGTTCAAAATATGCGAAGCCATCTTCAACTTTTTCAACTGTCCCAAAATACGTTGCTCCTACCACATAGGTGCTACTGTCATAGATTTGTGCCTCTTCACTTGGCTTTCCAAAATAAAATCCAGTAGTAAACTCTCTATAAGTACATTTATTAATCTCATTTTTATATTTTTCTAAATTATTGAGATATAAGTTCTTGTCAGCATAATAATCATCTATTGCCTTCCTATAAGTTCTCGTAACTGTCGCTATATATAATGCTGTCTTCATCCTACCTTCTATTTTTAATGAATCAATATTTGCCTCAATCAATTTGTCTATATGCTCAATCATATTCAAATCTTTTGAATTAAATATGTAAGTTCCTCTTTCTGTCTCCATCACTGGCATATATTCACCTTTTCGCTCTTCTTCTTCAAGTAACATATATTTCCATCTGCATGGATGAGTGCATTCACCACTATTCGCAGATCTTCCAGTCATAAATGCAGAAAGTAGACATCTCCCAGAATAAGATATACACATCGCACCATGGACAAATGTCTCAATCTCAATAGTATCTTTTAGTTCTTCTTTAATTTGTCTTATCTCATCAAGAGTTAGTTCTCTAGCTAAAACTACTCTCTTTATACCAAGGTTTCTATAGAACTTTACACTTTCAGAGTTTGTCGTATTTGCCTGTGTAGATAAATGAATATCAACATCAGTTAAAAAACTCTTTGCCAGTCTTATAAGCCCCATATCTGAAATTAATACTGCATCAGGTTTAAGTTCGTTTAAAGATATAAAATATTTTTTTGCTTCATCTAAATCATAATTATGTGCATAAATATTTGCTGTGACATATACTTTCACATTATTTCTATGAGCAAGATTTATACATTCTCTCATATCATCAAGTGTGAAGTTTATAGCCTTTGCTCTTAAAGAAAAACTTTCTCCTCCAATATAAATAGCATCCGCTCCATAGCGGACGGCAATTTTAAAAGTCGAAACATCTCCTGCTGGTATTAATAATTCTACTTTTTTATTGATACTGATAACCCATCTCCTATATTAAAAATATATGTATCAAAATCTTCATCTTTAGCTATAAAATGTAGAAACTCTCTCATCTTTTTATGTATTGTCCTATCTCTCTTTCTAATTAAGAACTTTGATTCAAGTATCTCGCCTTCCTTAAATATATTATCTGAAATTAAGATAGCATTTTTCTTCATCAATCTCTTTATGTCATTTATCCAATTAATATACTGTGCTTTTGCTCCATCAAGAAACACCAAATCAAAAAAATTGTCTTTGTCACTATTTTTTAGATAAACACTTGCATCATCTTCAACTAATTCTACTTTCCCATCACCAAAAAACTTATCTATATTTTTTTTCGCTTCAATTATTCTTTTCTCGTAGTTCTCAATAGTTACAATTTTTGCTTCAGGGAAACTTCTATGTATGACAAGTGTAGAATATGCTATGGCAGTTCCTATCTCAAGGACATTTTCTGGTCGCTTTAGATTAACTATCAGTCTTAAAAATGATTTTGTCTCATCTCTTATTATAGGGACATCATTTTCTATTGCATACTTTTTTAATTCCAAAATGTCTTTATCATTTTCCGCAAGTAGCGACATTATAAAATCATCTATTCGTGTTTTATCTAACGCATCATCATAAATCATATATTTTACTCTTCCACAGATTCTTCAATCGGCTCATTGTCTTCAGGAGATAACTGAAATATATCTTCACTTGAGATAGTCACAGCAATATCATCAGTAGTTGGACTATCAAATATATCAAGCATATTCTTTATTGTCATCGATGTTTTTAAGTTATAGATATTTGGATTAAACTCGGTTTTATATATTGTCGCTCTAAACTTAAATGCAAGTTTATCATCTATCAAACCTGCTTTCACAAGATTGTCTGCTATCTCATCTATCGTTTCATTTTTCTTAATCTCAAAAACTATCTCTTTCCCATTTTCGCTATCAACTGCTCTCTCATAAAAAAGTCTATGTCCAAAATTAAAAAGTTGCATTCCTATCAAATATATGACCACAAAAAATATAGCAAGTTTTATAAAAAACTTTGCAACTTTTAGAAAAACATAAGATATATTTTCAAGAAGATTATCTCTCATATATTCTAAAAATGGGCGGTGTTACCGCCCATCATTTTAATTGTCTTTATTATCCTCTTCCATTTTTTTTTGCATATTCATCAATATTTACATCAGCAATATCTTCAGGACTTTCTTCTTCTGGTTCAGGCTCTGGAAGAAGTGCCTTCATACTTAGTGATATCTTTTTATCTGCCTCATTAAAGTCGATAACTTTTGCTTCTATCTCTTGTCCTATCGTTAAGACATCTTCAGGTTTTTTTACTTTTTCTCTCTTTATCTCTGACACATGGAGAAGTGCATCAATGTAATCATCAAGTGCTACAAATGCTCCATAATCAGTCATTCTAACTACTTTACCTTTGACAGTTTTCCCAAGTGCATAATTAACTTTGGCAAGTAACCATGGATTCTCATCTGGGAACTTTGCTGTAAGAGATATCTTGCCATCTTTAATCTCTCTCACAAGTACCTTTATCTTTTCGCCAATGTTATATGTTTTCTTTGGATTTTTGATTTTGCCCCAACCCATTTCTGATATATGAAGCAATCCATCAACTCCACCAAGATCAATAAATGCACCATAGTCAAGTAAGTTTATAATAGTTCCTTCTATCTTATCGCCAACGTGAATCTTCTCAAGAGCTTCTTCGCGTTTCTTTTTCTCTTCCATAACAAGTAATCTCTTTCTATCACCGATACAACGATTTCTAGCAGGGTTAAACTCTGAAATCACAAATTCAATTTCCTTATTTTCATAAGAAGACATATCTTCATTTTGCTTATTTGACAAAAGAGACTTTGGTATAAATACAGTTATCTCTGGCTCAATTTCTGCTACGACACCGCCAGTTGTGATCTTTATAACTTTACCATGTTGAATCTCTTTACTTTCGTAAAGTGCTCTTAATTTCTCATTAATTTGATTTTGTACTAATTCTTTTCTTGAAAGTACTACTTGACCTTCGCCATCATTTAATTTCTTTACAACGACAGTCAATTCATCTCCAACATTTAAGACACTTGTTAGATCCAAATCCTGAGAACGACTATAATCATAATTTTTAATTATTCCGTCTGCTTTATAACCAATGTTTAAAACAGCATAGTCTTTATGAACACTGATAACTCTTCCGGTTATCTGCTCACCTACACTGATTTCTTTCATTGACTGATTAAGTAATTCTTCAAAACTCATTTCTGACATTTTTTAATATCTCCTCAATTAAGTATTTTGGAGTAGAAGCACCTGCGCTAACTCCAACTTTACAATTTTTATCTATCTTTAATGCTTTTGCATCTTCAGCACTTGCAAGAAAGTATGTATCTTTACAATATATTTTTGCTATCTCATATAACTTTTTTGTGTTAGAAGAGTTACTACTTCCAATCACCAACATTACATCACAAGCGTCAGCAAGAACTTTTACTTCATCCTGCCTATTTTGTGTAGCATTACATATAGTATTCACTAATTTTATATTATAAAATAATTCTCTTAAAATATCAACTAATTTTTGTGCATTTTTAGAGTTTGTGGTTGTCTGAAATATTACAAAGACTTTATCATCCTTATTAATTTTCAGTTCTTTTATATCATCTTCATTTATAATGACAAATATATCACTTTTTGCATAAGACACTATGCCTTTAACTTCTGGATGATCTTTATCACCTATTACAATTATTTTATATCCTTTTTCACTATGCTCTTTTACTAAACTATGTATTTTACTCACAAATGGACAGGTTAAATCTATTATTTCATTATTATTACTTTTCAGTATGTCATAGATTTCTTTTTCAATACCATGAGTTCGAATTATTACTTTTTTATTCTTAAGTGTAATTATATCTTCATAAGAGTTTATTTCTATAAGCCCTTTATTTCGTAAATCACTTGTCACTAATTCATTATGAATAAGAGGTCCTATGGAATATATTTTTTCTTTACTTTTTTCAATTATGTCATAAGCAGTATCAACTGCTCTCTTTACGCCAAAACAAAATCCTGCATTTTCACCTATAATTATTTCCATCAAAAAAACCTTTCTAAAACCAAATCCACCACCTCATCGGGTGACTTATCTGTAGTATCTATCTCTACTGCATCTCTAACTTTTATAAGTGGATTATGAGCACGATGCATATCTCTATAATCTCTCGCCTTTAACTCTTCAAGAACTTTTTCAATAGTCGTATCTATTCCTTTTTCTTTTTCTTCCAGAAATCTTCTTTTAGCACGACACTCGTCACTTGCTGTTATGTAAAGTTTTAGGTTTGCATTTGGTAATACATTTGATGCTATATCACGACCATCCATACAACAAGATTTTTCTTCAGCAAGTTTTCTTTGGAGCGAAACTAATTTCTCTCGTACCTTAAGATACTGACTGCACACAGAAGCTGCTTCTCCGACTTCTTGCGTTCTTATTTTATTTGAGATATCTTTGCCATTTAAATATACATGCAAATTATTTTCTTTATCATAATCAAGTGTGACATCTATTTTATCTAAAACTGACACAACTTGCATCTCATCATTAGTATTAATTCCATTTTCAAGTAAATATAAACCTATCGCTCTATACATCGCACCTGTGTCAATATAGACATATCCGAGTTCCTTTGCAAGTAACTTGGCAAGGGTTGATTTCCCTGAACTTGATGGACCATCGATTGCAATTTTATAACTCATTGCTCATTCTCCTTATATCATTATGTAGTTTTTCCTTTCCTATGCTTGTAGTCTCACCATGACCGGGATAAACTAATACTTCATTTGGCAAGGTAAAAAGTTTGTTTTCTATACTATTCTTTATATCGGCATAACTTCCACCATATAAGTCAACTCTACCATATGTCTCAAAAAATAATGTATCACCACTAAATAATACTCTCTGCGTCTCAAAATAAAAACTCATACTTCCTTTGGTATGTCCTGGTGTTGATATGCATCTTATGTCATAGCCCAGAAGATTTATCATCTCATTATCTTTTACATAATCTTTAATCTTAAACTCATCAAATGTTGTCTTATTGATTAAATTAGAATAATTGTGTTCTGCATTATATAGTATTTCTTCATCTTCTTTTGAAATGTAAATGTTGCTACCAAACTTCTGCTGTAAATAATAACATGATAGCATATGGTCGAAGTGCCCATGTGTAAGTAATATCTCTTTAACAACAAGATTATGCTGTTCAATATATCTCATTATCCTATCAGTTTCATAACCAGGGTCAATGCAAATACAATCATTGTCATTTGCATGGATGAAATAGCAAAACTCTGCAAGTCTACCATTTAAAACCTTTTCTATATTACACTCTTTCATACTATGCTCTTACTATATCTATTACTCCATCTATACTTCTAATTTTAGTAACTATCGTATTAAGTTCTGTCTTATCATTTATTTCAAAACTTACTACTATAGTCGCATTATCATCTTTTGATTTTCTTGTCTCCAGATTGTCTATATCTATATTATTTTCTGTCAAAAGTCTTGAGACATCAACTATAAGTCCTTTTCTATTTTTTACATATACATTAATAGTAACTAAATAGTTTTGTTTATTTCCTTCACTTGCATCCCAAGATATATCTATAAGTCTATCTTTTTCTACATCTGGTATATTCATAATGTTTTGGCAATCAGTTCTATGAATTGTAATTCCTCTGCCTCTTGTGACAAAGCCTATTATTTCATCTCCTGGAACTGGACTACAGCATTTAGCATAATGAACACTTAAGCCACTTGTGCCATTTACTGATATGCCACCATTCATTTCAGATTTCTTTTTCTTATTTTGGTCAATTGACTCTACTACCTGCTCATCAGTTATTTGCTGTGCATTTTTCTTGTTGTACTCATCTTCAAGTTTAGCTAAAAACTGACTTTCTTTAAGACCACCATGACCAATCATCGCATATATGTCATCAAGTGTTTCTGCAGTATATCTCTTAAAGCAAGGTCTCAAAAACTCATCTTTTAAAAGTATCCCTAAATCAAGCCTATGAGATTTAGCATATTTCTCAACTAAATCTTTTCCTATACTTATATTATCTTCTTTTCTTTCTTTCTTAAACCAATGTTGGATTTTACTTTTTGCCTGTGCACTCTTGCAGATTTTTAACCAATCACTTGATGGACCATTTGAATTGCCTGAAGTTATGATAGTTATCTGGTCACCATTTTTAATCTCATAGTCAATAGGCACTAAAACACCATTTGCCTTTGCGCCAACCATCTTATTTCCGACAGCCGAGTGAATCATATATGCAAAATCAATCGGTGTAGAACCCTGCGGAAGAGATATGACATCTCCTTGTGGCGTAAAGCAGTAAATCTTCTGCTGGAATAAATCTAAATCACTTTTTACATATGATAAAAACTCTTTTGAGTCTTCTGATTCATCATTTGCATTTAATATCTCTTTAAACCAGTTTGCCTCATTTAAGTCTTCAATGTTTTTTACACCCTTACTATTGCCCTGCTCCTTATAAGCCCAATGTGCCGCAACTCCATACTCTGCCACGTGATCCATTTCATAAGTTCTTATCTGAATCTCAAATGGTATACCTTCTTTCCCTATAACTGTTGTGTGAAGTGACTGATAACCATTTTGTTTTGGCATTGCTATATAGTCTTTAAATCTTCCTGGAATCGGCGTATAATATTCATGTATGACACCAAGTGTGGCATAACAATCTTTGATGCTTTCTACAAATATTCTTATCGCAAATAAATCGTATATCTCATCAAGTGACTTTACTCTGCTATGTAATTTCTTATATATACTAAATAGATTTTTTACTCGACCTTTTATCTCTGCTTTGATTTCTGCTTTATCAAGTTTTTCTTTCACACTTGATATTATATCTTCTATAAACTTTTCTCTTGCTTCTTGGCGAACCTTTATTCCCTTCTGAATATCCACAAACTCTTTTGGTTTAAGATACATAAGGGATAAATCATCCATCTCACTTTTAATTCTGCTTATACCAAGTCTTCCTGCGAGTGGAGAATATATCTCAATCGTTTCTCTTGCTTTTTCTTCCTGCTTTTCTTTATTTTGATACTCTAAAGTTTTCAAATTATGAAGTCTATCAGCCAGTTTAATAATTATAACTCTTATATCTTTTGACATAGCAATAAACATATGTCTTAAGTTTTCAGCCTGTTTCTCAACCTTATCATTTACCAGATTGAGTTCAGTAAGTTTAGTTACACCTTCAACAAGAAGTGCAATGTGATCTGAAAAATCTTTTTTCAACTCATCAAGAGTATATTCTGTGTCCTCAACCACATCATGTAAAATACCAGCAACTATGGTGTCTACATCCATATGTAAATTAGCAAGTATCATAGCAACACAAAGTGGGTGAATAATATAGTCTTCACCAGATTTTCTCTTCTGTCCCTCATGGTACTTTGATGCAATCAAATAAGCTTTCTCTACAAGATCTAATTCTTCTAAACTCAAATATTTAGATAGACCATTTTTTAATTTTTCATAAGCTTCATCTTTTGTAATCAGACCTACTGGGAGTTCAATTAATTCTGTTTTCTTTATAAGTCTCATATAAAATAAAAAAGGACTCCTGCGAGTCCCTTAAACTGCAGACTTGCAATATTAAAACTCTTCGTGATTTGCTATTATTACTCGATTTACTTCTTGCAAGAAATCTTCTCTCGTCACTAAATTATCTGTAACCATTGAATAATATTTATCATTATCATACCAAAGCGCTTTCATATATCGCATCTCTTCTGTCTCACTGTCGAGTGCCACTTTTGATTCTACTGGAATCTCCGAACCATCATCGCAGACAACTGTCATCATAATTGGAGTATAGGCAAATTCCACATCAACACCGATTGAGTTTTCGATTTCCTCTGTAGAGAAGCTTGTCCTCATGATGAAGTTCATCTCTGTGCCATCACTTACTTTCTTTTTGTAAGAAATCTTTGCGATACTACTATTCTCAATGCCATATACTATGTCACTACTTCCGTCTGGCTCTTTTATATCAACATTCAATTTATCTTTTAATTCATTTTTTGACACAATAGTCTCAGTATTTGAATGTGGCATGATATTTTTCTTTAAAACTAGGAATGCCACCACTACTGCTACTATAATGACTGCTATTATGCCGATTATTAGAGATGATTTTGGGTCAATAGGTTTCTTGCTAAAGCTTTCCCCATTCTCTAATGGCTCTATTATATGCTCTCCTTCATTTTCTATTTTCTTTTTTCTTGAAACTGTATTTATTCTCTCATTGCTCTTTTTTGACTTTGAAATTGTTTTAGTAACCATAATTCTCTCCTATCTTTTCACACTTTTTATATTATAGCAAAAATTATGACTTTTTACAACACAAAATGGCTTTATTAAATATTTAAAATATGCTATATTTATATACTATGGATAATAATATAGAAAAGAACGAAGCCGTTCAAACAAAAAACTTTATTGAAATTGAAGTTGACAAAGACCTTGCAAGTGGTAGGTATAAGGAAGTTGTCACAAGATTTCCTCCTGAACCAAATGGTTATCTTCATATAGGTCATGCGAAGAGCATACTTTTCAACTACGGTCTTGCGATGGAGTATAATGGTAAGTTTCATTTTAGATTTGATGATACTAATCCTTCAAAAGAAAATGAAGAATATGTTGACTCAATAATTGAAGATGTAAAGTGGCTTGGAGCACAATTTGATGAAGTCAAGTATGCTTCAAATTATTTTGATAAAATGTATGAGTGTGCAGTTCTTCTTATCAAAAAAGGACTTGCCTATGTATGCGATTTGACAGCTGATGAAATAAAAGAATATAGAGGAGACTACAACACTCCTGGCAAAGAAAGCCCTTATAGAAATAGAAGTATTGATGAAAATCTTAAACTTTTTGAAGAAATGAAGGCCGGTAAATATAAAGATGGCGAAAAAGTTTTAAGAGCAAAAATTGATATGGCATCAACAAATATCAATATGAGAGACCCTATCATATATAGAATCGCACATATGACACACCACAATACTGGCGATAAATGGTGCATCTATCCTATGTATGATTTTGCTCACCCACTTGAAGATGCTATTGAGGGCATAACACATTCATGTTGCACACTTGAGTTTGAAGATCATAGACCTTTATACGAGTGGGTAGTAAATAATTGTGATTTTGAAAATCCACCAAGACAAATTGAATTTGCAAAACTCTATCTTACAAATGTTGTAACTGGTAAAAGATATATAAGAAAACTTGTTGAGGATGGCATAGTTGATGGTTGGGATGACCCAAGACTTGTCACGATAGCATCTCTTCGTCGCCGTGGATATACAAAGGAAGCTATAAAAATGTTTGTAGAACTTGCAGGAATATCAAAGTCACAAAGTTCTTGCGAGTATGAGATGCTTGAGTATTGTATAAGAGAAGATTTAAAACTTAAATGCAAAAGAATGATGGCAATACTTGACCCTATAAAACTTATCATAGAAAACTACCCAGAGGGTCAAGTTGAAGAAATGATTCTACCATATAATACTGAAAACGAAGAGCTAGGTACGAGAAAAATAAAGTTTGGTAGAGAACTTTATATAGAGAGAGATGATTTTATGATAGACCCACCTAATAAATACTATCGTCTCTTCCCTGGGAATGAAGTGAGACTTATGGGTGCCTATTTTGTAAAAGCGACGAGATACGAGACTGATTCAAATGGAAATGTCACTACTGTCTATGCAACATACGATCCTGAAACAAAACAAGATGGCAGACAAATTGATAGAAAGGTTAAAGGTACTATTCACTATGTTGAAGCCACTACAGCTAAAAAAGTCACTATAAGACTTTACGAAAACTTAATTGATGAGGAAAAAGGCAAACTAAATGACGATGGCACTCTTAACTTAAACCCTAACTCACTTACAATAAAAGAGGGCTTTGTAGAAGAAGAACTAATAAATGCGACAGCTTATGAAAGATTTCAATTTGTCCGCAGTGGTTACTTTGCTGTAGACCCAAAAGACTCTAAAGATAAAAACCCTGTATTTAATAGAATAGTAAGTATGAAATCAAGTTTCAAACTTCCAAAATAAAAAAGAGCGGTACATAACCGCTCTTTTTTTTAGTCTATTTTTAATTTACATCATTCCGCCCATACCGCCCATGCCACCACCTGCTGGCATTGGTGGTTGTGGTTCTTTTATATCTGCTACAACTGATTCAGTTGTGAGAAGTGATGATGCTATAGATGCTGCATTTTGAATTGCTGATCTTGTTACCTTCGCTGGGTCAATTATACCAGATTTAACCATATCAACATATTCTTCTTTATATGCATCAAATCCAATTCCAGCCTTCTCATTTTTTACTTTTTCAACTACAACAGAACCATCAAGACCTGCGTTATTTGCAATAGTATGAAGTGGAGCAACAAGTGCTTTCAATACTACTTTAGCACCAGTCTTCTCATCGCCTTCAAGTGACTCTACAAGTTTCTCTACATCTGGTATAGCGTGAATATATGCTGAACCACCACCTGCTACTATACCTTCTTCTACTGCTGCACGAGTTGAGTTGAGTGCATCTTCCATACGAAGTTTTGCTTCTTTCATCTCCGTCTCTGTAGTAGCTCCTACTTTTATAACAGCTACACCTCCTGCAAGTTTAGCAAGTCTCTCTTGAAGTTTCTCTTTATCAAAGTCTGATGTTGTTTGAGAAATCTGTGCTCTTATTTGTCCTACTCTATCTTTTATAGTTTGTTTATCGCCAAGGCCATCAACTATTATTGTGTCATCTTTTGTAATCTTAACTGATTTTGATCTTCCACAATCTTTAATAGTTGCTTTCTTAAGTTCAAGACCAACTTCCTCACTAATTACTGTACCACCAGTAAGAATTGCGATATCTTGAAGCATCTCTTTTCTTCTATCGCCATAACCTGGTGCTTTTACAGCACATACATTAAATGTACCACGAAGTTTATTAACTATGAGTGTAGTGAGTGCCTCTCCTTCTATATCTTCTGCAATTATGAGAAGTTTAGAACCTGATTTAACAACTTCTTCAAGAAGTGGTAAGATATCTTGAATATTTGAAATCTTTTTGTCAGTTATAAAGATATATGGATCTTCAAGATTGCATTCCATCTTTTCCATATCAGTGCACATATAAGGACTTAAATATCCTCTATCAAACTTCATACCTTCTACAAGGTCAAGTTCTGTCTTCATAGTTTTAGATTCTTCGATAGTTATGACACCATCTTTAGAAACTTTTTCCATAGCATCAGCTACCATTGCTCCAACTTCATCATCACCAGATGAAATGGCAGCAACCTTTGCTATCTGATCCTTACCACCAACTGGTGTAGATTGTTTCTTTATAGATTCAACAACTGTATCAACTGCCTTTCTAATTCCTTTACGAAGCACTATAGGATTTGCTCCTGCTGCAAGGTTTTTAAATCCTTCATCAATCAATGCTCCTGCAAGAACTGTAGCAGTAGTTGTACCATCTCCGGCTACATCATTTGTCTTACTTGCAACTTCTTTTACAAGTTGAGCACCCATATTTTCAAACTCATCTTTGAGTTCTATCTCTTTTGCTATAGACACACCGTCATTTATAATTTGTGGTGCACCATAAGATTTATCTATAACAACATTTCTTCCCTTTGGTCCAAGAGTTATACCTACTGCTTTAACAACTTGGTCAACACCTTTTTTGAGTGCCTCTCTTGCTTCTACTCCATATTTTAATTCTTTTGCCATGATCATTTACCTCCTTACTCTACTATCGCAAGTATGTCACTTTGTTTTAAGATAACATATTTTACTTTGTCAATTTCAACTTCTGAACCTGAATATTTAGAATAAATTACATCTTGTCCAACCTTTACTTCCATCTTAACTTCATTACCATCAACCATGCCACCAGGTCCAACTGCTATAACCTTTCCTTGCATAGGCATCTCTTTATCAGAACCTGGAAGAACTATTCCAGATGCTGTTGTTTGTTCTTGTTTCTTTTGTTCAAGAACTACTTTGTCAAATAATGGTTTTAACTTCATATATATCCTCCTTTTATTTGGGATAAATGCTATCCCCCACAATTATTTTTTTAGTTAAAAAAATGCCCTTCTTTAACATAGGGCATTATAACATAGTTTGTTAGCAATGTCAAGTAGTGAGTGCTAAAACACTGGTATCCCAAATATTGGGTATATGAATCTCACGAGAAGTGATGCAAAAATAAGTGAAAGTATTACTCTCTCAATCCAAAGTATAAGTATATCTTTAACTGATATTTCCATATCAGAGTTTAGAAGACAAGGAATGCTACCTGTAAAAAATATAACCTCTGCTATACATACTACCGCCATAGTCATTTGAGTAAAGAGTGATGCATTTGCAACTATCCCAGCTGGTAAAAACATATCAGCTATTGATATCGCACAACCTTTAGCAAGTATAAACGCCTCTTCACCATATCCAAGAATTTTTGCAAATGGATAATAAATAAATGCTATAGCATTAAATATCGGTGTGTATTCTGCAAGTAGTAATGCTATTAAACCAATAGACATAAGAGCTGGTGGTACATTTAATAACATCATAACTCCATCTTTCAAATTGGTTACAAGACATTTTGTAAAAGTCTCACTCTTACTACAAGCAGTGAGCCCTTCATCCACTGCTCTTCCTACGATACCTTTTAATCCGACATTATCTTCTTTTGCAACTTTTTTTCCTTTGTAACCACTATCATCTTTAAATGCAAGTGGATAAAGTCTGACAGTGATTGCAGTAACTATAGCAGTTATCAAAATAGAAGTTATAAAGAATGTCCCCCAATTCATTAGCAAATATCTTTTGTCTGCTATACCTCCAAGAGCTTTGGAAACTATAACCATAAATGAAATTGCAACTGTTGAAAAACCTGTCGCTATAATTGTTGCTTCCTTTTTTGTATAGCCACCTTCTTTATAAGTCCTATTTGTAATCAAGACTCCTACCGCGCATCCACCTACAAATGATGCTGAAATATCAACAGCGGATTTTCCTGGAGTTTTAAACACTGGTCTCATCAACGGATTAAAAAATACTCCTATAAACTCCATAAGTCCATAATTAAGTAAAAATGGAAGTGCCAGTGATGCTATAGGAAGTAAAGTTGCGACTGGAAGAGTGATACGATAATAAATAAATGGAAGCATATTTTCATCATAAATCTTCGCTGGAACAAAACTTGGTTTGAAAATCCAAATTAACATGATTGGGATTGCTAAAAGATTCACAAAAGAAAAAATCATAGAAACTTTATTTCTCTTCCATGCTCCTGTAAAAAATGGAGCGAGTGCACCTATAAATACTATTATAGGTCCGTAAATGTCATCAAACTTTGGAATCATCCTAAGTAAGGTGACAACGTGGTCAATCGGAATGGTCTTTACATCATAACCGATTGATGGGATTTTGATTCTGATAGTTATGAAAAATAACAAGATTGCTATTAAATTCATAACTAAAAACTTGCAGACATTTTGTCTGCTTTTTACCTCTTTTGACATTTTTTCTCCTTAACAAAATTGTTTTATTCTATGTGAATAAAAGATTTTCACATAGAGTGCGGGTGCAACAAATATATGTACCCACATTTAAAATTGCTTTCCACCACCAGCAGATATTATATCAAAAAAAGTAAAAAAAAATAAGGCTTTTGCCTTATTCTTAAAAATTGATTTATGCTGACATTTTCCTATTTTCAACAAGAGCCTTTTTCAAGCTTTCATTCTTTATATAAATGTCTTTTTCTTTTTCAAATATATTTAGTAATTTAATCATTGTCTTCTCAATTTCCTTTTCAAAATCACTTTTCCAATTAAAATAATTGTCATCACTTTCCTTAAGAGGAGGAATGCTTATCGGTATTGTATAAAACGCTTTATCTTTAGCAAAAGCTGAAATCTGGCGACAAATGTTTACATCACTATTATTTTCACTACTATAGATAGAAATTATCTTTTCTTCACTCCCACCTTCTTCCTCACAATTTTCCTCTTCTTTTGCAATTAACTGATCTTCTCTATTCATTGGGAATATAACACCTGTTGCGTAGCAATCAGTTGTAACCATATCTCGTATACACTTGTCAAAGTCTGGTAGATTAGATTTTAACTCTCCTTCTGCCATTATTCTTGACCAAGCTGGTTTAAACTTTGCATCTAAAACCATAAATATCTCATCAGACTTCTTTGTACTATCTAGATAAAATACATAGTCTGGATATGTTGGTTGTTTATAGCAATGATTAGTCTCAAATACATTTATCTTATTTTGTGATTCAAAACTATTTCCAATATATTTAATAAACTTATCTTTTAAGTAATCTTCCCATAAATCAGGTAAATAATATAGTATTCCCATCATCTCATCATCTGATTCTACATCAAATATATTTATTCCCTCATCTCTCAAAATCTTGATAGATACTTTTCGTAGTTCTTCGTATTCTATATAAAAAGGATGTGATATTGGTCTTAAGTTTTTGTTAATAATACTATAGTCATTTATATTATAATCTTTTAACTGCATTTTTATTAAATCTATTGTTTTTTTCAAGCCTAGGTCATTCTCAAAGTTCTCCATTACCAAATTATAATATTTTCTTTTCAAACACTCATATGCTTTCACTATCAAACAATTCAATACATTATCTGCTGTATTTTCACGATACACATATGCAATCTTACCATTTTGTATTCCTGCATTTAACTTTATATGTCTTGCAATATCAATTGTTCCTTTAAGGTTATCATCATTTTTCTCATATCTTCTGTATGTCCTAAACAATCCTTTTTGCGTAGCATTCACTAAATGCTCTTTAAACAAGTATAGTAACAGATAATCATATATTGATTCCTCATCAAACGGAACTGTGGATTCAGTAAGTTTAATATTATCTTTTAGAAGTAAAGTTATAAGAAAATAAGGTTTGCTACTCAAATGTTTTCCAGATGTATTTCTACCAACTTCATAGTCTAAATCATCTTGATTTATGTCTTCCATGCTTAATTTACTTTTATCAAATCTCGACTGTATCTGTATTGTCACTTTTAACAATATATCAGAAACATTTATATCAAAGCTTAATATTCCTACAATGCCCTGATACCACAGGCTTTGTTTGTTTCCTATTGAACTCCATAGATAATAATTACTTCTTTTTCCTTTAGAATGATTTATTATATATCTATTATCTTTAAGTTTTCCATCATATTGAGTAATCGATTTTAGTGCATACTCAACAAACTTTATTTTCAATTCTCTTTCTTCAATCTGATTTTCTTCGTTCCAAAGCAAACCACTAATTTCACTATAGTCATCAAAGTTCAATTCATTTCCCTTTTCATCACAAAAAATGACTTTGGAATCTTCAACCATAGTAAAGTCGTAACCTTTAATATTTACTTTTATTATCTTCGACATAAATACAAATAATTAAATATATTATAATTCCGTATTATTTTATCGCACTTATTTTATACTTATAATCCTAATGCCCCTCTGCACTTAACAATTAACTCATTAACACTATCTCTTTGTCTTCCTCTTGTATACTCTCTAATTGTTGATTCGATGTTGGAATCAAATATTCTCTCAAGTGTTTCCGTCCTTCCATCAAAACTCTTGAAATATGCAGGTCCTATATGATAATTCTCATCAAGCCCAAGCTTTTTACCAAGATCACCTGATATAACATTACTATTCATTTCTCTAATACAATCTGCTAAATTTGAAACTATATCAGGTGGTATTGGCTTTTTGCTTAAAATTACTTGGAGTGACTTATGCATAATGTCGTTTGCTTTTATATTTACCCAGTGAAATCTTCGTCTTAATGCAAAATCAAATGATTCTACACTTCTGTCAATATCATTCATAGTTCCTATAAACTTGAGTTTAAATGGTATAAAAAATCCTTTTTCAAAGCAATCAAATGACATTCTTATCGCTTTACCTGCAGAATCTATTTCATAAGTTTTTAAATTCATGTACTGTGTGTCAAATCGATTCTCTATCCCTCTGTACGATTCTTCAAGAGCAAACATTATTTCGCCAAAGACTTTTGAAAGATCAGCTCTATTTACTTCATCAACCACAAAATAATGATATTCTGGAGCGTATGATTCATTTATTGACAAGTCAATATTTTTATCATCTAGTATTAATTTTATACTATTGTTAATGCTATTAGCAATCCTATTTTTCTGATCGTGTGCTATAAACTCTTTACTTTCTTCCATAGTATTTTGGTTAATGATTTCATTTTCAGAACTTTCGTTAGAACTCAATTCATTATCTGAATTCATACTTATCGCTACTTCATATATACCTTTTATCTTTTTGAACAAATCAGGATTATCAATCAACTTCATCAACTGATTAGTAATTCTTTTATACTTTCTAGCAAAATACATGAACTCTAATAAATTACTTTTTTCTTTATCATTAAAGTTTTTCCAATTGACAAAAATGGATTCTAAATTAGATTCCACTATTTCTCTACAGAACTTCTTAAACACTCCATCAATTCTTACAAATGTTGGGTTTGCAGTTGTATTAGCATTTACAGATATATCAACTGGTCGTAATCCTTCTATAAAATCAGAATAATCATATGATGGATGAAATTGAACAAATTTATAATGTTCATTTTTCACATAATTTAAAACAGAATATGTTTTGCCTGTTCCTGGTGCACCAGTAAATATCACTTGATCATTATTTACTATATTACTCTCCACTATATCTACTATATCATATTTTTGATCACTATCATTCATACTAACTCCTTGGTCATTTTTTAATTGTGCTATTAATTCATCACAATTTTTAAGCACTTCAGTAAGCTTATCTTTTATACTTCCTACATTTGGATTAAAAAGCTCATACAATGTATAATCAATCTTTCCAGGTAAAGTTTTAGTTTTATCATTAATTGAAGCATCTATATAGTTTCTCAAATCAGTAAGTGTGATTTCACTCCCCTTTCTACCCTTACCCTTTCTATTATCCATTAACTTGCTATTTTGGTTTTCAAAATCACTGTCTTTACTTCTTTGGTTATTTTCTGTGAACTTATTATTTACTGCATACCAGTTGAAATCATTGTCAGTTCCAAAAGCCAATTTTATAAATGCAACATTAGCCATTATTATCTTGTCACCTGGTGGGTGATTCTTATTTAGATTATTCGCTCCACCTAAAATCATCGCCATAAAAAACCAAAAGGCACCATCCTCTCTGTTTTTTGCTCGGTTTAATGCCCACTCTACGAACTTAGTCTTTGTATTATTTTTTTCTGCATCCAACATTTCTTGTTGTAAAGTAGCAAGTGATATACTCTTTGTGCCAAGAAATAATTTGTCGCACATGTCGTTCATATTTTTTAATACATATGGATTATCTATATTTGAATTCGGAAAGTCATTTTTATTAAAACAGTCTTTCACAATTTCTTCTAAATCAGAAACCTTGCGATTCTCGTCAATTTTTTTAATCGCATCATTTTCATTTCCGAATCCATACTGCACTTCTCTATTATTATAGTAAATAACATCCCCGCAATCATTTCTCCACATTGTATCTGACTTATCACCCAAATTAATATCATAGTATTTTTTACTAGCACCTACACTACTCACTCCACCTAAAAGAACAGCCATAACAAATGATAAGAAGCGTCTCTCATC
Source organism: Lachnospiraceae bacterium (assembly GCA_017634065.1). Taxonomy (GTDB): domain Bacteria; phylum Bacillota; class Clostridia; order Lachnospirales; family Lachnospiraceae; genus UBA3633. The sequence continues at coordinate 2,487 of JAGBOC010000019.1, read as the reverse complement.
TGTATTATTATGTACTTCATCATAAACATTTTTAACTCTCCTATAGAAAGCCGAATCATCTCTTAAAATATCTTCTCTTACTTCTTTTAGTGTGCTATTTTTTCCAATTCCCATAGTTTTTATTCAACTCAATCATTGGTTTTTATAACCAATTAATGATTGCCTCCTTTCTTAAAACCTATACCAATTACTAAACTATACACTTTATAAGTTATCATAATTAATGGTATAGTTCAAAAACTCTTAACTATGTATTTTATTAAAAAATAAGGCTTTTGCCTTATTCTCCTATAAATAATAAGTTTAGATCATCAATCATTGCTCGTTTAGCACCATTATCCATATGTGGTATCTCATTTTTCTCAAGATATTCAACTAACTTATTTTTAAAGTGCACTAAATCATCACTTACAACCGTTGCATTTTCTTCTTTAATTCTACGATTTCTTTTGTAACTAATTAGTTCTTCTCTTTCCCTACTTAATTTCTCGTAGATTTTTTCATTGTATCCTACACTATTTATTCTATAATATATCATTGCAAGGTCTATGGCATCTTGCAATGCATCGTGAATAACAGGACCATCTATCTCACATACTGATTTTAGAAATGGTAAACCTTGTTCACCAATCTTTCCCCTGGTTTTCTTTTTTAAGTCGCCCCTTACATCATAGAGAAGTTTTGATATATATTTTCCATCTCTCTTCTTGTCATAAAGCTCTATAGTTTTATCAAGTATTCTTTTATCTTCAAGTCCGTAGCAGAAAACCTTTTTGATAGAATACTTCTTTAGAAGTTTTGCAACTTTTGATGCAACCTGCTCAAATCCTTCAGCATCCTTCAAATCTTTTGTCTTTATACCTGTTATCTCTGTGCATCGATTAGATATTCTCTTTGCCGCTTTAAGGCTTACAAGAGAATAAAACTTTTCTATGATAACTCCTTTATCATTAGTTATACAAATACCTATTGATACCACTTCTTGTGGTATATTTAGATTCTTTCCATCATCATAGGCATTAAACTCACTATCATAAAAACAACTATATCCTGTTCTCGTTTTTTTTAATCTATCAAATATCATTTATTCTCACTTTCAACAAATCATCATCAACTTTTATCTCTATAAGTCCTGCTGCATAAGGTGCTATATCATAAGGTTGAAATACAACTATCAACTCACTAGTTAAATAAAACTCTAAATCATACTCCCCTTTTACATATGCATCTATAGTGTCATTTGCATAATCAAAAGCGCCATATTCATCATTGTGGTCGCTCACCCACTTTTTTAAAAATGTTGCAAGTTCTTGTTTGTCATTTATAAAGTCAGTGAGTTCTAATTTTTTTCCATTTTGCACGTCATACACATGTCCGAGTTCTACGTACATTCCATGTGCACCCATCATATTCTCATATACAAACTCTGTAAGACTTAAATACTTACCATCATTTCTTTGCACACTAATATCTGATGTGTGTGTGTATTCTGCCTCTGGCATATCTGGATGTTCTTTCAAAAACTCTCTTATCTCACTTTTATTTTGATTTGCAAAACTTTCTGCATCATTTTTCATTGATGCATTTAAATCATCAAGCAAATCTTGCAATGTATTATTGTCACTGCAAGTTAAAACAGAATATCTAATTGTCTGATAAGTCTTATCACCCTCAATATCTGAAATGTCCACCGAATCAATTTTTACATCAACGCTTTTTTTCGCATTTTCTATATTCAATGAGCTTTCTTCTTCACTTGCTACGTTAGTTGATGAATCTGCATCATTTTTTATCGCACTTTTGCAACTGCAAACCATTATTAAAAGACTTGTTAATGAAATTACAAATAATAACTTTTTAAAACACATATCTACTCCTTATTACTAAATGTTAATTATACTCTATCAAATGATTAATATCAAGTTTGCGATTTTCGGAAATATTTAAAACATAAAAATGGCAAGGATGCCTCCTTACCATTTTCTGATTAAATATACTTAACTATATTTTATTATTATGACTCCGTTATTGTGTATGTACCACACTGTGTCAAATCTAAAGTGCCCTGCCAATCATAGTTGTTGCAAATGTTTGTGTCGTCAGGCCACCACTTGCACCAAATTGTTGTGTTCTCTCCAAGTTCAAAATTAAACTTACATTTTCCACTGTCATCAGTTACAAGATAGTCATTTGTTTGTCCTGCATTTTTAAGGACTTTACCACCAGTTCCTAAACTATCTCCAGTTCCAAAAGGTTTGTCTGATAATTTAACTCTCCACTTTCTTATAGCAACATCTGTGCCACTATTGTCATAAGTTCCTGTTATCTTTGATTCCCATTTAAATATCTCATCCATCTTTGCATATGCGATAAGTGCACCATTATATAGATTTATTTTTTCGTACGAAATATTTTCATCACGTTGAAGTTTTCTTTTATCTGCCCACTGGTATATATGTTCTGAAGTATAAGTTTTGTCAAGAACTC
>JAGBOC010000018.1 GCA_017634065.1 Lachnospiraceae bacterium | reverse complement strand
TTGCTCTTCAATTAATTCTGCTGGACGGATTCCGTGGACATCAGCTACAACCATATCCCAAAAATCCATTCCCTTTGGTCTATTTTTTTGTGACATAAATACGTCACCTACTGCGCCAGGAAGGACTGAGCAGAGCACATCGTGTTGCTCTATATCCATTCCAAGATTTCTCCACATCTCATGTCTGTCTGCCATAATTTTTTTCTCCTTTATTTTTTAATTTTAAAGGATGCAAAAATACTTTCGGATCCATTTTTGAATCATCTAACTTGCTATATCTTTTAAAGCACCAATTGCTACACCAAGTTCTTCATAAGTCGTAAAATATGAAAAACTAAAACGAACTGCCCCTTGATATTTCGTGCCAAGAGCTATATGAAGTCTTGGTGCGCAGTGTGCCCCTGGTCTTGTCGCTATGCAATAATCATTTGACAAGGCATCTGAAACTTCACCAGAGTCATAATCCTTTACATTTAGAGAAACTATCCCAGCATGTCCTAAAAAACTATCGCTTACCGCATTTACAGATTTATTACTATCCCCTATCCATGAGAAATCGCCATAAACTTTTACCCCAGGAATTTTTATAATCTCTTCATAAAAGTATCTTGTTAATTCCAATTCTCTTTTCTCAACATTTTCTATGCCGATTTCATTTAGATAGTCAATTGCTACTGAAAGTCCTGCTATACCATGAGAGTTAAGCGTGCCTGCCTCAAGTCGTGTAGGATAGTCAAGTGGTTGGTCCTCTTCATAGGTTTTAACACCAGAGCCACCTCTCTTCCATGCATCAATCTCAATCCCATCTTTCACAAGAAGCCCACCTGTACCTTGAGGTCCAAGTAGGCCTTTATGTCCTGTGAAACAATATATATCAATGCCAAGTTCTTTCACATCTACTTTTCTCGTACCTGCTGATTGAGAACCATCTACAATTAAGATGGCTCCTTTTCTATGAGTTATCTCTGATATTTTTTTTATATCATTGACATTTCCAGTTAGATTTGAAATGTGATTGACTACAACTACTTTTGTCCTATCATCAATCAATTTTTCAAAATCTGAAATACCAAGTATACCATTCTCATCTGCTTTCACAAAGTTTAAATCTATATTTTTAGTTTTCTCAAGATGATATAGAGGACGAAGCACTGAGTTATGCTCTGTGTCAGTTGAGATGACTCTATAACCTTCTTTTATAGTGCCATTTATCGCTATATTCAATGCCTCTGTAGAATTACAAGTGAATATAACATTTGATGGTTCATCAAAATTGAAAAACTTTGCTATCTTAACTCTTGCATCATAAACAGTTCTTGATGCTGATAAAGTAGCATTGTGAGCTCCTCTTGATGCATTTCCTTGAGTTCTCATTGCATTTACAACTGCATCAATAACACTTTCAGGTTTCTGTAAAGTTGTCGCTGCATTATCAAGATATATCATAATCAAACTTACTTATTAAGCGTAAGCTTAAAATCTCTACCTTCTTTTTCGTGAGTTACTTTGTATCCAAGTGATTCAGCATGATTAGTTACATTTTTTTCTGCAGTTCTATTGTCAACTAATACAACAAGTTCGCTTGGATTATTTTTCTTTATTTCTTCATCAACCATAAGAACTGGTTTTGGACAAGAAAAACCTCTTGCATCTACCATAATGTCTCCTCTCACTATTCTATCACTTATTATTTCTCTTCAGCTTTAAGATTTGTGCAAGAAATAATAAGAAGTGCAATTAAGCAACATATTGCAGCAAGTTTACCATTATTGCTTAAACTAAATACTTTATATGCGCCGTCAACCATTCCTGGATCTGCTCCACCAGCGAGTGCAAAGTTGTGTGCAAATGCTGCACCAACGAGCATACCAATAACAGTAACTGCAGAATCACCATTTCCTTCTCCTGCAAGTATAAGTTGACGAAGTGGACATCCACCAAGTAAGCATGAGCCCCATCCAACTATTACCATTCCTAAAAAGTTCCATACTTGACTTGAGTGAGCGATAGGTTGAGATAAAGTTGAGAAGCCTTTGAAATTACCAAGGACAACATTTCCAACTAATACTGCGATAAATACGCATACAAATCCGATGATAAGATTAAAGTTCTTAAACATTACTATATCACGAATGCCGCCTACCATACACATTCTTGATTTTTGAGCAAGTACTCCAACGATAAGACCAACGATAAGTGCCATCATTATAGGTGCATGCATTGATCCTGGACCTGATGTTGAAATGGCAAATGATGCTGTGTTCTTTGCACCTTCTACTCCTGCTTTTACATCAGCAACATATTTAGAAAGCACTGGCCAAGATATCATAAATAAAACAAATAATACAACTAATACAACTGGTAAAACAAGTCCATCAAGATTTGTTGTATCATAATTTCTCTTTAATCCAAAACCTTTCTTTAAGAATACAACTCCAATAAGTATACCAACTACAAATCCTGCGAGACCAACAAATGCATTTAAGTCTCCACCACCCATTCTTATAACCATACGAAGTGGGCATCCAAGGAAAATAAGTGCTCCAACCATAACCATAAATCCAAGTATGAATCTAAGGGCTGGGCTTGAACCTGCTTTTGCTCTCCACTCACCTGATGCAAATGCCATAATTGTTGAACCAAGAACTATACCAACTATCTCTGGTCTCAAATATTGCACTACTCCTGCTGAATGAAGTTTTGTTGTTCCTGCAATGTCTCTTATGAAACATGCGATACAAAATCCCATATTTTTAGGATTTCCAAATTTTGTAAGTACTACTGCAGCAATACCAATTAAAAGTCCAGTAACAATAATAAGTGGATTAATTTTTGTTTTCATAACTCCTCCAAATTTTGGGCTATGCCCTTTTTTTAATAAATGGATTTCATTATGTTCCAAATAAAAAAGATTCTTCCTAATAAAAAGAATCTCATTAAAATAGAAAACCAAATAACTTTGCTTCTCTCTACTTTACATAAGATACATGGTCGGAACCTCGGGGAATCGAACCCTTACTAACTCTCACCAGAGAAAACTCCTTATCTAATGAAATTCATTTATTCAATTAACTAAATTATAGCACACATAGTAAAAAAATCAACCCTTTTAAAACTCTATCTTCTGCAATTTCTATAAGTTTGGGCTTATACTTTAATCTCAACCATCTTTTCAAACTCTATATTTCTACTTTTTAGCAATTTTTCTATCAAATCTCTATTTGATGTGTTTGTGGCAAAGGCTATGCCACAATCAGATGATAATTCCCTTGGAGCAGACATTAGTTGCCCAGAAATATTATTTTCTTTACATGCTTTTTCTGTAGCCATAGCAGAACTTGTAGTATAAAATGTCACTATTAATTTTAATTCCTTTTTTAACATTAACTTGTGCCTCTTAAATATACACAGGTGCCAATCTTAAGATAAAAAATATTTTTTATATACTTTAATTATATACTTATCGAAATCTTTACTCATACGACTATATCTCATAAGCAAATCTTTCGCTTCATCTGTCAAAAATGATTCTCCGCCCTTTTTCCCTCCTGCTTTTGTCTCAAGAACCTTGAACCCAAGTTCTTTTTCAAGTCTATCTATAATCTTCCAGGCTTTTGAGTAAGACATTTTCATACTCTTACACGCTTTTTGAATAGTACTATATTTGTCTATCAAGAGTAGAAGTTCGGCAATCCCCTTACCAAAAAACTTTTCACTTTTTAAAAATGAAACTCTGACGACGGGTTTGATCTTTTTATAGAGAGATTTTAATTTAATCACTGTTTGGTTTCTCATAATTGAATAATATTCTAAAGGGCTCGCAAAACTTCGGCCATACGAATTCACTTGCTTAATTTATTCTTGTAAATATCAATTAAAAAATTATTTTGCATTACTTTTCTTCTTTTCTCTAATCGTGATCTAAATATTATAATTTCAGAAGCGATTGAAATGGCGATTTCTTCAGGAGTATCTGCTCCTATTGGCAAGCCTATAGGTGCACAAACTCTATCTACTTCAGATTCAGTATATCCATCCATCATTAGTTTTTCTTTTAGTACTTTATTTTTACTATTACTTCCGATTACACCTATATATGTGGCATCACTACAAAGTACTTGCTTCTCAACTAAATAATCGTATGCATGTCCTCTTGTCATTATAACTATCATATCAGTATTAGTTATTTTGATTTGATCTAATATTTTTTCATATGGTTTGCAAATTATTTCTTTAGCATCACTAAATCTTTCTCTATTTGCAAAATCTTCTCTATCATCCCACACTACGTATTCAAAGCCAACATATTTGAGAACTTTTGCCAACTCCATACTTACATGACCACCGCCAAAAATATATACTGTATTTTTACTTTTATTCTTTTCTTTTAATTCATTTAATATATTTTTTGATCTCTCGTCATTAGTGAGATAAGTAAATCTCATCAGGTTATCACCACCACATACCATTCCTATATTTTCTGCGGCAGATTGATTTAATTCATATTTTTTTTCACCACTTTGTTTTTTTAGCAGTAAATCTTTTGCATATAAAGTTGCTTGATACTCTACATTTCCACCACCAACAGTGCCAAAACTCTCTGCATTTACATCTACAAACATAAATGCTCCAGCTTTTCTTGGAGTGCCTGTGACAGATGATTCAACTATCTCAACCAACTCCAAATCTTCATTTGCTTCTATATACTCGTATGCTCTTTCTATAATATCATCAAACATCAATACCTCCTATTTATTATACGAATGCATTATAGTTGTAAGCACTGCACCACCGATTGATCTTGCTTTATCAGATATAGTAAAACAGTTATCTTGTTCTGAAAGTCTTGGATCTATATCAGCTGACTTTAGACCTTTTTTTGCATAAAAGCCATCGCGGAGTATACCTCTAAGTATGCCATTTATACTTGCGGTAAGCATTATGAACTTACCTGTCGGCTTTCCATTTTCATATTCTTCAACTCGAGATAAAACTTCATCCTGTCTCACGACATCACCTATCTTATGCATATTATGAAATACTCCTTCACAAGGTGAGTGCATGACACGATCTGCTCCATGAGCAGCTATAAGCCCTGGTGTGCCTGTATCAGGTAATGGGCTTCCGCTCTCATATATTTTAGAAAGAGTGTGGCCTCTCATCGTTTCTATAGCATAATTGCAATCAACATTGACAGTAAATCCAGGTCCAACACCAATAACTAAGTCTGCCATATCAATTTTGGTTCCAAGATTTTTCTTGGCAAGAATTGCATCGACAACTACATCAAATGTCATCTTGTCAAGTATACTTGCTTCTTTATCTATAAGCAAAACCACATTTCCATCATTCCAAACTTTTTCTATGTCACTAATATCTTTAATGTAGACACAAGATACACCCAAAAGAGTTTTTACTCCTTCATAAATAGCACTTGAAAATGACACTTCAGTTCTTATGCAAGATGGCTTCTCAACATCAATGCACACAACTTTAAATCCTGCATAAGCAAGATTCCAGATTATACCTGATGCTATATCTCCAGCACCTCGGACTAAAACTTTCAAATTTCTAAAATCCATTCACTTACCCTTTTTATTTCTATAAAATTAATTTACAACTGCAACCTTAATCTTTAAAAAGTTCTTCAACTACCATTCTCTGATAATTCTCGAAATCTTCTTTCGTGTCAATCTCAAATAATTCTTTTGAGTTAATATAATATCTATATACATCTTTTAAATTATTAGTTAATAATTCTTTTGCTCCTTTATCACCTTGAAGTTTTAATAGATCATCAAAGCATTCTTTTTTAAAGTATGCTGGATTCTTTGGCATATTTGTATACATTGTTGCCATTTTCTTATCAGCAAAAGTGCTATTAAATATGAACTTTGCAATCTCGGAAGGGTTAAGCATTGGCATATCAGAGTTTAAAAACATTATTGCTTTATAATCCTTATACTTTTCTACTACTAATTTTATAGATGATGAAAGTCCTTCATTTGCTCTATCATTTTTTATAAATGTAACTTTATCTTTATAATAATCATCATTTAATATTTCATCATACTGGCTTACTACTGCGATATCAATTTTTGTATCATTGAATGGTAACTCATCAAACTGATCATTAACCATTCTACGCGCTACCAAGGCTTTATTTATCATAGCTTGATAAAGTTTAGAATGTTTATTTACCATAGTTTGTTCATCTTCAGTCATTTCAGGAGTACAGTCTGCTATAACTCGTTCCAATAATTTATTTTCATCTCCATATCTCCTTGAAAACCCTGATGCGCAAATTGCTATACAGATTTTTGTGTCCATATCTTTAACTTTTTCATTTAGAAAAATATTAGAATTACTACTTGATTCTTTATTTTTCACATAATCATTTTTATAGATATAAACTTTAGTACTTGGAAACTTTTTCTTAATTGGTTCTAAATAATAATGATTTACAAACTTATCAATGATTTTCTCATCAACTAAAGTATCTTCATTTATATCATTTTCTTTTATGAACTCATCCCTATCATAAAACTCATCAAAGCGATGGCAGACATATGATATCTTCCGCCCAAGTGCTTCCATACCGACTACTATAATTATCTCATTTGCATTGTCAGGTATCACTGGTTCTGGATTTTTCCCACTTTTTTTGTCACCATATCTTTCATCTTTAATGCCATATGGGATTTTCATTGGCATACCTTTGCTACCGTCTGCCTCCACTATCACATAATCAAATATGCTGCACAATTTTTTATACTCATCATTGCTTAAGGGAGTGAGTTTACCTTTTTCAATATTTTCATGGCCGGAATAATAAACCTTATGTAAAATATCACTGACATTAGACTTACTATCTATATCAAAAAAGTTATCTCGCACGTCACTATCAAACCACATATTTGTGGTAGTAGTTATACAGACTTTGTTATTCTCATTTGCATAATGTGTTGCAAGTCGCTTACATATTGTTGTCTTGCCTCCTGCGCCACACACTGCAATGACATATGCCACGTTTAATTAAACTCCTTGTCAAAATATTCATCGATAGCATCATTAATCTCTGGTCCAGGTTCCACTGTTTTAAGCTGTCCAAAGAAGCATACAAGTGCATATTTTGCAAACTTTTTAGTCAATTCATCAAGAACTTTTTCATCAGTTGTATCATAATAATATTTTATAAAACTTCTCCACATCACTTGTAAGTATTTCTTTTCACAGTGGAAAAGTCTATCAGTTACATAGGTTGGGAAGTAATGACAAAAATAATAAAAACAAGCTATATCATAGTCTGGATTGCCATATGCTATGTTGCCAAGGTCAATCACAAACTCTTGATCTCCTGCTATGATGAAATTACCTGTTTGGAAATCTCCATGTATGAAATTATTCTTCTTTTCAATAGAATCAAGTAATTTATATGCCTTTTCTTTTTGTGCTTCAGTTAATATATCTCTTTTGCTTACCTGCTCTCTTACTCTATCCTCTATAGACTCAAACTTGCTTGGGTCACATGTTTTGCTGTGCATGTCCTTTGATATATGTGCAAATCTTTTCATGTAATAATCAATTTTTTCCGGTTCTTCCCCGGCTGCTCTTGCTATAGATTTTTTGCCTTCTATATATTCATAGATGAGTCCAAGTTCACCACTTGGAAGTTCTATAATATCATCAACTTTTGGAGTTTTGACTCCAACTTCAAGTGCCTTCTTGGTTACATCCATCTCATGTTCTAGGGATTCTAATGTTGCTTTTGCAAACTCTGTGCCAAACTTTACCATCCACTTTTTATCGGCACTCATATAACTTTTTGAATTTCTTCTTTCACTAAAACAGGTCCAACCTGTCAAATCAAAGTTTTTAATCATATCTATTCCTCCTACAAAATTGTTTTATCCTTTTTGATAGATAATGTCCTCTATCATAAGGGCCGCGAGTTTTACTCTCGATTAAATTTGTAATTCACTAATATTATATCACATTTTGGCATTTTAAGCACTATATATGCACCCATAAAATAAGGCAAATTAAAACGGGCAATGCCCGTTCTAATTTATATACATACTTCAAATAATCCGTACCTTCACTTGTGTCCGCTTGACAAGTGATTTATATTTATTAGTATAACATAAGAAGTGGAAAATCGCAACTGATTTAGCAAAATAGGATAAGTCAAATTAAAAAATCGGATCTTAAGGTCCGATTTTGTGTTTTATTTATGATCTATTTTATTGCTTGTAAAAAGTTGTTGCTCCATTATTTTTCTGTATAGTTAAATATTACATTGTCTACATTTCCTTCATCGTCAAGTGTATAGTTAAAGTAGTGATTTGTCCAATAAGTTGGCTCGGTGTTTTTAAAGTTACCATATACTTCTACTTTTATTTCTTGTTTATCTCTATCTAATAGGCAATTACTTTCGCAATCTTCACTCTCAATCAAATCAAAATGTTCTAATAAATTTGTTTTAAACTTATTTGTAAAATTTTCTGTAACGGGGCAGTCGTCAAAATTCGTACGTGTTTTGTCGAACATAGATGTAAATAGCATTTTGTAGGCCTTAAACTCCATTTGATTTTTCACTGTATATCCAGTTGCAGCATCATTATATTGACTCAATGTAATATAATCATTATAAACAAAGCTTTTTAATTTTTCAGGTTTCACAAATGCTTTTATATACTCTATATATTCATTCACTTGTTCATAATTTTGCAAATTATATGAATCTATTGTTCTGCTGATATCATACTTTTTTTTACACTTAAGTACACCATAACCGACAACTATCAGTAATAATATTATAATTATTACAAAAATTATAAAACTTTTTTTCTTCACAATTATTGTCCTCCTTCAAACCGTATGAATGACATATATTGCAAATAGTTATCTTTGATATCATAAGTAAATATATTTGCACCATCATAATATATTTCTTTCTGAATATAATACTCCTTATGTACTTGCCCCCAATTAACTACTTTATTTTTTCCAATATAAAACTCAACTGTTCCATTTCTATAAAGTAAATCTCCGACCTTTAGTTTATGCTCTTTTATCTGTGATTTGCTAAGCGATATTTCATCATTAATATCATCCCACATTATTAATTTAAATCTTTTTGTGCTTAGTATTTTTTTAGTAAAATTATTAAGTTTTGAAAAATCTGTTGATGATGTCTCCCACAAATCTATCCCATATGCTATCTTATCATCTTGTTTTTCATCTTTTAGTATTTCTTTATTTATATAATGGTAATATACGGCTGCAGCAAATTTTGAACTATCATCCACAACGCAAT
>JAGBOC010000017.1 GCA_017634065.1 Lachnospiraceae bacterium | reverse complement strand
TCCTCATCTGTCATTATATTGTCCAGATCAATAGAACCATCAATTATAGCATCAGAATAATTATATTCCTCGTATTTATTGCTTTTCATGTATTCTTCCATTGACTTTGAAACAGATTTATTCTGTACTTTTTCAGAAAAACTTCCTTTATCAATTATTCTTATGCTGTAATCTCTATCATACTTACCTGACATATCTACCATAGTAAGTTTTACTTTACCTGTTTTTGATGCATCACCTTTTCTTTTAACTTTAAATAAGTACTTACCTTTAAACTCATTTTCTTTCACTTCAAAAACTTTATGTGGCATATAAAACATGCCATCATCCACAAGCAACTCATCAATTTCTACCTCTTGTACAAATTGGTAAATTGTTTCTTTTGCATACACCGAAAAGCTATTCAGATTTGCAAGTAGCATACTAACAGTAAGGATTGCACTTATCATTTTCTTTACAACTTTCCAAATTTTAATCAAATAATCTTTTGACATAATTAATCCTCTTAATTTCTAGTCAAAACTTACTATGATTTAATTTTTTTATATGCTTCGTTATATTTTTCCTCAAAACTACCTAAGTCCTTATATAATTCATACTTATTTATATCATCAAGATTTGGAAAAATAGCTTCATTATTTACAACTTCATCTCCATCTCTCATTCTTATAAGTTCTATCGTCTTTAAATTTGCTATACCGTAGTGCATTTCATCAAAGTTTAAAAGTGCTATTTCAGGATCAAGCATAAAATCAATCCATTTTTTTGCAAGTTCTTTATTTTGTGCATTTTTTGGTATAACCCACGCATCTATAGTGAAATTTACACCTTCTTTTGGCAAAATATATTCGTACTCAAATGGTGCTCCCTCAGTTTCTATATATTCAACCTCACCACTATACATTACTGCTATTGTGCCATTACCACCAACCATCTTGTCTCTTAAATCATCAATCATATATGCATTTACTAGTGGTTTTTGTAAAATCAAATCATTTGTTGCCTTATCAAGTTCATCTTGATTCTTAGTGTTTAATGAAAAATTATTTTTCTTAAGCCCCACCATAAGTAAATCTCTCATAGCATCTTGCATCAATAATTCTCCCTTATAACCTTCATACCACATATCAGCCCATTTTTTTGGATAAGGTAAACCCATCCTATCAAGTTCGGTCTTATTGTAAATCATGCCAAGAGTAGAATGAACATAAGGAACCACATAAGTATTATTCTTATCAAAAGAACTAATAATCTTAAGTATTCTTTTATCTATATTGTTATAGTTCGGAAGTTTGCTAATATCATATTCGTATAATAAACCTTGATTAATCATTTTTTCAATCATATAATCAGTTGGGCAAAGCACATCATAAACTCTTGCACCAGATGATACTACTGCATACATTTCCTCATTCGTATCAAACTCATCATATATTACTTCACAATTATACTTATCTTCAAACTTTCCTATAACTGACTTATCAATATATATTCCCCAGTTATACACATAAAGTTTTTCTTTAATATTTTCGTTCGCATTTTCCATCGTGCCGTCAACTTTTTTAGTGCAAGAAGTTAATACTATCAATAATGTCGCCAAGTATAAAATTATTTTTTTCACTATTTCTCCTTATTCGGCATCAAGTTTTAATACTGCCATAAATGCACTTTGTGGTATTTCTACTGCACCAAATTGTTTCATTCTCTTTTTACCTTCTTTTTGTTTCTCAAGAAGTTTTTTCTTTCTCGTTATATCACCGCCATAACATTTTGCAAGTACATCTTTTCTAAGTGCCTTTATAGTCTCTCTCGCTATAACTTTCCCACCTATAGCAGCTTGAAGAGGTATCTCAAAAAGTTGTCTTGGTATTTCTTCTTTCAACTTTTCGCACATTCTTCTTCCTCTCTCTTCTGCCGAATCTCTAAATACTATGAAAGAAAGTGCATCTATATTTTCTTTATTAACTAATATATCTAATTTACATAAGTTTGATCTTTGATAGCCTTTTAAATTATAATCAAGTGAGGCATATCCTCTACTTCTTGATTTAAGTGCATCAAAAAAATCATAAATTATTTCATTTAGTGGCAATTCGTATTTAAGCACCGCTCTATTCTCTTCTATATAATCTATATTTAAATATACTCCTCTTCGTTCTTCACAAAGTTTCATTATAGACCCTATATAGTCTTTCGTAACCATTATTTCAGCATTTACTATAGGTTCTTCCATGTGATCAATATATGAAGGGTCTGGAAGATTTGATGGATTTGTCAAAATCTCCATAGTTCCATCAGTCTTATACACATGGTATACAACCGATGGGGATGTAGTCACTAAATCTAAATCAAACTCTCTTTCAAGACGTTCTTCAATTACATCAAGATGGAGCAAACCTAAAAAGCCACATCTAAATCCAAACCCTAAAGCAACTGAAGTTTCTGGCTCATATTGCAAAGATGCATCATTTAATTGCAATTTTTCAAGTGCATCTCTTAAGTCTGGATATTTCTGACCATCACTTGGATATAGTCCACAGTAAACCATAGGAGTAACTTTTTTATATCCAGGTAGTGCAGTGGATTCATTTCCATATTCAGTTACAGTGTCACCAACTCTTGTATCTTTAATACTTTTAATTGATGCAGTTATATATCCAACATAACCTGGATATAGTGCATCACATTGTATAAACTTTCCAGCTCCAAATACTCCAACTTCTACTGTCTCAAATACTGCACCAGTAGCAACCATTTTTATTTTAGTACCTTTTTTAACTATGCCATTAAAGACTCTAACAAAAACAATTACCCCTTTATATGAATCATAAACAGAATCAAATATCAATGCCTGTAATGGTTCTTCTTCACTACCCTTTGGTGATGGAACATGCTTAACTATAGCTTCCAGCACATCGTGAACATTTTGACCAGTTTTAGCAGAAATAAGTGGTGCAAAACTACAATCAATCCCTATAACATCTTCAATTTCTTTGCACACCCTACTTGGTTCTGCAGATGGTAAATCTATCTTATTTATTACCGGAACTATCTCAAGATTGTGGTCAAGTGCAAGATAGACATTTGCAAGAGTTTGTGCTTCTATCCCTTGAGCAGCATCTACTACAAGTAAAGCTCCTTCACAAGCAGCAAGTGACCTACTAACCTCATATGTGAAATCAACATGTCCAGGTGTATCAATCAAGTTAAACACATACTCTTCACCATCATCAGCCTTATATGTAATGCGAACAGTTTGAGATTTTATCGTAATTCCTCTTTCTCTTTCAATGTCCATATTGTCAAGGACTTGTTCTTTCATCTCTCGATTTGTAAGTGTCCCTGTGAGTTCAAGTATCCTGTCAGCCAAAGTGCTCTTGCCATGATCAATATGAGCTATGATAGAGAAGTTTCGTATTTTATTTTGTTCTATTTTTTGCATATTTATAAAAAGGGGCAAAGCCTTGCTTGCCCCTACTACAATAATTAATACTGCATTAAGCTATGTATAAACTATCCAAATATTATTTATCAGTTAAACACTCAACACCAGGTAGAGGCTCACCTTTAAGGAAATCAAGGGTTGCACCTCCTCCAGTTGATACATGTGTCATTTTTGAAGCAAGTCCGAATTGGTTAACTGCAGATGCAGAATCTCCTCCACCTACTATAGTTACAGCATCTTTTTTCATTGACATACATTTTGCTATACAATATGTACCAATAGCGAACTTCTGATTTTCAAAAAGTCCTACTGGACCATTCCAAAGTATTGTTTTTGCCTTCATAATTTCTTCTAATATTAACTTAATAGTCTTTGGTCCAGCATCATAAC
Organism: Lachnospiraceae bacterium; assembly: GCA_017634065.1. Lineage (GTDB taxonomy): Bacteria > Bacillota > Clostridia > Lachnospirales > Lachnospiraceae > UBA3633. Next base: position 27,192 of record JAGBOC010000017.1, on the reverse strand, counting down.
CAGAATAATTCTTATCTAAATGCTTAAGATCAAACTCTTTAACCTTAATCTTTGGATCAGTTATAGGATCTGGGAAATGGTCTGTTCCCACACAGTCAACTGGTAAAATTAATTTCTTACCAAGTTTTTTTGCCTTTTCAACCATATCCATACAGTAGTCAATCTTACTCTCATCTAAAAGAGACTTACCAATTTCGTAACCAAAACCTTTTATAAATGTATATGACATACCACCAGCTACTACTACTACATCTGATCTATCCAAAGCTTTATCAATTACTTTTAACTTATCAGCTATTTTTGATCCACCAAGAATAGTTAGGAAAGGTCTTTTAGGATTATCAATATAATTGCAAAGTTTATCAAGTTCAGCTTTTATAAGGTATCCTGCAACTGCTTCATCTACAAACTTTGTGACACCATAATTTGAGCAATGTGCTCTATGGCAAGTTCCAAATGCGTCTCCTACAAAGATATCGCAAAGTGATGCAAGTTCTCTTGAGAAGTTGTCATCATTTTTGCTTTCTTCATCTCTCCATCTAGTATTCTGAAGCATTGCAATTTGTCCATCTTTCATTTTTTCTACTTCAGCCTTAACATAATCATCTACAACTCTATCACTTCCTATAAACTTAATAGGCATCTTAAGAGTTTTAGATAATGCTTTACAAACTGGCTCTATATCTTGATGCTTTTCTGGCTTACCTAAATGAGAACAAATAACTACCTTTGCCCCATGAGTTGCTAAATATTTTATGGTAGGAACAGATGCTTGAATTCTTTGATCATCTGTTATCTTTCCATCATGAATAGGTACATTCAAATCGCATCTTAAAAGTACTCTTCTACCTTTGAAATTTTTAACGTCTTCAATGGTTTTTTTATTGAACTTATTCTTTGCCATATTATTCTCCTTATTTAATTAGACTTGCGAAATATTTTCCAGTTCTAATCATTTGAGAAGTGTATGAGTTTTCATTATCATACCAAGCAACTGTGCAAACCTCATAAAGGTTATCATCTATTTTATTAACCATAGTTTGAGTAGCATCAAAGAGTGATCCATAAGTCATACCTACTATATCACTTGATACAAGTTCATCTGTTGTATATCCAAAACTTTCATTTGAAGCTTTCTTCATAACTTCATTGATTTTCTCTTTTGTGATGTCCTTACCCTCAACAACTGCAAAAAGCATAGTAGTTGATCCAGCTGGAGTTGGAACTCTTTGAGCAGATCCAATTAATTTGCCATTTAATTCTGGAATTACAAGTCCTATAGCCTTTGCTGCACCAGTAGAATTTGGAACAATGCTGAGTGCTGCAGCACGAGAACGTCTAAGGTCACCTTTTTTATGTGGACCATCAAGAAGCATTTGGTCAGGTGTATAAGCATGAATTGTAGACATAATACCTGATTTGATTGGGTATGCTTCATTTAATGCCTTTGCCATAGGTGCCAAACAATTTGTTGTACAAGATGCGGCAGATATTATCTGATCATTCTTGTCAAGAATTGTATGATTAACATTATAAACTATAGTCTTCAAATCATTTCCTGCTGGTGCATTGATAACTACATGCTTTGCTCCAGCATTTATGTGAGCCATAGATTTCTCTTTACTTGCATAAACACCTGTACATTCAAATACAACATCTACATCAAGCTTTCCCCATGGTAAATTATTAGCATCCTTCTCCTTGTAAATCTTGATTGTCTTTCCTTTTACTGTGATTGAATCTTCTCCGAAACTAACCTCATCTGCATATTTGTAACGACCCTGTGTAGAATCATACTTAAGTAAATGAGCGAGTGTCTGTGGCTCTGTTAAATCATTGATTGCCACAACCTCAAAATCTTTGTCATCAAACATTTGACGAAATGCAAGACGACCAATACGTCCAAAACCGTTTAATGCTACTTTTACTGCCATAATATTTTTCCCCTCCGAATTATTTTATATATTATTTAATTTATTGAAAAATTAAACAATTATCACTTTATTTATATTTTCTGCTTCTCTATAATCAGCAAGATTATTTGCATGGTCCGTAACTCTCTCGAGATTACCTATTATATCTAGGAATACAATTCCTGCTATAGTATTACATTCTCCAACGCTCATTCTCTTTATATGATTATCACGATAAGTATCTTCAAGTTCATCAACTTCTTCTTCACAGCGTCTGACATTTTTAAGTGCTTCTTCATCTTTACTATTTATACACTTGATAGCACTCTCGACTGATTCCAAAGTAATTTTTATAATGTTTTCCATCTCTCTTGTGCCACTCTCTGAAAACTTTACTTCATCCTTCATCATTTGTTCTGCATTTTCGGAAATATTTTCAGCATGGTCACCTATTCTTTCTATATCACTACAGATTGACATAAGATGTTCTACTTCCATATGCTCTTGCTCATTAAGACTTAAGTTATTAATTCTTGCAAGATAACTAACCAAAATGTTGGTAGTCTTATCTATCTGCTCTTCATGTGTGACGACATCCTGTATCAATTCATCATTTTTATCGTTTAAAATTAAGTTTGTTGCTCTCTTCAGGTTTTTAAGTACATAATTTGCATAGTAGACTACTTCTGTTCTAACTGTAGAAATTGCAACTGCTGGTTGATTAAGTATACGTTCATCAAGAATTGCCTGTGTCTTCTCTGAAAGATTGAAATCCTCTTCTTCCTCTCCACTTGACGGTATGATTTTTTTAGTTATATCAACCATTAAATTGGAAAATGGTAAGAGTATTAATGTGTTTCCTATATTAAAACCTGTATGGAAGAGTGAAATCTCAAAAAGAGAAATCCTTGTAGCCAAAAAATCTTTTATAAACGGATAAGTAATAAGCACTATTATAGAGAAAATAAGTCCTCCAAATACATTGAAAAGTAAATGTAAAAGTGCTGTTCGCTTACCATTTTTACTACTATTAGCTGATGATATTATAGTAGTAATACAAGTACCTATATTCTGTCCAACTGTTATAAAACAGGCTGCTGACTTTGATACAGACCCAGCGAGTGCTAATGTCTGTAATATAGAAACTGATGCAGTTGAACTTGAAAGAATTACTGTAGTCACTGCACCTGCGAGTATAGCAAGTATTGGTGTCTTGCCAAGTATCTCAAATGCATCTCTAAACACTTTTGATTCAGCATATGGGAATACACCACTTGACATAAGAGTAAGACCTATAAATAAAAGTCCAACTCCAACAAATATATTTGCAACTATTTTAGTTTTCTCTTTTTTAGAAAAGACAAATATTAACGCACTTATACCAAAGACAATTGGAGCAAAGAAATCTGGTTTGAATATCTCTACTGCAGAGCCAAGTTCCGCAAGTGCTACAATCCATGCAGTAACGGTCGTTCCTATGTTTGCTCCCATTATGACACCTACTGCATCATTCAATTTCATTATTCCTGCATTAACAAATCCCACTACCATGACAGTTGTTCCTGCAGAACTATGTATTATAACTGTAACAATAGCACCAACAATTATCGCTGTAAACTTATTTGACGTTAAAAGTTTAAGTACATTATTGAGTTTAGGACCTGCAACTTTTTGTAGACCTTCAGACATTGTTTTCATGCCATAAAGGAACATCCCAACTCCACCAATAAATGTAAAAATATTTCTAAAATGCTCTATCATTTAACCAACCTAACTAGCATATCAATTGTGCTATCTAATTCGCTAATGTCTATATCTTCAACCATGCCTTCATCAACCATTTTTGAATACTCAACTCTCATCGGAAGTTTAGCAAGAACTATAGTATCATTTTCATCAGCGACTTCATCAATATTACTCTTTCCAAATATTTCAATTTTATTGTCGCAATTTGGACATACAACATAAGACATATTTTCAACTATACCTAAAATATCTATATCCATTTTATCTGCCATATTAATTGACTTACTAACTATCATTGACACCAGACTTTGTGGTGAAGATACAATTATAACTTTATCAATCGGAATTGATTGATATGTAGTAAGTGGCACATCTCCTGTCCCTGGTGGCATATCTATAAATAAAAAATCTAATTCTCCCCAATCTACTTCTTGATAGAATTGCTGAAGTAGTCCCGATATAAGTGCTCCTCTATAGATGATAGGTTCAGTATCATTTTCAAGCATAAGGTTTGATGAAATAATTTTTATACCTGTACGAGTCTCTTTTGGAATCATTAACCCATTATCTGTTGCTAAAACATTTTTATCAAGCACTCCAAAAGATTTAGGAATTGATGGACCTAAAATATCCGCATCCAATATTCCAACTTTATAACCTTTCTTTTGTAAGCCTGATGCAATTAGTGATGTGACAAAAGATTTTCCAACTCCGCCTTTACCAGATGAAACACCAATGATTTTTTTTATTTTAGAACCTTTTCCAAGTTTTAACTTTTCAATATTTACTTCTTTACTAGCACAACCTGCCGAACAAGTATCACAATTATGTGTGCACTCACTCATATTCTCTCCAAAACTTTATTTAAAATCCTATAGGACAATTCATAAAGCCCTAATTTCACTCCATATATTATACTATAATAAAAACTATTTTACAACAACTAAAAAATGTGATAAAATACACTCTATTAGTTTTTTAGTTTATTTATGATGGGGGTATTTATGCAACAATCGCTAACACAATACAAAACCTTTTATGAAGTTGCAAAGTCCGAAAATGTGTCAAAAGCTTCAAGGATTTTACTTATTTCTCAACCTGCTGTATCTAAATCTATAAAAAAACTTGAAGATTCTTTAGGTGTCAAACTTTTCGACAGAACAACTGTAGGATTAAACTTAACTTCTGAAGGTAAACTACTTTATGAACATTTGACAACTGCCTTCAACTATATAAATGATGCCGAATTAAAGCTCAAAACATTTAGCAATATTAACTTTGGGCATATAAGAATCGCAGCCTCTCAAAGTCTTGTAAAGCATCTTCTTATGTCATATATAAGTATCTATGCTAGAGAGCATCCAAATATAAGGCTTTCAGTAACGACAATGCACACAACTAAATGTTTCGAAAAGCTAACAGAGAAAAAAATTGATCTAGCTTTTCTACATAAGAGTGATGTAAATTACAAAGAAATTGAATATATTCCTCTACTTGACATACATTATTGCTTCGTCGCTTCAAAAGAATATATGTCATATTTTTCTAAAATATTCCCAAATAATCCTGACTACTTTGCAAATGGCAATATATTATTACTTGATAAAAAGAATACAACAAGGGAATATATAGATAAAGTTTTTGAAAATAATAAAATTATCCCTCGCCAAATTATGGAAGTGAATAATACCGAATCAATGATTGACTTTGCAAAAAACGGAGTGGGAATTGCCTGTGTTATAGAAGAGTTTATCCAAGATGAACTTGATAAAAAGCAACTTGTAAAAATACCAATTAAGTTCAAAATCCCACACTATTCTGTTGGTTATGCCTATAATAAAACAAATATCAGTAAAGAGTTATCTGACTTTCTGATAGTAATAAATGGTGGTAAGGTAATAGAAAGCAAAAGTAAGAAAAATAAATAGTGCCGTCGCTGGCACTATTTTTTTATAGACTATATCTATTTTTAAAATGTTCGTTTTTATAATTCATTAGATATGATAGTGAATTAAATCTCCTATTAATATTTGCATATTCTATCAATATATCAATATTATTTTCATTTAAGAGATTGAGCATTTCTAATTTCACAAGTGGTGTAACAGTATTGTCATCTATAAATCTTTCTGCAATTCTTATGCTATTTGCTTCTATAAATCTTGAAAACAAATCCCTATTCTCATTCGTAAGTTTATATGGATACTGAATGCGATAATATACATAATTAGTTTTGCTCTCAAAGTCTCTTATCATCTGAAACTGACTATCCAAAAGTCCAAGATCAAGTCTATTATTCTTAAATATAATATGTGAAATTGAAAATATATCAAACTTATCTCTAAATGGTATAAAAAACTTAAACTTTACACTACCATCAGTATCATCTAAAATGCTCACGACTACATTTTTTATAAAACTATATGTATCTGGTATTTGCCCATCCGTTTCACGATCATAAACAGGTTCACTTAACCAGGTAAAAATATTATATTTATTTACCATATAATTAAACCCATCATATATCGAAAACTCTGACACCCCTGTAAATGCTGAATTGCCTATAGTCACTACGCTTTTTGGAATTATAACCTCTTTTATATCTGTAGCAAAAAAGGCTTGGTCTCCAATTTTTAAGACACTATCAGGTATCTCAATGTCTTTAAGTTTTTTGCAGTGTAAAAAAAGATTATTGGGTATTTCAGTTAGACCCTTTGGCAGTATCACCTTTTCAAGTGAAGAACAATTTTGGAATGCACCTCTACCAATACTTATAACTGAATCTGGTATGATTACTTCCTTTAAGTTATAAAATGATGAAAAAGCATAGTCAGGAATATTTGTCACATTCTCTTCCCAATTTATCTTTTCAATTTTTTTATCCAGAGTTTTAAAGTTCATTATTAATATATCAAACTCATATATTTTACATTGGGGCACCTCGAAAAAGTCATAATTTTTGACTTTTTCGAGTTATGGTGCCCGCAGGAACCCCTAAAAGTTCGCACTTTTGAAAAACAAGTTTTTCAAGTGCTCACTTTTTAGAGGTTCCCATTAATAATTCATATCAACTATCTGTCTTTTACCATTAACTTTTTCAACTTTAACTTTAATAATCGTAGCACTTTCTGTGCCAAGACAATAAGTCATCTGGAGGTTACCACTTCCGAAATCATCCACTTGTAAAGTCTCAAGCATTTCATTTGTCACATCTTGAGCATTTATAATCTTATCTGCACCTGATTCACTTGACATATCTTCCATCTTTTTCACAAGTTCAGAAGTCATATATTTATTTTTCAAATTATTAATTCTCTCTTCCATATCATTTAGTACATCATCCTGTCTAATCTCATAAAAATATGCACTATAAAAATTGTATAAGAACTCTGCATCACTGATATCATCGCTTAATATAACAGGCCATCCATAGTCCTTTATTCCAGATAGCTTTAACTTATTCTCTTTTGCATACATTTTTGCATAGTCAAGTCTCAATTTTTCATCTTCATCTTGAGGTAAATTATTCATAACTTTCTTTGCCAATTCTTCATCGCCACCACAAATCTTAACTAAACTGCTCCAGTTATTTGAGCCATCCTCTGCAATCTCTTTGCTTAAAACTGTTATTTTCCCATTCTCATCTTTTAAATGATAACAACCAGGATTTGCTCCTGCATTTTTAGTATTGAATATTGTGCCATACATTTGGTATCCATAAATCCAGAAATTGCCATAGACTTTAATGTCATTTTTATCTGTGTCATCAATTTTTACGATATTTGGAGTAGGTATCTCCACTGCCCCTTGATCACCAAACATTTCTTCTGATAATAAAACCATATCATCAGTTATTGCTTTCATATAGTCATCATCACCAGTGAATACAAACTTGATTTTCGGATTAAAAGAAACAGTTCTTTCAGTAGTGCCATTTACTGATTCCTTAATCTCCCCTTCAGAGTTTTGTTCTTTTATAGTCTCAACTATAGTTTCACTTGAAGTTTTATTTGCACAAGAAACTATGTAGCAAAATGTGCATGATACTAATAAACAAAGTATAATTTTTTTCATGATTTCTCCTTAATTATCAATACTATCCATATGTCTAAATAAGTTATATTTACTTAAATATATGAACTTTTATTCCCTTTTATTATATCACATATAGCATATATTTTGTGAATATAATGAGATTAAATAGTTACAAATTAAAAGAGTGAGCATTTCGCTCACTCTTTTTAATATTATTACTAATTAATCTTCAAAAGTATAATCTTTTCCAGGAAGTATAGCATTTAATACGATACCAAGTACAGCTGCACATGCGAGTCCACCGAACGAAAGCGTAACTGTTCCAAATCTAAACTGTGCTGGAGAAGAATTAAATGCAAGTCCTGATACTAGGATGATGGCAGCTATGATAACGTTTCTTTGATTAGCAAAATCAACTTTATGCTCTACAAGTGTACGAAGACCAATAGCTGAAATCATACCATAAAGGACAAATGATATACCACCGATAACTTCATCTGGGATAGTATTAATAAATCCATCAACAGCTGGAATGATTGAAAGTAAGATAGCTACTACTGCTGCTACTCTGAGAACAAATGGGTCATAAACACCAGTAAGAGCAACAACACCAGTGTTCTCTGAATAAGTAGTATTAGCAGGTCCACCAAGTGCACCAGCTATAGAAGTTCCGATACCATCACCAAGAAGTGTTCTTGTAAGTCCAGGATCTTTTATGAAGTTCTTACCACAAGTAGCACCAATAGCTGCAACATCACCAACGTGCTCAATAATTGCTGCAAGTGCAACTACTACACAAGTAATGATAGCACCTATTTCAAACTTTGGCATATGGAAAGGTGGTAATGCAATTATACCATTAAATGTAAGTGGTTTAGTCCAACCTGCTACAAATGCAACAATGTAAGATACGATAATACTTATAAGTATAGGAAGTATTTTTATCATACCTTTACCAAAAATATTACATATAATTATAACTGCAATAGCGATAACTGATATAATCCATCTTGGTTGTCCAGGATTAGCAAGAGTGCCACTTAAGCAGTTATTAAGTGCTGATGGTGCAAGTATAAGTCCAATAAGAACTATAATTGGTCCAGTAACAACTGGTGGGAATAATGTCATAACTCTTTTTGCTCCAAGTGCATAGATGAGTGCAGCAAGAACTACATATACAAGACCTGCGCAAAGAATACCACCTGTAGCATATGGAAGAAGCGCTGGATCTCCATTTGCAATTGATGCGAATGCTCCAAGGAATGCAAACGAGCTACCTAAAAATACAGGTACTTTGCCTTTTGTGATAAAATGGAACCAAAGTGTTGCAATACCTGCGCAGAAAAGTGTAACAGAAACTGAAAGTCCAGTAAGAAGTGGAACTAAAACAGTTGCGCCAAACATCGCAAATACGTGTTGAATACCAAGTATAATTGCCTGTGGCCAACCTAACTGTTTCCTGGCATCATAAATGCCTGTTTGAGTTGCTGCCATAATTTTTCCTCCTCGTTTTTAAGCGACGACCGCTTTAAATTTTTTTTAGTGATAGAATATCTTTACATCCCTATCACTATAGATACTTATATTATAACATAATAGTATAAAAAAATAAATATTTTTGTAAGATTTTTTTAACCTTTTAATTATATAAGTTTCTAGTTCTTTTTGTTATTTATTGCTTCAAGAACCATATCAGGTGTGATTGGCATCTGATTGAATCTAACCCCTAGCGCATTTGCAATCGCATTTGCTATAGCTGGAGCACCTGGTACCATTGCTGGTTCACCTATACCTCTTGCACCAAATGGTCCTGTCTCTTCTGGGAACTCTACAACATATGATTCCAAACGATCTGGCATCTCATATGCAGTTGGTATCTTATAGTCAAGGAATGAACCATTCATAAGTTTACCATCTTTAAGTATCATAGACTCATAAAGTGCAGTTCCAAGCGACTGTATCATAGCACCTTCAACCTGTGCAGCATATAGTTCGGTGTTAATTACTTTACCTGGGTCAAAGCAAGAAATCATCTGAAGTACTTTTACATGTCCTGTTTGAGTATCTATCTCAATTTCGACACCAGTACATCCAATAGTCCAGAATGCAACACCTTTTTCAGATTGACTATCTTCTGGATTGTAAGCCATATTATTTGGAAGAGTAAATGTTCCTACACCAATAGCAGGACCACCTATACCTGAACCATCTTCAAGTGGCATACCAAGTGCAAATGTCTTCATATCTGCACGAATGTCTTTATGATATCTACTTGCTACTACCCAAGTGCAATCACTCTCATCATCTCTTTCAAGATACATATCTCTTGCTGGATAGCCAAACTTCATCTGTGCAAGATCAAATATTTTCTTTCTCAAATCTTCTGCCGCAAGTTTTACTGCATTTCCTGCACAGTAAGTAGTTCTACTTGCAACAGTTTGCCACTCATATGGATTCATATTTGTGTCACCTGATTTAAGTGCAATCCTATTTGGATTTACATTTAACACTTCTGCTGCTATCTGCGTAAGAGCTGTATTTGATCCCTGACCTATCTCTTCTGCACTTGTGTGCACATAGAATGTACCATCTTCATTCATTCTTATGATAGAAGCTGAACCTGCATCAGTTGGCATAGAAGGTGATTTCCAACCAGCTGCAACACCCATACATCTTATTTTATGGTCTCCAACTTTTTTAGGTGTAGCATCATATTTTAATTTATCAAGTACAGTCTCAAGACATGGTTGATATCCTGATACTTTCATCACTTCGCCCATACCAGTCTTATCACCTGGCCTGAGACCATTGATTCTTCTTATCTCAACAGGTGAAATGCCAATCTCATTTGCTACAACATCCAAGTTTTGTTCGATGCAGAAATGGATTTCACACATTCCAAATCCTCTATATGGTCCGCCAACTGGATGATTAGTATATAAGCAATATGAATTGGTAGTAACATTTTCGATATTATAAGGTCCTGCACCTGCAAAACCAGCTGCCTTTGCTATATTTACACCATATTCATTATATGCTCCGCCGTCCCAATAGAAATTATTTTCAACTGCTAAAATCTTTCCATTTTTATCAACACCAGTTTTAATTCTTGCGAGCATACCTTGACGAACATATGCATCTCTAAACTCTTCTTCACGAGTATATGTAAATCTAACTGGACGACCAACATTAAGTTTAGCAAGTGGTATTATAATTCCTTCAATGGTTGTACCTGCTTTTGCGCCAAAGCCACCACCAACAAACTCTGATATTATTTGAATCTTATGTAGTGGTATATCAAATGAATCTGAAAGTGCATTTCTAACTGCATAAGGTGACTGACATGATGCCCAAACAGTAAGATTTCCATTTGCATCAAACTTAACCGTTGCAGTGTGTGTCTCTATAGGACAGTGCTGAACATGTGGAACATAATACTCGTGTTCTACTATCTTATCACACTTCTTAAATGCTTCTTCTGTATTGCCCTTCTTCAAGAAATGCTTATGTGAAATATTTGTTCCAGGCACTGGGTGGAATATAGGAGCTACACGATATGTCTCAAGTTCTGGATGAACAAGTGGAGCGTCAGGTTTTATAGCATCCATCGGACTCAAAACTGCAGGTAACTCTTCATAGTCCACTTTTACCAATTTACATGCTTCATGAGCTATCTCGGGAGTTTCTGCGCAAACAGCTACCACTGCCTCTCCTCTATATTTAGCTGTCTTATGGGCAAGGAAGTTTTTATCAGCAAGATAAAGCCCACCTTTCTTTGCATAATAATCTCCAGTGATAATATTCCTTACTCCTGGAAGTTTTTCTGCTTCAGTTGTATCTATTTTCAAAATCTTCGCATGTGGATAAGGGCTTCTAACAACATCACAATACAACATTCTTGTCATATTGATGTCTGCTGCATACTTTGCTGCTCCAGTAACCTTTGCCACACCATCAACTCTTGGGAGATACTGACCAATTGCCGTATATTTTCCATCAATTGTCATAATTATTTACCTCCCCTCTTACTTACTACATCTTCAACTGCTTCAATTATTCTCTTGTATCCAGTACATCTACACAAATTTCCTGAAAGTGCGATCTCAATCTCTTCACGATTAGGTTTCTTATTTTCTTCAAGAAATGCTGTAGTAGACATTATAAATCCTGGAGTACAATATCCACATTGAAGAGCTACGTGATCTATAAATGCTTGTTGAATATCAGTTAACTTACCATCTTTTGCAAGACCTTCTACTGTAAGCACATTCTTACCATCAAGTTCTGGGGCAAGCATAAGACATGAGTTTACAGCAAGTCCATCAACTATTATAGTACAAGCACCACACTCTCCTGCTCCACAGCCCTCTTTAGCACCTGTCAAGTCAAGCTGTTCACGAATTACACGAAGGGCTGTATGATTTGGCTGAACTTCCAACTCTATTGGTACACCATTAAGAATAAACTTTACATTTATCTTTTTCATTTTCCCTTCCTTTCTAACCCAGTGCCTTAAGGCTATTTTCTAATATACTTTGTGAAACTGAAACTCTGTATTCTTTAGTAGCTCGAAGATCAGATATAGGTGATATTTCAGTTGCAAGTATTTTCTTTGCTTCTTCTATAACCTTATCATCTACTTTCTTGCCCTTTAGAAACTCTTCAGTTTTTACTAATCTTATAGGTGTAGGTGCAACTGAACCATAAGCAATTCTATATTCAGTTCCTATCTTAAGAATAGTGGCAACGATATTTGAAAGATCTACTTCATGTCGTCTTGCATTTTTAGTATATATACCTTTAGCACCTTCAATATATGGCATTTTAATGCCGAGAACCAATTCGTCTCTTTCAAGGACTGTTTTACGGACAAAAGTTATAAACTCTCTCACTGGCACTTCTCTTTTTCCATTTGGTCCTTCTATAACTACGATTGCATCAAGACAAAACATAGGAGTAAGACTGTCACCAAGAGGCGATGCTGTACAAAGATTTCCAACCGATGTAGCTTTATTTCTCACTTGCTTTGATCCCACATGACCACATGCACTTGCATAGTATGGATAAAACTCTTTTACATTTTTATCATTTTCTATCTCATGCATAGTAGCAAGTGCACCAACAAAAAGACCATCTTTTTTATCAAACTTTATACCTTTTAGTTCATCGATATGCTTGATATCAACTATAAACTCAGGGTCTATGATTTCATCACGAAGACGGACTACTACATCAGTGCCTCCAGCAAGAACTGTTGCTTTTTCTTTATAAGATGCAAGAATATTCACTGCTTCTTTCACTGTCTTAGGTGCAACATATTCAAACTCTCTCATGATTTTCTCCTTTAAGATTATCGTTACATTAATCTAACTATACTCCTTCAAATCCGTCAAATGCTACTATACGAGTAAATGCTGACTCTATATCTACACCTTTCCATGGGAAGCAACCAATGACAAGTCTCTTATTAGAAACCTTATCAATCTCTCCGCCTACACATTCAGCGTGAATTATCTCACCATATTTTTTAGGGAACATTTGAATGTGCATTGCTTGATATTGCTCTGGCCATGGATAAATCTCATTTAATGACTTACCATATTTTTTCTTCATATAGTCATCACATTTCTTTGCATCCATTGGACACCAATCACGAATCTTGGTATTCATAGGATGGTCTGCAGAACCACAGTCAACACCAATCCAACGAATGTGTTTATTGTGGCACCATTCTACAAATGAAAGAGCTGGTCCTGGGTGGCGAACCATATATCTTTGCTCATCAGCATTTGGCTCTTCCCAACCATATTTATGATATCCAGTATTGATTATAAGGATATCTCCATCTTTTACTTCAACTCTCTTCTCTATATCTTTTTCACTATAGATAGAAAAGTCTTCTGCTCCAAACTCATCAGAAAGGTCTACAACAACTCCTGGATGGCAGAGCTTATCAAGTGGAAGACTAGCGATATCTCCACCTGCTGTGTCAAAATGTCTTGGTCCATCAAGGTGAGTTCCTACGTGGTTACTGGTATGAATAATTTGTCCATTTGCACCATTGCTTGAAAGTCTCTTGAAATATTCAACTCGAAGTGGTTGATATGTTGGCCATGGTGGTGTTGTAACTCCTGTCCCTATAGTTAAGTCATACATTTTAATTTGATCCCATTTCATAATCGTTCCTCCTAAATATAATTATATTTTATTCCAAATATGTTGCTTTAAAATCTTTAAGTGCATCTTCAAAACATTTCATTGGTGGGTGAACTATACCAGCACCAACTTGACCTACACCAGGTTTTTTAGCTGCAACACCAGTGTTTATAACTGGTCTAATCTGTGTCTTTATAACTTTTCTAATATCTATACCTGTAGCTGAACCACGGAAGTTAAGTGCAGGAATCTTATAAGTTGTTCCCTCACCTTCTGTGATCTCATACATTTGTCTACTATAATTTAATGCATCTTCTGGAGTTCCACCAACGAATTGAACTATAGCTGGTGCAGCGCCCATACAGAAACCACCAATTCCAGTTGTCTCAGTGATACAAGAATCTCCAACATCTGGATTTGCATCTGCTGCTGTAAATCCTGGGAAGTAAAGTCCATCAACTATTTCTGCTGGTCCTGTGAACCACTTCTTTTGTCCAAGTCCTGCTACTCTGATACCAAACTCATAACCATTACGAGCCATAGTTGCTACTATTGTAGAACCTTTTGTCTTTGGATTTACATCACAGAATGTAGCATCCATTGTACATTTACAAGCTGGCATAGTTAAGTTAAGGAAGAAATGGTCATTGCTATCTATGAATTTCAATGCTTTAACTTTCTGCTCTTCAGTAAAATGAGTTTGAACTATAGCAGGAGCAAGTTTTCTAAAGAGAAGTGATGTTCCTGCTTTATTTCTATTATGTCCATCATCACCCATTTGAAGAACTTCTGCAATCATAGCTTTAAGGTCTATCTCTCCTGTGATAGAAAGAGCTTCTTTAACGATAGGATACAATTCCTTCTCAAGCCATTTAAGTCTATCAATAACTTCTGGTTGATATGCACCAAATCTTAAAACCTTTCCAAGACCTTCATTGAATGTACAAAATGCTTTATTGCCATATTCCTTATTTTCAACTATGAATACTGGCATATGGTATGATACTATTCCTGCCATAGGTCCTACTGCAAAATGGTGATGGCAAGGATCAAATGTGATTTTACCTGATGCTGCAAGAGCCTCTGCTTCTTTGTCATCTTTTGCAAGACCTTCATACATGAGAGCACCTATAACTGCACCTTTTTGTGGACCACTCATGTGTTCCCAATCAACTGGTGGACCTGAATGTAATATTGTTGTTGGAGTCATCCCTGGAATATCTTCACCAGCAGTTCCCATGCCAACAAGAGTTGGCTTAGCACTTAAAATAATTTTTAGCACTTCCGCATTAGCCGCATTAATTTCTTCTTTTGTGATAGCCATAATTTTATTCTCCTTTACACTATTTTCTAAAAACTCTATAATATATCATCAAGTATACTTTCAAGTTCTTTATTACCACCTGCTACAGGTTTCCAATCAACATGGACAGAAGGAACCCCTTGCTTTTTATTATCGTTATAAAAACTCTGGATTCCAAAGTTTACAATTTTGATTTGTTTAGTGAATAAAACATTTACTCTATTTTCCATATGCTCCTCCTATCCTATTTTCTCTATAATTTTCTTTACAAGTCTACAAGCTTGAGCATTAGTTGGCATTACGATTGCTCCAGCATTTCTTAGTTTCTCTTGTGTCTTTGATAGACACTGTGGATCTCCCTCTGTTCCGCAGACACTTGCTACAACTATGACATCTCTTCCAGCTTTCTTTGCATCTTCTTTGCCTTTCTTAATTGCATCAGACAAATCTGCTGCTGGATCTTCGTGAGAACCATAACCTATAACACAGTCAACTAAAATCACTGCACAAGTTTCATCATTTGCTTCTTTCAATACTCTTTCTGCACGAAGTGATGGATCAATCATAGGGTGTGGACGACCAACTGTAAACTCATCATCACCAAAATCAAGTGCAGTATGTTCACGGCTTACATCTTTATTTTCAAGTTTATCATTATCTTGAAGTGGAATATTTGAGAAAATCCTCTTACAAGTTGGAAGCAAATATTTCATAGACTCATCGCAAAGAGTACCACCTGTGTATAATGCTCTCATATACTTTTGAGTTGGAGCCAAGTTTTTAGTTGCTTCATTTACTATAGCATCTATCTCTGCTGGACTTGCATCAAAGCCATCAAATGTTTTTACTTCTTCACCTTTTGAAAGAGCTACTGCCTTTCTTGCAGCATCTTCAAGAGATACTGCTGGTATAAGACCCATAGATTTAATTTCTACAGGGTCTCCACCTATGAAGCAAACTACTGTTGGTTTCTTACCCTCTTTAGCCATCTTCAAAACTTCAGTTTGAACAAGTGGATATGGAGGTTTAGAAACAAGAACTATAACTTTAGTTTCTGGATCTGCTATAAGTGCCTCTAAACAATGCTTAAACATTATACCGCCAATATCTTTCTTGAGATCTCTTCCACCTGTACCAAGTACTTGTGATACACCTCCACCAAGTTGGTCAATTATAGAAGATACCTCTTGTGTACCAGTTCCTGAAGCACACACCATTCCGATATTTCCTGGGTGAACTACATTCGCAAATGCAAGTGGGACATGGTTTACGATTGCTGTTCCACAATCTGGACCCATCACAAGCAAGCCTCTCTTTACTGCTTCAGTTTTCAGTTCGTGTTCCTCTTCTATAGATACATTATCTGAAAAAAGCATAACATTGATGTGATGCATCAAACAATTCTTTGCAACATTATATGCATGTCCGCCTTTTCCTGGAACTGAAATTACAGCCATATTTGTATCTGGTTGAATCTTAAGTGCTCCTTCAAGTGTGGCTGGATAATAATTTGAAGCTGCATCTTCCTTCTTCTCATTTAACTTTTCATCAACTTTAGCAAGAACTGCTTTCCAAACTTCCTCATCTCTAACATTTGCTGCTACGAAGAAATCATTTGGAGTAGTCTTTTCTACTTCAGGTGAATTAAGGTTTGGATTGTTCCTATTGAGCTCACGATTCAAATCAGTACCCATTCCAACAAGTGCCTCGGTAACACCTTCAAGTTTCTTAACTGCATTTGAGATAATCATGAGTGATACTGAATCATAGTATGCGCCAGGTGTTATTTGTGCTTTTACCATACTAACCTCCCATTGTAATATTTATTACTTTATATTATATATTATTAAGTACTACTAATTTTTATTGCCAAGTTTTGGAGCCTTTCTAAAATGTGAATGTTGCTCAAAGCCATATGCTATCTCAAGTAATGTGTCTTCAGAGAATGGTTTGCCGAGTATTTCCATACCTACTGGTACACCAATAGGTGCAAACTCATCTGGTGTTGAAAAACCTCCTGGGACAACTATGGCAGGAAATCCTGTGACAGAGCCTATCGCTCCATTTCTTTGAGCTTGAGTCTTACCTACTTTGCAAACAAGTTGTTGCTGATGTGGATAGATAATTGCATCTATACCATATTTATCAAAAAGAGCTTTTACTTCTTCTATAAGTTTTAATCTCTTATTTGCTCTCTCTTTATATTCTTTTGAATGAATGTCTATCTTATTAGCATCTTCAAGATTAGGTATGATGTCTTTGGTACATAATCCACAAGATATTAATTCATCAAAGGTTTGATATTTGCAATTATGCTCCTTCAAATATTTTTCAAGTTCGTATTTGAAATCCCAAAGATGAAGACTTATATCAGATACCAGATGACCAATGTCAAACTTTTCTTCTATATCTACAAGAGTCGCTCCATTTTCTCTTAATACTTTGAAGCAATTTTCCATACATTTATTTACTTCTCTATGTACTTCATCACTCCCCATGAAGCTTCTTAAAATGCCAAGTTTTTTTCCTTTAAGCCCATCTTCTTTTAAAAACTTTGTGTAATCACCTTTTGAGTTTTTACTTCCAGAGATAGTAACTTCATCTTCTTTGTCTTCGCCTATCATTTGATTAAATGTCTTAACTGCATCAGTGAGTGTCCTTGCGAGTGCTCCTGCTGTATCTTGAGTAAGTGAATATGGAACTATTCCCATACGGCTTACAAGACCAATAGTTGGTCTTATACCACAAAGACTATTTGCAGAACTTGGACTTCTTACTGAATTAATTGTATCTGTGCCTATACCTATGAGGCCAAAATTCGCTGCAAGTCCAGCACCTGTCCCACCGCTGCTACCACCACTACTTCTACTATGGTCATAAGGATTATAAGTTTGACCAAGTATTGATGATACATTTTCACCCCATACTGCAAACTCATGAAGATTTGTTTTAGCAATAATTATTGCTCCTGCTTTTCGAAGTTTATCTACTACGAAGGCATCCTTATGTGTCTCAAAACCTTCAAGAGTTTTTGAACCTGCTGTAGTTGGCATATCATAAGTTTCAAAATTATCTTTAACTAATAGAGGACAAGCGAAAAGTGGTAATCTATCAATTATTGATTTATCTTTAGCAATCTCTTCATCACATTTTTCTGCTTCACTAATTGCATTTGGATTTATCAAAATAATCGCATTTATTTTGTCATTTTGTTTATCGTAAGTATTTATTCTATCAATGTAAGCCATCATAACTTCTTTACAAGTTGTTGTGCCAGACTTTAAGTCGTTATGAAACTTTTCAATTGTTAATTCTTCTACATTATACATATATTATCCTTACATTATCTATTTCCAAAGAAAAGTAATAACATTCCTGCTGCGACAGCCGAACCAATAACTCCTGCAACATTTGGTCCCATCGCATGCATAAGTAAAAAGTTGCTTGGATTATACTTTGCACCTTCTTTTTGGACAACTCTTGCTGCCATAGGAACTGCTGAAACACCTGCTGCACCTATCATAGGATTAATCTTTCCTTTAGTGAAGAAGCACATTAACTTTCCTATGATGACACCAGCTGCTGTACCTATTGAAAATGCGATAAGACCAAGAACTATAATCTTGATAGTATCTGGAGTAAGGAAATGATCTGCTGATGCTTTTGCTCCTACAGTTACTCCAAGGAATATTGAAACTATATACATAAGTGCATCTTGAATTGCCTTTACAAGAAGTGGAACTCTTCCTGATTCTTTTAGAAGGTTTCCAAGCATAAGCATACCGATAAGTGAAGTAGCATCTGGAAGCAATAGACAAGTAAATATAGTAACGACTATCGGAAATATAATCTTCTCTGTCTGTGAAACTTCTCGAAGTTGCTCCATCTTTATGACTCTTTCTTTTTCAGTAGTAAGTAATTTAATTATAGGTGGCTGAATCATAGGTACAAGTGCCATATATGAATATGCAGCAACAGCAATAGAGCCTAAAAGTTGTGGAGCGAGTTTAGATGTAAGATAAAGTGCTGTAGGACCATCTGCTCCTCCGATAATTCCTATTGATGCTGCCTCTGGTCCTGTGAAACCAAGAAATATAGCACCTATAAATGTGAAAAATATACCAAACTGTGCTGCTGCTCCAAGAAGAAGTGATCTTGGATTAGCTATTAATGGTCCAAAATCTGTACCTGCACCTATACACAAGAATATAAGTGGAGGGTAAATGCCTAAATCAATTCCCTGAAAAAGATAGTAAAGAAGTCCGCCCTTTACATCTCCAAGAGGACCATTCATAAGACCTGCTATCGGAATATTAACTAGTAACATTCCGAATGCTATTGATATAAGTAAATATGGCTCGTACTCTTTTGCAATCGCAAGATAAAGCAATATACAAGCTATAATAATCATTATTACATTGCCAAATGGTAGAAGTACACCTTCCTTCATAATTGGGTTAAAGAAATCATAAAAACCCGTTCCCTTCCAGAAGGTAACTAGTGTATCTACTATGGCATTTGCTATAAAAAGCCCTTGCATAAATAACTCCTTCTATAATAAAAGTTAGATTTGTAATTAAGCAATGTCAAGCAATACATCTCCAGCAGCCACTTTTGCTCCTGTAGATACATGTATAGCTGTAACTTTTCCTGATGCAGTTGCTGGTATATCATTCTCCATCTTCATTGCTTCTATAATAGCTACTACATCTCCTGAATTAACACTATCACCAACTTTAACTTTTATAGTTTGTACAGTTCCTTGAAGAGGAGCAACTACTGAACCTGCACCGGCTTGTGGCTTTGGTCCAGATGATACTGGTGCTGCAGGTGCTGGTGCTGCTTTAGGTGCTGCTTGAGTAACTGGTGCAGCAGATACCATAGATCCACCTAATTCTTCAACTTCTACTTCGTGCATTACTCCATCTACTTTTATATTAAACTTTTTCATAAATATATCCTCCTAATTATGGTTTTATTTGAGATAGAAGTCCTCTTTCTGACCATGCTGTTCCAGTTTGAGTGATCCTTCTTATCTTTGTTATTTTTACATTATCAACTGATGTTCCTAAATATGATGCTATAGCTGCTGCAATGACAACTACCAAACTATCATCACTACTTTTCCTCGCAACTTGTACATCAGGTTTTACTTCAGTAGCATTTTCAGTTTTCTTTTTAGTCTTATTTCCTTTTAGACAGAGAGCTGTAAAATCTATCAGATATGAAATGATAAGGAGAACTAAGAATACTACAGCCATAGCAAAGATTGATATAAATAGTGCCTGACCTAATTCAACTTTATCACCATACATTGCTAAATAAAGTCCTTGCATATCTTTCTCCTTTCACTATAGTGGTATATTTCCGTGCTTCTTATTTGCCTTACGGACAACTTTTGATTCTAATGAGTCAAAAGCAGCTATAAGCATTTTTCTTGTAGTAGCTGGTTCGATAATATCATCTACATAACCACGACTTGCTGCCACATATGGATTCATCATCATATTGTCATATTCAGCAATTTTTTTTGCCCTTTCTTCTTGTGGGTTTTCAGAAGCTTTTATATCTTTAGCAAAAATAATATTTGCCGCACCTTCTGCTCCCATCACAGCTATCTGTGCATCTGGCCAAGCATAAACTATATCTGCTCCCAAATGTTTTGAGCACATACCTATGTATGCACCGCCATAAGCCTTTCTTGTTATGACAGTAACCATTGGAACTGATGCCTCTGAATAAGCAAATAACATTTTCGCACCGTGACGAATTATGCCGCCATGCTCTTGTTGTGTGCCAGGCAAGAATCCTGGGACATCTTCAAGAGTAAGTATTGGTATATTGAAGCAATCGCAAGTTCTGATAAATCTTGCTGCTTTATCTGATGCATTGATATCAAGACAACCTGCCATGAACTTAGGTTGATTTGCTATGATTCCAACTGATCTACCCCCAAGGCGAATGAAACCAGTTAAAATATTTTTTGCATACTCACTTTGTGTTTCAAAAAATACATTGTTATCTGCAACTGATTTTATGATGTCTTTCATATCGTATGCTTTATTTGGATTCTCAGGAACAATATCATTTAATTCTGGACTTAATCTATTTAGATCATCATTGCAAGAAAACTCTTCTGCCTTCTCCATATTATTTTGTGGAAGATAAGAAAGAAGCGTTCTAATCTGTTCTATACAAGCATCTTCATTTTCAGCATGGAAATGTGCAACACCTGATATTGAATTGTGAGTCATAGCACCACCAAGTGCATCAGCAGTTACATCTTCACCTGTGACTGCCTTTATAACTTGAGGTCCAGTTATAAACATTTGAGATGTTTTTTTAACCATAAATATAAAATCTGTGATTGCTGGACTATAAACTGCGCCTCCTGCACAAGGTCCCATGATTACTGAAATCTGTGGTATGACACCAGATGCGAGTGTATTATTATAAAAAATCCTTCCATATCCAGAGAGTGCATCAACACCTTCTTGTATTCTCGCACCACCTGAATCATTGATACAGATCATAGGTGCTCCAACTTTAAGTGCAGCTTCTTGACATTTAACTATCTTATCCGCATGCATTTCACCAAGCGATCCACCTATAACAGTAAAATCTTGAGCTGATGCATACACAAGTCTTCCATTGATTTGACCGAAACCTGTCACTACACCTTCGGCTGGGCTCTCTTTTTTATCCATTCCAAAGTTAGTACATCTGTGTTTTACAAAAAGACCTATCTCTACAAAAGTACCAGCATCAAAAAGTTTCTCAAGTCTTTCTCTTGCAGTCATCTTACCTTGAGCATGTTGCTTTTCAATAGACGCATCTCCTCCACCTTTACGAAGTTTTGCCTTCAGCTCATTAAGTTCAGTTAACTTCCTTGACATTTAATTCTCCTCCTTTATTTAATGCGAACTTGCAATGTTATTATATTCATAAGAAACTTACAAGTTCACCACTACGATTATTTATTTATGCTTTCACTAAAAACTTTTCTGGTATATCATAGAGTCCGCCTGAAATATCTCTTATCTCTTGTAAGCTTTTAGCTGAAAGTAATTCTTTATTTGCTTTTCCTCTATCTATACCAAGAGTCTCTGGGAATGCAATCTTTCCTTCATTAATCAATTCTTGCCTTCTTTTCTCGCTACAAAAACTTTCGATAGGTATACCTCTTGAAACAGCCGAAATCATTTCCCTTCTCTCTTCATTTGTTTTAGCCATATATGTATATGCTATACCCTGCTCTGTCACTACATGAGTAACATCTTCGCCATAAATCATAACAGGTGTTATAGGCATACCAGTTTCTCTACCCACACGAACTGCATCAAGTTCAGGAACTATACAAGGGACTACTTCCCCTGCTTTATTTTTATAACTTGTAGAAACGATTTGAACTACAAGTTTTCTTCCTCCACGAAGTGGCCTACTTGGATCCTTCATTGCTGACCAAGCTGGAGTAGAGTGTCTTCTACCACCTGAATCATGTCCCATATTAGGTGCTCCACCAAATCCAGAAACACGATTTCCAGTAACTGTTGATGAGTTGCCAAAGTAATCAAGTTGTAGAGTTGCACCAAGGAATAAATCCATTGCATAAAGTCCTGCAAGTTGAGCGAAAGGACGATTAGATCTCATCATTCCATCACGACCTGTGAAGAAAATATCAGGACGAGCTGAAGTATATCTACTCATACCTGTCTCACCACCAAAAGCATATACAGATTCTACCCAACCTGCCTCTATAGCTGGTATAAGTGTTGGATGAGGATTTAAAACCCAATTTCTACATATCTTTCCTTTAAGTCCTAACTCCTCCCCATATGTTGGAAGAATTAATTCTATCGCTCCACCATTATATCCGATACCATGGTTAAGTGATATAACATTATGTTTCTGATAAATACCTTTTATAATCATCATTGCTTCAAGTATATGATGATCTTTTATCTTATCTGGTTCACGTGTGAAAAGTGGTTCCATAGGGAATGGTTCATCTGCTTCAACGATGGCATCAATCCAATCACCAGGTATGTCAACTCTTGGAACTTTATCTACGATTTTATTTACCTGTGCAATAACAATTCCATCTTTAAATGCTGTTGCCTCTACAAGAGTTGGTGTCTCTTCAGTATTAGCACCTGTATAGAGATTTCCATCTTTATCAGCAGAGTCGGCTGCCACCAAACAAACATTTGGAATTAAATCAACAAAAAGTCTTGCATATAATTCAAAGTAAGTATGTATTGCTCCAACTTTACATACTCCACTATTCATCATTTCACTTAGTCGTAAACTTTGAGTACCAGCAAAAGCAAAATTAATAAGTGATGCAATTCCTTTTTCAAATAAATCAAGATGCTCATCTCTTGAGATAGATGGAATTATCAAATGAATATCATTCACTTGCTTCGGATCAACTTTTGTCATAGCCTTAGCAAGGAATGATGCTTGTTTTTGGTTATCGCCTTCTAAAATTAAATTATCGCCAGGTTTAATCACACGATTAAGAACCTCGACGATATCTGAAGTTTTAATAATTTTTCCATTTAAATATTTGGCAACTGAATTAAGTCTCTCGGCTTTTTTCTTCCTATTTTTATCCCACTCCATAGGATACCCCCTACTATAAAAATGAAATTTTTATTAAGTTTTTCTTTTATTTGTTTCTAGTATATCATAAATATTCTATAATTATAATATACATTATATATATAATTCTATAACAATATTGGTATAGGTTATTGACACTTTTAAAAGAGTGTAATATACTTAATTCATAGGTAAATTACAAAAAATACCACGAAATTAATATCTCTATAATATACCTTTATATTAGATAATTTGAGGGGGATTTTATGAACTTAACTGAACTCACATATTTTAATGAGGTTGCAAATACATCTCACTTTACAAGGGCATCCGAAAAATTAAATGTCTCACAACCTGCTCTATCAAGGACAATTAAGCATCTTGAGAAAGAACTCAAGGTCCCACTTTTTGTGAAAAAAGGCAGAAATGTGACACTTAGTCGCTACGGCGAAGCACTTTTCAAACACTCTCAACTTATACTAAATGAAATTGAAAGTATCACCACAGAAATAAATGACCTAAAAGAAATAACTAATAATACAGTGTCAATTCTTGTAAACTCAGCCTCTTCACAAATGCGAAGACTTCTTGTTGACTTTCAAAAGGCAAATAAAAATGTCAACCTCAGTGTAACTCAACTTGATAAAACAGAATATAAGGATAAAAAAAATGAGTTTGATTTGATTATACATTCAGATACACATTTTAATTCGGCTACTAATCAGAAAGATTTACTTGAAGAACATCTTATGCTATCAATACCAAAAAACCATAAACTTGCTAAAAAGAGTTCTGTTGATTTGAAAGACATTGCAAATGAAAACCTTATCTCATTAAGTGAAAATAAGGATTTAAGAGAAATTAATGATTACTACTGCGAACTTGCAGGTTTTAAACCAAAGTTCTGTTTTGAAAACAACTCACCATATGTTATTAAAGAATATATAAAGACTGGACTTGGCTTTGCTATCATACCTTCTATCTCTTGGAAAGAAGTAAAATCAAATGATAAAATAAAACTCGTAAACATCCATAATCCAAATTGCAAAAGATATATAATCCTTGAATGGAAAAAAGTTGGCTATATGTCGAAGGTAACTACACTATTAAAAAATTATATCATTAAAAACTTTAGGAAGTATCTATGATAAGGACTTTTATTTAAAAGTTTTTAAACACATTAAGAGACCATCTTATAATCAAAAAATCTATCCAAAGTTACAAAATCATCACTATTTTCTGGAACCCATAAAAGATATAATGATTCACCTTTTTGAATTCCATCAACTTCAATTGCGAGATCATTACCAGTAGCTATAGTATAATTACTTTTATAACCTGTTTCTCCCGCTACACGGAATTGTATAGTTTTTGTTAATCTATTTTCATAACTAAAAGGATTTTTGCTCACATACACTTTCACATTTTTTGTACCAGAGTTAGTACCAAATCTAAGTTTAAAAGATACTGTTGCATCAGCATTAAACTTTCCTAAAAACATTCCTTCGTCAAGATAGTGTTCATCACCATTATTATCAAAATATCTTAACTGATATGCCCTGTATGCAGATACATTTTTACTTTTAGTTGTATTATTATATTCTACAGCTGTAAAATCAGGTTGATACAATACATATTTAAATTGATAAAGAGGATAGTTTCTTGCAGTACTTGAATAATTATACATTGAACCATATGTCTGACCTCTCTGATGTATGTCCGCATAATATAGATTTGAATCCTCACCCTTTACAAATGATCCCCTAAATCCAAAGTATTGATTAAAGTCCGCCCGCACAGTGACATCTCCAGCATAAATGCTATGATTCCCACTTGTATCTGCCCAATCCAAAACATTGTTTTGCAAAGTTAAGTCAGAAATTCGTGCCCCCATTGTATTATAACCACCATCAAAATATTGAAGACTTCCCACAGTAGTATCAAACTTTTGATCTTCTCCCCATGCTAGATAATCTGCATCAGCCCTACTACTATGATAACCATTAATATATAACATATCTGATCGCCAGTCACCAGCATTTATTGTCCATTTGTGCGTTGTTGAATTCTTTGTCATAGAATGTGCACCACAAACAGCATATCCGCACCAATTCCAACCACTATCCATCTTTGCTCCACCGTTCCGTTTTGTATTTGTATTAATTTTAGTTTCATAATATCTAACTTGTTTTCCAATTCCTTTCGTTTTTATATCGAAAACATCATAAGTAGTACTACCTATTTTCCTTGTTGCTGACTTATCTTCAATTAAACATAAATCACCATTCTTTCCATTTATATCATAATTCTGCACTTGCAAATATGTATTAAAAAAATTCACAGTCGAAGTTGGAGGGATAGTCTTATCTGTCGCAGCAAGAGCTACGTAACCAGCTATACCTTGTGATTGCATCGTATCTGGAGACCACATCACAGTACCAGCAATAGTCGTTGCGTCTTCACTATTAACACTATATTTCATCTCTTGAGCAAAAGTTATATCTTTAGCATGAATTTCAGGAGTGCTCATATTGTAATAGTCAGAGCGTGGATCATTCCATAAATTATTGTTATAAAACATTCGAAGTGGAAACAAATATCCACATTTAGGATCAAGTGTCAGCTGTGATGTTTTCTCTATTTTTACTCCTGCTAGATAACTTGCTATCGCACCATCAATTTTACTATCAATGGATGTATTATACTGGTCAATCTGACTCTGGAAGTTATTCTTTAAACTATCAAATTCAGCCTTTGTGATAAAAGCCGAACCATCGTTATCACTCACCACTGCTCCTAATGTATTTATACTCATAAGCACAACCAAAAATAGTGCCAACAATCTTTTAACTATTTTTGTGCTCTTTCTCATATATCTATATCTAACGACCTAATTTCAAATGCCATCTTGTCCACCCTAGCAATCTCAAAAAATACTTCTTTTTAGCATTTTTTGAAGAGCGGAGGCGATGAAGCGTTAGTGGGATCGCGATTTCGCGGTTCCACGATAGCAAAATCCGGCGAACGCGAGTCCCCAGTACCAACCACCTACAAATTAAAAAAGTTAGGGGGTGTGCATAGGGGGTTCATTAAGACACATTTATGACAAAGTTTAGACACATTACAAAGCAATAAAAAACGGCAGTTTTTCATTCACTGCCGTATAAGTAATACGAACACCTCGTTAATTATCTTGTTAGTTCTAAAAACTCTTCTTCAGTTATATTTAGTTTTTTAGCTGCATATTCTTTAGTAACCATATTGTTATTGTATTGTTCTACAAGGAGCTCTGTTATTCCTTTTTGCTCTCCCCTTTTCTCTCCTGTCTCTAATCCATCTAGAAATATTTCTCTCGTTAAGCCACTCATACTCTTTCCTCCAATGTTATTTAACTTGCTATACTTTGTTTTTAATTCTGTTATTTTAGGAAAATGT
>JAGBOC010000016.1 GCA_017634065.1 Lachnospiraceae bacterium | reverse complement strand
CCAGTTGTGGCTTGTACCAACAGTAGAGAATGAAGATGAGAGTGCAGTAGTTATATACTATGAAGCATCAAGAAGCAGTATAAAAGTAGGAAAGAAATCAGAATATGACATACTACTTCTTTCACACTTACATACAATATGTGGAAATAGAAGTGCTGACACAGTAAGTCACTTTGATGGTTCAATACATAGTGATATTGTGAACTTCATCCAAGTAAAGAATGAAAATGAAATAATTAGAAATGCAAATCTTGGACACAAGTATTTCGTTCTTGCAACTGATGTGGAGATAACTCGTGCGATAGGATTAAAAGATGGAAGTGCAATATGCTTAAATGGACATAACTTAATGATTCGCCGTGGTGTGAAGATGTTAAATCTTGCAAGTGGCGAAGAAGTGACATTTACAGATTGCAAACACAATGTAAGAGACGGCAAGATAACAACAGGTATCGACAGAGAGCCAGGATATTCAGTAGAGACAACTGCTATGAATGTAGTAGATGGAGAACTTAACTTCTATAACATTAGAATAGCATCTATTAACTATGTAGACACTGTGAAGAAGCAAGAGTTTATAAATGTAAATACAGATGGCAAAGTAACATTTGAGAATGTAGAGATTGAAAAGAACAAGATAGAAAATAATGCATTCTTAAGTATGAGTAACAATACAAAGTTGTATGTAGCATCTGTAAGCGTGATAGACAACACAATTAATAATGCAACATTTATGAACTTGTCTG
This sequence comes from Lachnospiraceae bacterium, assembly GCA_017634065.1. Lineage (GTDB taxonomy): Bacteria > Bacillota > Clostridia > Lachnospirales > Lachnospiraceae > UBA3633. The sequence continues at coordinate 142,569 of JAGBOC010000016.1, read as the reverse complement.
ATGGTGAAGTAGCAATTTCTACTATGTCAGTAATTAACAATATCGCAACTGTTGCAAATGCAATGAGTGATGGATTAATCAATTTAACTGATGCAGATGCAAAAGTAGTAGGAGTTCTCAACTCTATGAGAAATAGAGTATATAATGGAGCAGTATTAGCAGTAGAAGGTGGAGAACTTATTATCAATAAGTTTAACGCGATAGAAAATAATGCAAGAGTAGGTGCAGGTATACTCTTAAGTGATAATGTCAACTTCACTGTGACAGGTAAGGCTATATATAGAGATAATAAAGCTATAGCAGGTGCTGGAATCTATGCAAAAGATAATCAAGACCTTGTCATCACAACAAGAAGTGAGATAACAAATAATGAAGCAGTATTTGGTTCAGCGATAGCAGTATCTAATGCAAAATTGATTGTAGACGGAGAGATAGAGATTAAAGATAACAGATCGTATATAGTATCTCCGGAGATGGCAACATTATCATCTATAGTAGGACTTAACAATTCAGACCTTGAGTTTAGAAATAGTAATTCAAAGATAACATTTAGAAATAACGAATCAGAAGGTGCTATATTTGCAGGAGTAAATAGAGGAGCAAGAAGCACAGGCCTTAATGTTAGTGAAATGTCATTTGAGAACAATAAGGCATCTAATATCGTAAGTGTAAGAGAGTCAGGAACAAATAATACGAACTTTGACAACTTGGTATTTAAAGATAATCTTGCAAGTGACAGCATAATCAAGATGGAACACTTAAGTGATATTGTAATATCTGATGATGTGACATTTACTGGCTCTAATAAGGCATCTAAATCAATGATTAATATAAATGGTGGCCGTGCACATATTGCTGGATTAGACATAAGAGGCATAGAAGTTGGTAAGGCAGCATTTGTACTTGATATAGATAATGAAGGACTTTACAATACAGAACTTAAGATTTCATCTGCATCATATATAGGAAATAGAGGTTCGTTCTTATATACAAGAGATGATGTAGAAGTAGAGTTTGAAGATACAGCAATAATAAGAGATAATGAAGTAGATAAGTATGGTGTGATAGATATAGCATCAGCATCTATGTATATTAATGGTGACATAATAATTAAGGATAATAAAAACTCTTCTGGAAAAGAAAAGAATGTCATCATAGGAAAGGGAGCAAGTCTTAAGGCAGGATACATTTACAGTATATCTACAGCATCAGAGATTTACTTTACAGACATAAGCACAGATAGTGAAATCTTCAGACATTGGAATGAGCATGACATTATGGGCTTTGATAGTTTTGATAGTGGTAGAGTAGCATACTTACCAGATGAGATATTTAAGGTAGATGAAGATTCATATGATGCAGGTTACAGAGTATATAAGAAGGGAACTTATAGCAATGTAGCACTTATGCTTGGTAAAGAATATGAGCAATTAGTATTTACAAGCGATAAGGATCATAAAAACATCATAGCAACTCAATATGTTGCTCGAGGTATAGATACATATGTTGATACTGTAAGGCTTAAAGACATTAATATTGAAGATGCTAACTGGGTAGCACCTGATCTTAAAGATGAGACAAAAGAAACAGATTGGAACTTCGGAAATGGCAATAGATATAGTGTAAATATCACAAGTAAGAGATATGCAACTCTTGTATCACATACTCATAGAATTTGTGGATTACTTGCGACAGAATCTTGTGCACATATTGATGGTGAATCACATAAGGTAGTAACATTTAAGTATGTATCTAATCTTGACGAACTTATAACTGCATTAGCTAAAACAGAACCAGCATATGTAGCCCTTAGAAATGATATAGTTGTTTATGACAACTTGAAGACACCTATAACAAATGTTGCATCAGGTTCTACTATCTGTCTTTCTGGACATAACTTAATATTCGAACATGGAAATACAGGATTTAGACTTTTAAGAGACGGTGCATTAAATATCACTGATTGTGGCAATAAAGTGAAGACAGGCACTGCTCATAGAGGATACATAACTGAAAATAATAGCATAGTAAGTTTGAATGAATCAGCATTTAACTTACAAAGAGATGCAACTGTTAACTTCTATAATGTACAAATCGCTTCATTTAGCTTTAGTAATTCTGACTATGGCATGAGCATAGTAAATGTAGGAAGAGATGCGAAAGCAAATCTTCATGATGTGACATTTACTGGAAATAGAATAAATAATGCTGATATAAATCTTATCTCAAATGCTTCATTAAATGGTGAGATAGTTTACGACAAAGTATTATTTAAGGATAATGTAACTGGCGTGAATGACAGTCTACTTGTTGTAAAAGATAGAGTGGGTGCAGCAGGTACAGGTGTGACATTCGGTGAGATGACATTTGAAAACAATACTTTAGGAAAGGCAATAACTGTAAATACACTTACTAATGTGGCATTTGGTAAACTCACATTTAGAAATAATGAATTAGAATCACTAGTTCGTGCGGAAGATAATGCAAGTACTAACTTTAATGTATTTATAGCAACAAATAATATAGTAGAAGAGGTAGTCGACATTGGTGAAAGTGCAGTGGTAAGTTTTGATGGTGAGACAACCATAGCATCAAACTCTTTAGTATATGCTGCTATTTATTTAGATAGAAATGCAGGATTGATTATAAGTTCAAGATCATGCATTAGTGATAATAAGGAAGTGCCAGGCGAAAATTATACTCCAATTTACCTTTCAAATGGTGCGGCACTTGATGTTAGAGCAACATTTAGCATCATAAATAACAAAGGGGCATATGGTGGTGGAGCAATAATTGCATATGATACTACTATTTTATTAAATGATAACTATATTATAAAAGGAAATGAGGCGGTTAATGGTGGTGCTATAACGCTTGTTGATTCTACTCTTGATACGGAAGATGGTAAAGAGTATGTATTAAATGGAAACTATGTAAAAGGTGATAGCATATCAAGCACAGGATTAGGACGAGAAATATATGCACTACAAGTCGGTACTAGAGTGCCAACGGTGAGAAACATAAAGATTGAAGGTGAAGGAGCAAATAGATACCTTATAAGTTCAAGGTCAAGCTTGATCTATGCAGCAGGTGACTTAATTTTGGATAATGTTTCTATAGTAAATAATAATACTAGTGCAGCCATAATCGGAGCAGATAGCACATCTGACGAAATAGAAGTGACACTTCATAATGTAACTATAGAAGGAAATGAGGTAGGTAAGGATGGTATAGCAACATTTAGTAATGCATTATTAAAAGTTGGTGGTACAGTGATAGTTAAAGGAAATGTTGCGACTGCAAATAATGTCCGCATTGATTCTAACTTAAAGCTTGATAGTGGAAAACTCATTGGTGATACAAGTGATAAATTATCATCAAGATCTGAAATACATATAAGTGCAAAATATGATGAAGATACTGTATTTAGATATTGGAATCACAATATGATAGCAAGTTTCAGTGATGTATCAGGTACAAGAGTAATGTATGCACCTACTGAGATATTCCATATAGATAATGAGAATACATTAAATACTGGTAAGAAGATTTATAAAGAAGGAACTTATGACAATGTCAAACTTAAACTTGGATCTAACTTTGCTACACTTATGTTTAAGGAGAAGAAGTCAAGTCCTGTTGTTATAGCAACTCAATATGTAGCAAAAGGAACTGCTTCATATGTTGACTATGTAAAACTTCATGATAGACCAATGGATAAACAAGTATGGATAGCTCCATCGCTTGATAATGAGAGAGTGACAACAACTTGGGAGATGGATAGAGCAAAATATGCTGTAAATCTAACATCTGATGCATACGCTCTTCTGACAGTACATAGTCATACTATATGTGGACATACTGCTACAGATTCTACTGCTCATCCTGATGGTACAGTTCACGATGAATTAGTATCATTCGCAGATGTATCAAGTCTTGATGAAATGTTGAGTAGTAGTACAAATAAGTATTTCGTACTTAATAATGACATAGTAGTTGATAGACCACTTGATACACTTGCTACTGGTTCTGTCATCTGCTTAAATGGACACGAGATGAGACTTGCAAAAGGTTTGACAGTACTCACACTTGCAAAAGATAAAGATATAACATTTACTGATTGCAAAGCTACTGGCAAGATAGTAGGTAATAGCACATCTGTAACAAGAATTAAAGATGAAGTATTTGATATAAGTGGAAGACTTAATATGTATAATGTAACTATATCAAGTATGAGCTTCGCACCTGCACTTGGTCAATCTATATTAAAAGCTGATAGTACAGCAAGAGTTTATCTTGAAAATGTGACGATAAGGGATATAGAATCTACATATACATTAGTTGATGTTGACCTCGCAAAAGTATATGTAGCATCAGTAAGCATTACTGATAATACTATAGAAAGTGCAAATATTGCTACACTTAAACTTGATGGCGACAACATAGTTATATCAACACTTTCACTTGCAAATAATAATGTGGTAGATGGAAGTCTAATTAAAGTTAGTGGCGAAGGTAGACTTGGTAGCGATAAGTTGCTTATAAGTGAAAATGAAGCAAATGCTATCATAGAACTTGATAGTGCAACACTTGAGATAAGTGATGAAGGTCGTATGAAAGATAATACAGTTGAGAGCCTCATCTATACAAATACAAAATCTACTATAAGTAACTTAAGTGTTAGTGGAAAGAAAGATAATATAATAACTGTCGCAACGGGTGCTGAATTATCTCTTACAGGTGATACTAATATATTTGATAATGTTATAACAAGTGGTGTGGCAATAAAACTTTACGGTGCACTTAATGTAGAAGGAAAAGTAGTTATAGCAAGTAATAGTGAAGCAGGGGATGCATCTATACTCATCTACAGAGATGGAATTATCAAGAATGTAGATGGCAAGAGAATTGCTACAAGTTCAAAGATAAATGTTGATGTAGTTGATAATAACAAGACAGTATTTAGATATTGGAATGAATATAGTCTTGATGAGTTTAAGAATGCAAAAACTATGAATGACCCTTCAAAGATATTTGAGATAACTTCAAATAGTAAGTCTCTTGGTAGAGTCATTTATAAGAAGGGAACTTATAGTGATGTTGAGTTAGTTCTTGGTGATGATTACAGAACTCTTACATTTAAGGTAAGTGATGTGATAATAGCAACTCAATATGTAGCAAGAAATGTCTCAACTTATGTAGACCCTGTAATTATAGAAGGTAAAGACATAAGTAAACAAATCTGGATTGCACCATCATCTGATGATGAAACAAAGAAAGTTGAATGGACATTTGCAAAAGGAAACTATAGTGTGAAACTTACAAGTGATAACTCATTTATCTATAAGGTTCATAAACATAAGATTTGTGGATTGCCATCAACAGAGTCATGTGCACACTTTGATGGAATCACTCATGCAGATGTAGAGTGGGAAGAAATTACTTCTATGCAAGACTTTATAGATAATTCAAGACTTCCAGATGCAAAGAAACAACACTATTTCGTTCTTGCAACTAACTGTGAGATTACTGAAGATCTTGATAGATATCTGACAACTGATGATGCTATCTGCTTAAATGGATACAAACTTACATTTGTAAAAGGATTTGCGATGACTCTTGCTACTGGCAGAGTAGAAAACTTAACTATCACTGATTGTGCAGGAAATGAAGCTAAAGGAGCTATAACAACAAAAGTTGGCACAGATGAAGGAAGTTCTGATTATCACTTCCTTGTAAGAAGTGGAGAGTTAAGACTTTACAATGTAAATATTGAAGGCTTTACAGTAGATTCACTTGATGGAAATACAAAGATGATGGATATAAGACGTGATGGTAAAGTTGTATTTGATGGTGTGACATTTAGAAATAATACTTACGACAATGCTGACAGCTCAACTACTTGGATGAAGATTAATAATCTCGCTGATGTGACATTCTATAATACAGCATTTACGAACAACAAAGTTTATAATAGCGGTGACCCAGATGCGATTACATCTATCATAAATATAAATGGAAATACAAATACAAAGTATGCAAGTATTTCATTTATAGGAAATGAAGTTCCACTTGCAGTATTGTCAGTGGATAGAAATACTATAAATATCGGAACAGTAAGCTTTATTGGAAACACTATAAATGGTATGAATGGTGATGCAGGAGCAGTATTGACTGTCGATAATGTTCGTCTGACTATAGATGGAGAATCAAGATTTGAGAACAATACTGGTAGTGCAGTAAAACTCACTGGAAGAAATGCAAGACTTGAAAGTGCTTACGATATGTTTGTAAAAGGAAATACAGCAAACTATGGTTCTGCATTTAATGTAGATAATAAAGCAATACTTGTTATAACTGATAAGATGAAACTAGTTGAAAATATTGCTACGTACGGAACTATTTATGCAAAGGATGCAAGTATCGTAGTGGATCCAACACTTGCTACATTTAGTATGGCAAGGAACAAAGGAAATGAAGGTGCTGGAATCTATTTAGATAAGGCAGAATTAAATGCAACAAATGAATTGACACTTCTTGGAAATGATGGTCCTACACTTGTAATAGATAATACAAGTAGTGGAGTTTACCGTGCAACTATTAGTAAACTAATTATTGATGGTGCTTATGGAAATAAAGATGGTGTGGCTATTAAGGTAAAGGCAAATGACATAACATTGTCTGACATAAAGGTTAGAAATGCAAATGCTACGGCAAGTATCATAGCAGTTTATGGAAAGAACACTGTCATCGAAAAATCAGACATAAGAGATAATAGATCTACTAACTCAACAATAATAGTTGATGATGAGAATGCATCTCTTAAGATCTATGATGAGACTAGCATTACTAATAATACAAATGGTGCAACTGGTGCTCTTTACATAAAGAGAGGAACAGTATCAATAGGCGATAGAATTAAGATTAATGATAACCTTGCATTTACTGGTTATGCTCGAAATGTCTTTGTGACATCAAATGGAAGTATGCTTGTAGATGCAACTCATAAGCTTTCTACTAGATCAGATATTTCAGTATCTGTTCAGAATAAAGAGTTAGCAGTTCTCAAATATTGGAATGAAGATAACATAGTAGGCTTTGATAAGGCACCAGTATTTGTACCAGAAGATGTGATAAGTCTTGACGAAGAGTATGATGGCACAAGTACAAGACTTTATAAGTCAGGTAAATATAAAGATGTATCTGTAAAACTTGGCGATGAGTATGCATCAATTACATTCAAAAAACAAGCTACTGATGTAGCTGTGATTGCTACTCAATATGTGGCAAAGAATGTTGAATCATATCTTGACCGTGTAACTATAGATGGTATGCCAGAAACAGCACAGAACTGGATAGCACCTTCTATAAGCGATCCAACTCGCAAAGTAATTTGGAATATGTTTAGAAATAGATGCCACGTAAAAGTATTAAATGATACATTAATAATACTTGGTAGTCATGATCATACTATTTGTGGTAACTTACAGGCAGATACTGCTACTCATTCAGATGGAACAAGACATGATAGTATTGTATCATTTACAGAAGTAAATAGTGTGGATGAGATGGATACACTTTCATCTACAAAGTATTTTGTACTTGCTACAGATGTTGAAGTGACAAGAGCTCTTGACTTCCTACCAGATGGTTCTGCTATCTGCTTAAATGGTTATAAACTTAAAGCAGAAAAAGGAGTTCAATTATTCAACTTAACTAATAAGAAAATCTATATAACAGATTGTGGACTTGGCGGAACAGGTTCGGCTCTAACTCATAGTGCGACACAAAATGCAGCTGTTTCACCTATGTTTAATGTATCAGGAACAGCTGAACTTTACTTCTATAATGTAAAAGTAGATGGATTAACTACATCAGCAACAAATAACCAGAAGTTTATAAATGCAACAGGTGGAAGAGTAGTTCTCTCATCTACAAGTATAATAAATGTAACAAATACTGAAGCAGATGGATTTATCACTGTAAATAGTGCCGAGTTTATTCTTGACAATGTAGATATAGATAATGTAACTAATGATAAGAAGTTTATCTCATTAAATACAAATAATGCAAAGATTAGTTCTATATCTATCACAAATAGTGTAAACTCTAACTATATGTTATCGCTTGAAGGAACAAATGAAGTTAAGATTGATAAGGCATTAATTGAAGGTAATACATCTACAGGTGATGGAAGTGTAATCTATGTAAATGGTGCAACACTTACATTTGCAAGTAACAGCACTGTCATAAGAAATAATAGAGGTGTAAACGGTTCTGCAATAAGAATGGATGCTGGTCGAATAAAGGCAGAAACTAATGTCATCATGCGTGACAACGAGGCAACAAATGGTGGAGTTATCTATATCAAGGGTGGAGACCTCTACACAGAGAATAATACTTATGTATTTAGTATCATAAATAACAAAGCAACAAATGGTGGAGCAATCTATGTAGATAATGCAACATTTAAGCCACATGCTAATATGTATATACGTGATAATGAGGCAAGAAATGGTGGAGCTATTTACCTTAAAGATTCTACACTTGATTGGAGTAGTGCAAATTACCACATCCCAATCACAAATAATATAGCAACTGCTGGTGGAGCAATTTACTTTGATAATGTAAAGGGTTATATTGTAAATGATAGTGCATACAGAATAGATGATAATACTGCTAACTTTGGAACAGTTTATGCATTCGCTAATAACAATACAGCAGTAACAATTTCTTCAATGTCTATAGCATATGTGACAGATGTTGAAAAGGGTGCAATCTATGTAAGTGGTGGCAGTCAGAATATTACATTTAAGAATTCAAGATTTGAAACTAACGGACGCGCAACTTCAGTAGGAAGTGTTCTCTATATTGATAATGCAAAAGTTACTATAGATAAAGACACAGTATTTAATAGAAACTATAATGCTATCTACAATAATGGTGGAACATTCACGACTACGACTCTCACAGGTGCTCATAGTGCAGTAATTGATGAATGGACAACAAATGACATCGTATTTGTAAATGGCATAGGCGATTATGTTCTTTCAGGAAATAATGATGCTACATTTAATCTTGGAGGCGGAGTATTTAAGAATACAGCAAATGATTCAACATATGCTTATAAGCTTTCTACTCCATCAGGAATTACTGCAAATGGCAAAGTAAACATTAACTTTAGTGGCAATATCAGATTTGCAACAGCAAGTAACACAAGAAATATCTATGTGACAAATGCATCAACCGAAACATTTAAGATTACAACAGCTACTAAAGATATGCTCTTATCATACTATGTGAAGGATAGAGGAACAAAGATAATTGATGATATCGATTCTACTTCTGGATTTGACAGCACTTATAACTATAGCGATATAGTTTATGTTGAAGATCCATATAGAGATATTGATACACCACATACACCTTGGGTTGTTTATAAACAAGAAGTAAGTGGCACTAATAATTTATATGTAGGATATGAGACTTATGAAGTTACTGTACATGCAAATGGAGGTATCTTCAAAGGTATGACAGGAGATACTCATAGAATTGTTCGTCCAGGTGCTGTAAATCCTACTACATACTCTATCTTGATCCCAGATGGATATAAGTTGCAATATCTCACTACTCCATCAAAGATAGGATATAAGACAACACAATTTAGTAACAAGAAACGTGCTACAGATTCTGGTGCTATCGCTGTAACAAATGATACTATATATAACCATAGTATCCATGGCACAGACATCTATGCAAACTGGAGTCCTATAACTTATACAATCAAGTTTAATCCAGCTACTACATCAGCAACTGGTGTGATGGCAGATATTACTAATGTCAAGTTTGACCAAGAGATTACTCTTCCAGATGTAGCATATGTGGTTAGAACTTCTACATTCTCTAACTGGATAGATAGAAATGGTGTAGACTATAGTAGTGCTGACCCAGAGACAGCTCCAAGAATAGAGTTAAGATATAATGATAAGGCAAAAGTTAAGAACTTGAGATATGGCGATAATGATGTAGTTACACTTTATGCACAGTGGGAAACAGGACCATTCAAGATTGTATTTGATAAGAATGCCCCAGTTTCACCAGGTACTTATGTAAATGAAGTAAGAGGAGTGACAGCAACACAGAGCCGTTCAGGAAAGAAAGCTGAGGCACTTTCAGAAAATGGATATACTTTGACTGGATATAGATTTATAGGTTGGTCAGAGACTCCACTTACTGCATCAGAGTCAGAGGCTATAGAAGCAGACCCAACTAAATATTATAAAGATAAGCAAGTAGTGACAATAAATCCAGGTGATAAGACAACAGTTAAACTCTATGCTATGTGGGGTAGAAATAAGTACCATGTAACTCTTGCACAAAATGAGACAAGTGGACTTGTTGGAGACCCTTATGTAGGAAGATTTGAAATCTTATATGACCAGAAACTTTCTGACTTACCTGCATTTGCAGCAAAGACAAGAACTAATTATACATTTACAGGCAAGTTTGTAACTACAAGAATACCTGCTCCTTATGCGAGAAAGACATATAACGGAACTAATTATTATACAGTTGATACAGTAAATAGAAATACATCTGACTTTACAATTTATCCATTGTGGACAAATAATGAAGTAGAGATTACGATGGAACTTGGAAATGGAAATCTTCCAGCAGGAAAGACAAGCAATAAGTTCATCGGTTATCTTGATGCACCATACTACAGTATCGGCTCAACAAGCGAACCAAAGAATTCAGATGGATCATTTGTGAAAGCTATATCAGCATCTGCATCAAAGATATTTAGAAAGTGGTCTACAAATGTAGCAGGTACTGATGAGATAACAGCAACTACATTATATACTGATGCAAGTAACAACAAAGTTTATGCAATCTATGTTGATGCATATGATGTACATATCTACTACGATAGAGGTAGAGGTAGAGGCACAATGGAGCCATCTACAGGTAAAGCTGGTTCAGCTATAACTATAAAAGCAAATGCATTTGAAAGATCTGGTTATTCATTTACTGTTTGGAATGGATCAGATGGCAAGACATATAGAAGAGGACAAAGTGTAGTTCTCTATGAAGACCTTACGCTTACAGCACAGTGGGCTAAAGACAGCGGTGGTGGCGGCGGTGGCGGAGGCGGTGGTGGCGGTGGCGCCGGTATACCAATGCCAGTGTCAAACCCAATTACTGCAAATGTGACATGGAATGTAGACCCAGTAACAGGAGAATATGTAGCTCGTGATGCAAATGGAAATATAATCACTGGATGGCAATATACAGTTAACTCTAATGACAATAATACTTCTTGGCACTACTTTAACAGTGACGGAACTGCTAAAAAAGGATGGATCAATGATGGTACAGGTCTCTATTACCTTGATAACAACGGTAATATGGTAACTGGACTTGCAAATATTGATGGAGTTGTGAGAGAGTTTGAGAACAGCGGAAGATTAATAGGCGAGACAGATGGCATCAACGCTGATCTAGTTGTAAGTGGCGGAAGTTCATCAACTGAGAGCGGAAACTGGAACTATGATCCTATAACTAATAATTGGCACTATACAGTAAATGGTCAACTTGCAAGAAATACTTGGTTTGAGAGCAATGTGACAGGTAATAGTTGCTGGTATGCAGTTGATGCAAATGGAAATATGCTTACTGGTTTTGTAAGAACAAATGGAAATATTTATTACTTACAAGAGCAAGGTGCTGAAGTTGGTAAGCTCATGGCAAATACAGTAGTTAATATCGGCGGAATAATAATTGAGACAGACTCTGAAGGAAAATTAATAGGAGACTTATCACTATTTGCTGGTATGCTAAATATATATAACTTGGATCAGAATGTTGCTAATGCCAGTGCTGAAAATGTAAGTGCAGCAGGAGAAACTATACCAATAATTGATGCTCCAGTTATAAACTTTGCAAATACACAGTTAGCTAATGGATTTGTCAATGCTGGAAATGGAATCATTTACTATATGCAACCACAGACAGATGCAGCAGGAAATGTAACATATGTAAGAGCAACAGGTATTGTACAGATAAATGGATTATACTACTATTTCGGAAATGACGGAGTAATGAGAACAGGTTTGACCGAGATAGATAGTAAACTATATTATCTCTGTGAAGTAGGCGCAAATGTAGGTAGTGTATATACAGGTTACATAACACTTTCAGGCACAACATACTACTGCGATCCAGCAAATGGTGGGGTTGCAACAAAGGTTTCATAAATGTTATTTTAAGAAATATATATGGGGCGGATAATATCCGCCCTTATATAGTTAGAAAACATTTTAGTAATGAATAAAAGTTTCAAAATAAAAATAATAGGTTTACTTTTCATATTAATGTGCTTTGAAAAAACATTTGCTTTAGGTCCACATAATGAAGTTATACCTAAAATATCTGTAGTAGGAGATTCCTATGCAGGTCATTTTAGTATGAATAAAGGTACTGAAAAATATGACTATTTCATCTTTCCAGTAGGTACTATAAATAATGAATACAATGAAAAGGTATTTGAAGATGCTATAAATGCTGATAATAGATACATTTTATTCGCTACTGGAGTTAATGACCAGGCATTAAATACAGATCCAGTTGTTTTTGAAAATGTACTTCGAAAATATATTTCTGAAATTATTGCAAAAGGGAAATATTTATTTCTTCATACATATATGGAATATATAAATAAAAAAATAGAAAACGGTGCTTACGAGCCAGATGTGTATGATGAAATATATAAAAAATTAGCAAATGAATATGAGAATGTATTTTATATAGATATGTCTGGCTTTAATAATAAACAGCATGATTTTGGTGATGGACTTCATTTTGATAAGTTTTTCTATGATTCTCTTGAGGCAAAACTTGTATTTTATGTAGCATCTGTAGAAAGAATGGCAGGATTTCTAAAATCGCCAGGGACAATGTATAAGAATAGAAAACAGTTGACACTTGTTGGTGATTTTTTAGCTTATGATTTTTTTAGCTTTGAAAATAAAAAAAAGTATGAGATGTATGATTTTACGAGTAAAGGCTTAAACCTAAATGGATGCAGAAGCTATTTTATGAATGCCATAGACACGGATGTTCAGGTGATTTTTCTTTCTTCAGGAGATAGAGATTTTAAAGAGCAGACAAATGTAAATGAATACAAAGATACATTAAGAGAATATTTCAATGTATCTTGTATGAATAATAAAAGAATATTTGTCATTTCGTCGGTAAATTATAATGACAAGACAGCGTTAAATATATCATTATCAGAATATGATATGGCTTTGGAAGATATAGCAAATGAATATCCAAATACTTGTTATATTAACTTAAGAAATTATGAAAAAAATAACTTGACTTTTTATGATAACTTGTATACACTAATAGACGTATTAATTAGCAATATATATTAGGCGAGGCCTAAAATAGTGATGCTATGAGGAAGAATATTATTTTATTGTCAACCTTTTCTAGCATTGCTGGGAAAGGTTTTTTTATAATAATAAACTAATGATAGAAAAATCAATGAGCCTTGATGGGAGAGAATATGACTGAATTAAAAATTAAAAATCTAGTAGGAAGAGGAAGACCGATACTTTTGCTTGGAGCGACAGGCTCTGGAAAGAGTAGACTTACGAGAAGTATAATAAGTGACAATTGCCAGAAGATTATAAAACTTCGAGAAGGAAACGGGATGATGACTGTTGAAAGTTCTGAAATAGTTGTAAGCCCTAACATCCCAAAAGATAGCATAGTAATATATGGAAAGATAGATTATGCAGAAAAATATTTATTGTATGATGAAAATGAGTTATTGTGCGATTTGCTTTACTACAGCACAAAGTCTTATGTAGATGCTACCAATAAGTATAAGTCAAAAGATGAAGCACTTATTGCCTTTGAGAAAGCATTAGATGAGGAAATAGATAGAAAGGTTTTAGGATGTGAAGACTATTTTAAGTTAGCATTTAAAATAAAAAATAGCAATGGCATAAAGGAAAAATTAAAAAATCTGATTAAGAAGTTTGACATTGTTCAGTTAAAAGCAATTTATCTAAATACTTTCTTAAATAATAAAGGTCAGTACATAAAAGAGTTTTTTAAAGACGAGATTAACAAAAAAACTTTACTTGATTATAAACTTACTGAAAACATAGATGACTTTTGGAGTTTAATAATTGATTCATATAATTCTATGTGTGATGAATTATTTGACGAAATAAGTTCATTCAATAAAAGTAAAAACATTAAAACAGATTTAGACACTGATAAAAAAGAGTTTGCGATATGTGTAAGTGACTTGGATATTGATAATGAACTTGTAAAAAATATAATCACAAGTGGCACTAATTCAATATCACATTTTATAAAAGATTTTAGTATATATGGTCACATAGAAGCAGATAGTGAAATAAGCAGTTTGGTTAAATGTCATTTTAATGGTGGAGATAATGAGGATTCTTTCGTTATTAAGTTAATTGACACTATGGGATTTTTCCATCAGGATAGTCCTGGAGTGAATGTAGAATGTGAAAACGTCATAGACCAGTTATCATTAAATCAGTGCAGTGATGTGATATATGTTCTTAAGGCAAATGATGATGCTTTAAATAAAAAGTCAGCACAAATACTCCGAGAACTTAAAAAAACTTGTAAAAAGGAATTAAACTTACATATTTGTTTTACACATTTTGATGAATATATAATAGATGAGTTAAATGGTGATGACGAAGGACTATTTGATAGTGAAAAGATCATAAACGATAAGCTTATTGAAGAAAAAATAGATAAGCTTCGCAAGAAGTATATAAATTATTTAGAGATTAGTGACAGTAAGAAAAGTGAAAAAGTGTCGATTGATAAGGAGTTTTCATATTTTTCATATCCAACCATAAACCAATCCGTAGATGAGATTTTAATGTCGCATGGCATGGAATACAATATAGGTATATTAAAGTTAATAAAGAATTGCTTAAGAGATATGAAAAACTATGATATAAGTATAAAAGGAAGTAAAAAGATAGATTATAAGTTAGACATTGATAAAACGACTTTATATGATATAAGTACTATATATTTTGACTTAACTGAAAATATCGCTGAATGTGAAAAGAGTATGCTAAACCTACATTTTAAGACTTATAAGGCAGTGATAAATAAGTGGCTCAAATACGGAGTTAAGTTCATATCAAATGCAGGAGATGAGAGAACAGGATATATAAGGCTTCGGACTTACTTTATAGAATACATCACAAACTTTATAAATAATTCTATAATTCCAGAGTTGAGTATAGGCTTTGATAACATACTGGTAGATAAGAAAGATAGTAAAGCACTTGAAGAATACGATAAGATAATAAAAAAATACTTAAGCCAGAACATAGGGAAAATGGTGGCAAGAGATTTACTCGATGGGATATTAAAAGGACATAGGATGATATATGATTTACGTCTAGATATGTATGCGATACTTGATGAAATAAGGACAAGATATTTCCCAAGACCAAATGTGACTCTTGATGAGATTACACAAAATGATGAGAGAGACTTTATAAAGATTTTGGAGAAAAGTATACAGGAATCGTTACTCTCATTTGTAAAAATGTATTGCAACGAATTGAACTAATATATTAAAGTTATAAATACATATTTGCTTTTACACCCAAACTTTCAAAGTATAGCGAAGGAGCTTCGCAGTGGTGTTGCAAAGTAGAGAAGGTGTCGTATAATAACCCGATTTGCTTTGCGTAGCAAATCGGGTATTTTAATCGGAGGTGAATATGAGAAAAATTAAATTATTTGCAACAATCAGTTATGAAACCCCAAGAAGAATAACTAAAGACGCTTTTAAGACTTTTGTAGAAAAAAATAATGCGATTAAGAAGGATGATGATTTTCAAATTACAAACATCATTGTTAATGCTGAAGAAAAGGTTAAAAAGATGAAAGACATAACTACTATCCGAAACTTAAGTAAAGGTTCTGCAAGTCAGCTATTACTTGGTAGTGGACCTAAGGCTGAAGATGACTATTTGTCAAATCTCAATGTCGAAGTCTATGCTAATGAAAAGTACTTTATGGGTCTTGAAAAAGATGATGCAAAAGAAGTGATAGATAAGTTTTTCGTGCAAAATGATAATTCAGAAGAAATGTTTAAGAATATGTCATTTGATGTCGTAAGTTTCACAAATGAAGAAATAAATGCTATAGATACTTATATGGAATTAAATAAGCAACTTGTAAGCTCAAATATCATTTTAGCACTTCTTGGTGAGAGAGTAGATTTTAGCATTGAGAATAATGACGTAGCAGAAAACTTGAGTAAAAAGAGTGTAGGAACAGAGAAACTAAGTAAAGAAGAACTTCTAAATAAATATAGTGACATTTTAAATAAGAATGTTGAACTATTACATGAAGTTGAAAGACAGTTTAAGGTTAGTAGCAACGATAACATTCAGATGATAGGCTACTATTTAGAAAATAAGAGATTTGAGGAGACACATATAAATGTATTAACTGAATCGCTCTATGCTACAGGTAGAATCACTCAAAATGCATATTATGTATTAAATGTTGATATGAAATCCATTTTTGACCATTATACTTTTATGTTTTATGAACAAATTATAAAGCTCTCATCTGGTTGTTTCTTGATAATAAAGTTCCATGGAAGAGTAAATAGCGAAGGCGGAATGCATTTTGAAAACTATTATAGTGATGCCAATAAAGCGTGTGATAAGTTGCTTGATAAACTAAAGAGTATGCAATATTCTACCACTTATGGGTTTATCACAAATGAAGAAGTAAAGGAAGAGAACTACTTAAATGTAACAAAACTTGAGAGAGAATTAAAACTCATATATTTTACTGGTAAGTTTAGTGAGAAACAGGCTATAGACTATGCGATATCATATCTTACTGATAAGAGAATAACAGAGATAAAAGAGCCAATTATAGAATATATAAAAGATGAGTATCAAAAAGGAAAAATCCTATCGCTTGGTGAGATAGAAAGTTACATTTTAGAGATACTTCGTACTAGAGCTCATAGAAAATATAGTGATGCCTATAGCGATTTCATAAGTAAGAAAGTTATAAATAAAGACAAAACAAACCTGGATAATGTAATAGGTCTTGAAAACTTCAAGCAAGAAGTAACAAAACTAATCAATATGAAAAAAATGTTAATTTCTAATGAAGACCTAACTCTTTCTCAAGTTGATGACCTTATATCGAATATTGGATTTAGGTTTGAAGGTGAGACAGGTGTAGGAAAAAGCATGGCGGCGAACATTCTAACGAAGATATTATACCAAGACAACATAATCAAGAAGGATTATGTAAGAACTTGGACTTTAGTTGAGAGCGATACTGCAAATCCTTTTTATAGCTTTGGCGAAAACTATAATGATAATATTGATTTTATGGCTCCTCAAAATAGAGATGAGACAAATATAGGAGTATTGCTTGTGGAAAACATTCATGGAGTTACTGCACAAGCATTAAATGAGTTCTTAAATAATTATGATGAAAATAGAAAAAAGGCTGTAGTAATAATTTGCGGAACAAAGAAAGAGTTTGATGAACTTGATAATAAAGTGCCAGGGTTTAAAAGTAGATTTTCAAAGACGGTTGAGTTTAGCGAATATAGTGTAGATGAATTGTTACTTATACTAAAAGAAAAACTTATTAACAAGAATTACACTATAGATGATGACACAATTGAAGTGGCAAGAAAGTACTTTGAAAAAGCAAAACAGATTAAGAACTTTGGAAATGCAAGATTTGTAGAGAACTTTGCAGAACATATTATAGAAATATCAATAAGCAGGATGCTCAACACAGAAGTAAACCACAACAAGAATATGTTCAAGATAACTAAAGAAGATCTATCAAAAGTAGATATGGTTGCATTACTTGGTAATGAATACAAAAAGATGGAAATCTGCGACAATGCAATTTATGAGTTGAATAATCTTATAGGTCTTGACAGTGTGAAAAAGTATATCAAATCATATATTGCTAAATCAAAGATAGACAAACTTAAAAGAAATCATGGACTACTTGTAGAAGAAGGATTAAATATGCATCTCTGCTTCACTGGAAATCCTGGTACAGCAAAGACAACAGTAGCAAGACAATTTGCAAGAATACTATATGCTAATGGTATTGTCGATAAGCCAAGCGTGATTGAGTGCGGACTTAATGAGTTACAGGGTGAGTATCTTGGACAAACAGCTCCAAAGATTATAGAGAAGTTTGAAGAGGCAAAAGGTGGAGTGCTATTTATAGACGAAGCATATGCATTAAATAACGATGACATTTACTCAAAGCAGACAATAGATACTGTGGTAGCACAGATGGAGAATCATAGGGAAGATGTTATAGTTATATTTGCTGGATATAAGGAGCCTATGGAGAACTTCATAAAGAGTAATCCAGGACTTAAAGGTAGAGTATCAAGATTTCTTGAGTTTCCAAATTACAGCGTTGATGAGTTAATGCTTATATTTGACAAGATGCTTCAAGATAAGAAACACATATTAAAAGATGCAGATGAAGTAAAGAGAATTGTAAGAGAAAGACTGGAACCAATGCTTACTAAACAAGATTTTGCAAATGCAAGAGAGGTGAGACTTATAATAGAAAATGCAGTAATTAAACAAAGTATGAGACTCTTTGATAAGAGCGATGAAGAACTTGACAATAAAGAATTGCTTATGACATTGACAGCAGATGACTTTAGAGACAATGTATCAGATTTTTATAAAGAAAAAACAAAGATAGGCTTTGCAGCCTAATAAATAGGAGGAAAAAATATTATGAAAAGTTTTAACGATGTTAACACTGTAGTTCAAAATACCCCTATGGTAAATGTCAATCAAATGATTGAATCAATCAGAGATTACTATTTGTATGAACTTGCAGCTGGAAAAACCCCAAAAGAAATAAGCGCTATAATGCTTTGGGGAGCACCTGGAGTTGGTAAGTCTGAATCGGTATATCAGATAAGTAAAATTCTGGAGCAAAAAACAGGGAAAAAAGTGCATGTGAATGATGTTAGATTATCACTTTATAATCCTGTAGACTTAAGAGGCATCCCATCTCCAAATAAGGAACATACTGAAGCAGTATGGCTTAAGCCTGAAGTATTTAAGTTTGATGAAAGTGATGATGTGATAAATATACTATTTTTAGATGAGTTATCAACTTGTTCAACTTCAGTTCAAGCCTGTGCATATCAAATCACACTTGATAGAAAAATTGGTGAACATAAGCTTCCTGACAATGTATTAGTTATAGCAGCAGGAAATAGAAAGCAGGATCAATCAGTATCTATTCAGATGCCAAAGGCTCTTGCAAATAGAATGATTCACTTTGATGTATGTAGTGAAGTTAAAGACTGGAGAAATTGGGCTCTTGAAAATAACATTGATGATAGAATTATAGGCTTCCTTGCATATAAACCAAATTATCTTGAAAATGGACATGAATCTAAAAGTGATCTTGCATATGCAACTCCAAGAAGCTGGGCTAAAGCGAGTGACATATTAAAAACACTTGGCGATTCAGAGAGCGGAAGACTTCTCATTTCAGGAACCATCGGTATGGGCATAGCAACAGAGTTTTTCCACTTCTGTGACTGTGTAGAGAAACTTCCAAATATTGATAAGATATTTAAGGGTCAACAAAAAGAGGTGCCAAAGGATAATGATATCCTATATACACTCATCACTGCTATGACAACAAAAGCAAAAGATTGTATTGAGAAAAGTGAAAGTTTATCACATGCAATAAAGTATGCTATGACACTACCTATGGATTTTTCACTATTGCTACATGAAAACTTTGCGTCACTTCTTTCAAAGAAAAATCCTCTCATAATGATTGAGGATAAAGATTATATGGAGTGGACAGAGAAATTATCAGAATGTATTTAAGGAGGCGAGATGGGAATATTAGAGACAATCAAATTAAAATTAATACTTGAGCAACCATTTTTTGGAAACCTACTTATGCATATAAAGTTTAAGGAAGATAAAGATGTAAATGGCATGGGCACAAATGGTATAGATATTTTTTATAACGAAGCATCTATAAAAGAGATGTCTACAAACCAGATTTCATTTCTCGTTATGCATCAAATAATGCACATCATACTATTTCATGTATTTAGAGGGATAGATTATAAGGATGATGAACTTTTTCATAGGGCAAGTGATATGGTGGCAAACTCTATAGTCATGAGTAGTCTTGATTATTGCGATAGAGAAAGATTATCAGAATTAAATATAGAACATACCATTATCTTTGAAGAAGCAAGTAATTATACTGTAGAGCAAGTCTATAATAAGCTTAAACAAAATGAAGAAGAAAAGAAAAACAGCTTAAATAATGGCGAGGGAGATGAATTCCTTGATTCTGGAAGTGAGAATAAAAAATCTTTTTGTGATGACCATTCGAAGTGGAAGGAAGTTAAAGAACAATCTGCAAGTGAAAAACAAAAGATGAGGCGTTCTATGGCTGAATATGTAAAAGATGCTATCGCCCACGCTGAAAAGATGAAAGGTGAGGTTTCAGAAAGCATAAGAAGGATAATAAGTGAAACCTATAGTTCAAAGATAGATTGGAGAACGGCACTTCAAAACTTTGTAGAAACTGAAATCACTGACTATAGTTTTTCTCCACCTGATAAAAGATTTAGCTCAAATGATTTGCTCTTACCAGACTTTAATGAGACAGAAGAAAAGGCTACGGGAATATTCTTTTTCATAGATGTATCTGGTTCTATGGATGAAGAGGAAATCGCAGAGTGCAAAGCAGAAGTACTATCTTGTATAAGACAATACAATGAAAAGGTAGATGGATATCTTGGATATTTTGACTATAAAGTATCAAATCTTCAAAGTTTTAATGATGAAGAAAGTATGGTATCAATAGAAGCACTTGGCGGAGGAGGGACAAGTTTTGAAAATATATTTAAGTATATCGACCAACATGAAGATGAGTTTGAGTGCGAGAAGAAAAAAGTGATAATTTTAACTGATGGATATGCTGAATTCCCTGATGTTGATACTCTACATGTGGATGAGATACTTTGGGTTATAAATAATGAAGAGATAACGCCACCTTATGGAGAAGTAGTGAGAATCTAATTAAATGCAGAAGTTAAAGGAGTAGATATGAATAGACAAGGTTGGATAAAAGGATATTATGATAAATATGATATCCATTATATGAGAATAGCAGGGTTTATGGGCGGAGCAACTTGTGAGTTTGAATACAATGGAAGAAAATATGGATTTACAGTTCATCCAAGTGTGAAACCTATAAAAAAGGGTTCTTCAAAAAAAACTTTGGACATTGAGACAGATGTAGAGGCAATAGAGAGAGAACTTAATAACATAATTCAATATCTAATGTTAAATGAGGAAGAAAAAAAGAAAGATAAGAGAGTTGAAGAAATAACTGAAAAAAACTATATTAAGTTTCTGATATCGAATAAAGAAAATTGCTTTTTTGACAAGATTACTACAAGTAACAGCAATATTAATAAATGTCTATATCCTTATGTACATGATGGAATGGTTTCAACCTATTTCATTATAAGAACTGATGATTATAAAGATATATTAAAAGAGAGCGAAAGTGGCCTATACTTCTCATATAATCCATATTTTGCGACACTTTATTTTGAGTCAATGATAACACTGGGATATTCACTATATGTTGAGAATACTGGTGATGAATGTTTACTTTTTGATAGTAATAAAGGCATAATGCTTGTGAGACCTGGAGAAAGATTAAAGTACTGCAAAAAGAATATTTTGAAAAAAGATATAACGGTACCTACATGTTATGGAAGAGATATAACAGATAAAAAGGAATGAAAGTAATAAAAAAGGATGACTAGTAAAATTAAAAAATTGAATAAAGATGTCAAAAAGAAAGTAATTAAATCTGCAAAAAATGATATTAAAATGAAAGCGAAAAAGAAAAGAAAAAAGAGAAAAATTACTTATACTGAAATTGAATATCCAAAATATGAGAAGGCATCTGAATGTCATAAGGAGATAATTGACAAAATATTACGAGTAAATGATTATTGCCTTGTTATGAATGATTCATTAGATAGAGAAATGCTTATATATGAACTTATAGACAAGGTAAAATCTGATATCCCAGATTTTGATGCAAGTAAGAAGTATGCCCTATTTGCATCAAATACTGGATGTGTATCATTTCCATATTTATTTAGTTTGGACTATATAGCAACTCTCAGTAGCCAAATAAATATTTATGAAAGAAGTATTTTTGATGATGACTATCTTGAACTTATCAAAAATGCAAAGATTCTGATAATTGACAATATTGATGCTTCAACTGATCAAATAATTATTGATAAGTTAAATCAATTTGTTAGAGATGTACGAGATAATAGAAAAGATTTAAGAATCGTATATTTTGTTGAGAACTTGTTTAATGATGGCTATAGAAGTTTCCGCAATATGATTAAGATACTAAACTTAAAAACTGCAAGGCTAAATCATATGGTAGAAAACCTAGACCTTATGGACATTTTTATAGAAACAAAAAATGGGAAAACGGAGTTTAAAAACCTAGATCTCATTAGTAAAATGTATGAGAAACATTTTTATCTTGAGCCACTTGAGCAAATTAGGCGTCTAAACTTTAATATCGTCAAAATGTATGAGTCTGATGATGAAAAAGAAATAGCTCAAAAAATAATAGACAATATAGACTTATGTAATCTTGAAAGTAAAAAGTATAGAAAAAAGAAAAAAGATGGTTTTGAAGGAATGTATTATAAATGCTTAAATATGGTTGTGGATGAAACATCAGAAAGATCGCCACAGGATAAACTTTTTGACAAGGAAGTAGATAAAAAACGATATAAAATAATTGAAGGTAATTCCTTTAACCAGTTGTTTTATATACCTAATGATAGAAAGGAAATATACTTAACAAATCAATTATGTAGTCTAAATACTGATAATAGAAAACATATTAAGTCTATACATTTAGTTAAAAATTCCGGAGAGCCATTTTTAGATGATTTTTTGAGATGTGTATATTTACTTTATAATGGAGATTATAGTGATGATATAAGGTTCTTTGTGTATTTTTTAGATAAACCGGGTGGTTTTCGTTATGGAAGTGCTGATAATATTTCTAATTATTTTAACTATGAGAATATAGATGACTATAGAAAGTTGATGAAAGCATATGATGATTTGCTTTCAAGCACTAAAGTAAGTGAATATGAGAAAACTTTTGAAGAAATAATAGCAGAAATATTGGGAGAAAAATAGAAAAATGTTAATTACAAAGAAAGACTTTAGATACCAAAAAAAATATCAGTATGGTGGAAATGATAAGTATCCAAGATATATTTTAAGAGGCAAAAAAATAAATCAAAGTGATGCTGAAAAAATCATTATAACAGAACATGAAGCAAGTATTTTTGAGTATAATAAATTAATTAAAAGTTATAGTGCGGATAAAATAGAGAAACCACATAGTATACGTGAAGAGAAGGATTATGAAGAGAGCCAAAAATTGATAGAAGGTAGCAGTGAAGATGTAAATGTAAGTTTCGATGATGATTTTCTATTTGAGAATAAACAATGGTATGAACCAAATACTCCAGTAGCATATTTTGTTGATGCATTTGGAAATGTTGGAGCGACAAATAATACACTAAAGTATCCAATGCCTTTTGAGTTTATCGTTGAACATCTTGAGTATGCGACCCGCTATCCTTTTTTATCATATGTCATAATATATGCTGACTGTGACTCAGCCTCATATGATTATAGTTGGATAAATATTTTGTTTACGCCTTTATATAATAATATTAGTTTAATGCTCAATCATTTTACTTATGCTTTGCATGTTCATGATGGGGGACTAGAAGTAGTAAAAAAAGATGAGGCAATTAGACTATATAAAAAGTATCAAAAAGAATATGCAAATGATTTAATTTTTGATCGAAAAGATTACCAAGAGTATGTGAGAGACACATTTAGATTATATGATATACCACTTATTTTAAAAAACTGGAAGATTGAGTCTGAATTAAAAAGAGAAATTAAGGGTGCTTATAAAGCAGAAGGTCAAGGTAGCACTATAAAAAATATCAATGCTTGGATCAAGCGTCAAAATGATAGTATTGATGACAAAAAGTATCAAGAGTATAAAGAGATGTATTGTGAACTGGAAAAGATTCACAGTGGTAAGAAGTCTAAATTAGTTACTTCTCAAGATCTTTATGACAAAATAAGAAATTATCTTGAAGTTGTGTTTGAGTACCATAAAAGTATGAATAGAATTGCTGATCTTGAAAAGAGTCTTAAGCTACTTTTGCCACAAAATGATTTTACTACTATAAGTGATATTGTGCATAAATATAGATATGAGCGAAAAAGTATAGAACTTGAGTATAAGGAAAAAAGAAAAAATGGAAGAAGAAATTATTCAGTTTTAATAGACGATTATTTATACAAACGGCTTTTAAATCTGTATGATGAGATAGAGCATGTAAGAAATGGTGAGGAAACTTCCTTAAAGTACAATAAAAAAACTTTATACACATTAAAAAAATACTTAAATGAATTTGTGAGCGAAGATGGTAGTGAAAAAGAAGGTAAAGTACTAAAACAGATTTGGGAGATGGAGAGAGAACTTAAAACCTTGATGGATGATACTACTTATAAACTCATAACAGATACAATTTTATTTACTAAAAGTAAAACCTACAATCTTGAAAAAGAGTACAGGATATATAATGATACAAGAAACTTAAGTATATCTTTTATGAATGATGTCAAAAAGTCAGTAAAAAGAAAGGACTTTGAATTAAAGCTTATTGATGAAAAGTCTTATATAAAAAAGTATAATAAGTTGTTAAAAGAGTATAAGAAACTTGTAAATACTTGTTTATTATTCTTTTAATATTTAAAACTTTGTGAAACATTTAATCATATGATATAATTTATAAATCAAAATAATAGGCAATGGTATTTGGGGTATAAAAAAAAACAAAGAAAAATGTTCAAGATGATTTTGGGATATTTAGAAAAAGAATGTCAGATAGCGATATAATTGAAATGTTTGAAAATGGTTTTATTATAGAGTATGCAGATGACAATCTTTATAATTTAAGTTAAGGAGTACCTCATAAATGATAAATCTTTTAGAACTTATCAATTCTAATGATATAAGTGATTATTTAAGAAAAATAAATTATAAGTTTAATACGCAGGAAGCTTTGTGGATAGTGAATAATAATTTCTATCTGAACTTTAAGAAAAAAGAAGAGTTGTTACTTGAAGTTATGAAAGAATACAAAGATACGAGCTTTAAAGGCTATGATAGCTTATATGATATAGTGAAGATTAATTTGCAAAGAAAAAATGAGGCAAAAGATTTTTTTACAAACGTGAAAGATTCATATATCTATACATTTACAGTTTGTTATACTAATTGTGATGACTATAAGTCGGATGTATATTTCTCAAGTTACGATAGCGTGATAAACTATATTGATACTAATAGAAATGAGTTTATCGGTACGAAAGAATCACCAATCAAAGAGAATTATAAAAATGATGAGGTGATAGCGGAGTTCGCATATGTGACAGTCTATAAGTATAAACTTGATAGTGAGAATTATATTGGAGAAGTCTTTCTAAATGATAAACTTGAGATAACAGATTTAAATGTAAGTAGAGATGCTCTTGACTATTCTGTTGGGAATGATTTACCAGAAAATATATCAGCAGATGTCACTGGGGAAATGTATCTGAAGTTTCCTACACCTTTTAAAAAGGGAGACATATTAGTTCATAAACTTCGAAAAGGCATAAGATATGATAGTGGACCTTTTGTACTCTGTGAAAAAGTAGATGACTTTAATATTCAAAATGAAGATTGTTGTGATTCATTTGATATGATATTTACTGGATATTTTCTAAATGATGATGGAAGTATTTTCTATGAGCACATAGGAAATTATATGGGGATTGAATACTATCATGATGAACTTGATGGCGCAAAAAGGTCACTCATAGCTGTGTCTAATTTTCTAAAAGGTAATATTAGTGTCGAAAGATTGCTTGATGGGATAGATCAGATAAGATTAGAAAATAAATCAAAGGAACATTATGATAGATTATTTATGACTGAAGAGGGACTAAAGTTTTGCGGACTTAAAAAATAAGTAAGAAGGAATGGCAGAGATGCCATTTTTTATTGAAAAAAACTTTGATTTAAGTTATAATATAAAGGTTATGCGGATATGGCGGAACTGGCAGACGCACCAGATTTAGGTTCTGGCGGGAAACCGTGCAGGTTCAAGTCCTGTTATCCGCAATTTTTGTATTGAAGAGATTTCTTAAAATATTATTTGGAGTAGGTTTTGAAAGAAAATTATGATAGGCATAATAGGCGCATTGGATGTAGAAACAAATGAATTAAAAGAAAAACTTACAAATGTCAAAATTGAAACTATTAGTGGCATTGACTTTTTTTCAGGTAATTTTAATGAAAAAAATGTTGTCGTGGCTAAATGTGGAGTGGGAAAAGTATTTGCTTCAATGTGTGCGGAGATAATGATTTTGAAGTACAATCCTGACAAAATAATACACATAGGAATTGCAGGGGCGCTTCATAAGGATCTTAAAATTAAAGATGTCGCTATAGCAAATGATGTAGTTCAGCATGATTTTGATTTTGAATCTTTTGGAATGAAAAAGGGACAGATACAAGGTATAGATGTCGTAAAGTTTCCTTGTAGTGAAAGTATAGTAAAAGATTTAGTGAAATGTGCTGAAAAATTAGGGATAAATTATAAAGTCGGAACTATTGCATCAGGCGATCAGTTCATAGAAAGCGCAGTCAAAAAAAATAGTATAGTAGAAGATTTTGATGCTATAGCAGTAGAAATGGAAGGAGCAAGTACTGGTCAAGTTTGCTATGTAAATGGTGTTGACTTTGCTGTCGTTCGTTCTATATCAGATGGAAGTGATGAAGATGCTATAACTACATATAATGATTCAAGAAAACACTCATCTGATGTTTCTACTCTTATGATATTAGAATATTTATCATTATAAAAATTAAGGGAACATATATGTTGAACTTTGATGAAGA
Source organism: Lachnospiraceae bacterium (assembly GCA_017634065.1). Lineage (GTDB taxonomy): Bacteria > Bacillota > Clostridia > Lachnospirales > Lachnospiraceae > UBA3633. The sequence goes on along the minus strand of JAGBOC010000016.1, from coordinate 115,368 downwards.
AATTAAAAAATTTGAAAAGAGTTTAGAGCCTGACAAAATTGATGATGCACTTGCAAATATGGACATTACTGATATGGATGACATAATGTTTAATATGTTTAAACAGGCTACTAACACAAAAACAAAGTAGAGACCTTATGGCATCTATTTATGAAAGAGAGTTTAGGCAAATCTCTAACAGGTTCTACAACGTAGCACTTGATAGAGCAGAAAAGAGGGATTTATTTGGAGCAACACTTTTGCTTAAAAAATCTCTTTCTTTTAATGCAAAAAATGTAAATGCAAGAAACTTACTTGCTCTTATATTTTATGAAGAGGGTGCTATAACTGAAGCAATCGTGCAGTGGTTTGCAAGTAAAGACATATTTAAGAATGAAGTAAATCCAGCAAATGAATACTTAAGAAAAGTGCAGGATGATGAAAATACGAATAACTACTTTGAAAGTGTCAGATTATACAATATGGCGATTGACGATATAGAGAGTGATAAAAATGATTTGGCAATGATGAAACTAAATAGAGCGGTAGAACTTAATGATCATAACGTAAAAGCGATGTTCTTACTATCTATTTTATATCTTAAGTTGCAAGATCACATCAAAGCAGGTCATTATTTGCTTAAATGTCAAAAAATAGATAATGGAAATGTGCACATAAATGAACATATGGATTATGTCATAAAGAATACTAAAAAAGGTGAAGTCAAAGAAAAAAGAATTGAGAAAGTTTATTCATTTAAAAAACTTGAATCAGATGATGCTATACTCCCAAGAAAATATATAAAATTGTCTGAAAATCAAAAAGTAATTTTTATTTTGATAGGAATTATAATTGGTGCTTTGTCAAACTCACTTATTATGCAACCTACTTCAAATGGTAGTTCGTCACTTGCAAGTGAAAATCAAGTCATAAGATATGCAGAGCTTGTAAATGACCAAAATAAAACCATTAGGGATTTAACTATAGAGAATAATGAACTTAAAACAAACTATGAAGATGCAAGTGTGAAACTTCGAGCATATGAAGAGCAAAATAAACTATTCACATCACAATATGAAACATTAAATAGTATTATTTCTGATTTTGATGGTGGCTATATAAGTAGAGCAGCCAAGAGTTATGTAGAACTTGATAAGGATGCCATAACCGATGAGACACTAATCTCATTACTTAATCAGGCTAGGTCAAGAATAGAAGGTATAGGCGCTAAAAGACTTTGTGAACTTGGAACTGAAAGCTGGAATGGTGGTAATAAAACGGCAGCAATATCATATTATCAATTGTCTTTGAGCATAAATCCAGATGACCCAGAGACTATGTTTTTACTTGCTAGACTATATCAAAATCTTGATAGACTTAAAGAGGCAAATGCCCTATTTGATAAGATAATAGCACAGCACCCAGAGTCAAATTATGCAAGGAGAAGTAGAGAGGCGAGAGGGTATTAATAAGGAGCAACATTTGGAATACACTCTAAAAAAACTTGGCAGCATTAAATCCATAAAACTTCCTGAAAAGAGATTTGCTGGAAGAGATATGGACGCAAAGAATCATACTCAGGGTAAGAAGAGAAGAAGAAAAAAGAAACTTCATATCTTGAGAAAGATTTTTGTTGCTCTAATCGGACTTGGATTTTTGGGTATGTTTTTTGGTCTTGGTATGGTGAAAGGAATACTTGATAGTACACCTCCTCTTACAAGCTTTCACTTTGGGCCTACAGCATTTGCAACGAGGATTGTAGATAGAAATGGTAATCTAATGGATACTCTTGTAAAAGAGGGATCAAATAGAGAGTCTGTAAAGTTTAAAGACATACCAGAAAATCTTGTAAATGCCTTTGTGGCTATAGAAGATGAAAGATTTTGGGAACATTCTGGTGTTGATCTAAAGTCAATAGGTAGAGCGATTTATGGAGTTTTAAAATCTGATTCAAGTCGTGGTGGCGGCTCGACTATAACTCAACAGCTTGTAAAAAATGCAGTGTTTGATTCGGCACTTCATGAGAAAGGCTTTGAAAAATATGTAAGAAAACTTCAAGAACAATATATAGCTCTTCAATATGAGACTCAAGCAGAGATGTCAAAGAAAGAAATAAAAGAGCAGATTATTACTGATTATTTAAATGTCATAAATCTTGGAGCAAATACTCTTGGCGTAAAAGTTGCCGCAAGAAGATATTTTGATAAAGAGTTAAAGGATTTGACGATTAGTGAATGTGCGGTGATAGCAAGTATCACTAAAAATCCTACAAAAAATAATCCTATAACTCACCCAGAAGAAAATCAAAAGAGACAGCGTCAGACTCTTAAAAATATGCTTCTACTTAATTATATAACTGATGATGAGTATGAAGAAGCAATTCATGATGATGTGTATAGTAGGATAAAGAATGTTGAGATAAAAACAGAGAATACTATATCAGTATATAAATATTTTACTGAATCTGTAATAGACCAACTTCAAGAAGATTTGGTAAAAAGACTTGGGTATTCACAGACACTTGCAAATAACTTACTTTATTCAGGTGGACTTCGAGTTGAGACAACGATGGATCCTGAACTTCAAAATATAGTAGATACAGAAGTAAATAGAGAGTCAAATTATAAAGTAAAAAAGTATGCGATAGACTATAGATTATCAATAAGACATAGTGATGATTCATTAACTCATTATTCACAGGTAGATGTGCAAAATTATCATGTGAACACTTTGAAGAATAAAAAGTATGATGGACTTTTCGCTAATAAAGATACAGCACAGCAATTTGTAAATAGTTTCAGAGATTCAGTTTTGAAAGATGGAGATTCAGTTGTAGCAGAAACTTTGAACTTTTTCTTGGAGCCTCAATGCTCATTTGTACTTATCAATCACAGAACTGGTGAAGTTGTAGCATTATCTGGTGGAAGAGGCGAGAAAACTGTATCAAGGTCTTTAAACCGCGCAACTGTGACAAAGAGACAACCTGGAAGTACATTTAAGGTTCTTGCGTCATTTGCACCAGCGCTTGAACTATATAATAAGACACTTGCAACTCCTTACTATGATAGTGAGTATGTGTATAAGACAAATACAATGAATAAGACATTTAAGAATTGGTACTCAACAGGTTATCTTGGATTTCAAAATATAAGGGCAGGGATTGTTTATTCATTAAATATTATAGCAGTAAGATGTCTTATGGAGACGGTAACACCTGAAATAGGAATTAGATTTGCAAAAAGGCTTGGCATTACATCACTTGATGAGAGAGAAGATGCAAATCCTGCGGCAGCACTTGGTGGACTTACTTATGGTGTGACTAATTATGAACTTACATCAGCATTTGCAGCAATTGCAAATGAGGGCAATTATAGAAAACCAATACTTTATACTCGAGTTTATGACCACTATGGGAAAGTAATTCTTGATAATACTAAAAATCCTGTGACAAGAGTTATGTCAAAAGAAAATGCTTACCTTCTCACATCTGCCATGGCAGATTCAATGGTTTCTGGAAAAGCATTTAGCTCTCCAACTATGAATATAACTCCTACATCGACAAGAGCGCATTTTAGTGGAATGTCTCTTGCAGGAAAGTCAGGAACAACTACAAATAATAATGATGTATGGTTTGTAGGTTACTCTCCTTATTATACAGCAGGTGTGTGGGGTGGATGTGATGAGAACCAGTCTCTTCAAGATACAAGAAAGAAAATTAATAATGGTGGCACATCTTTCCATAAAGATATATGGCGAAAAATTATGCAGACGATACATACATCGCTAAAAGATCCAAAGTTTGAAAAACCAGCAGCAATTATATCAAGGAAAGTTTGTAGAAAGTCAGGACTTCTCGCGACAAGTGGCTGTGAACATGATTTAAGAGGCGACTGCACTTATACAGAATATTTTATAGATGGAACACAGCCAAGAACAAGATGTAATATACATTCATCTATTGGTACTATCAATATGCCAAAGAAATATGTAGAGCAAATATCTGATGACACGATTTATATGACACCTAATTTTGATGTTGTGCCAATACTTCCAGATGAACCAAGTATTGCACCAGCAAGTAATATCATCATAGCACCAACATCAGTAAATGCTCCGCAATAGAAAAATGGGAAGTATCACTACTTTGAAAAGGAAAAAAATTATGAAAAAAGTATTTAACATAGCATTTAGTTTGATATTGATATTAAGTATTTTTTCGTGCTCAAGACTAAAGTCTTATTATAAAAATGATGAATTAGTAGCAACTACAAGCGAGACTGATAATGTAGTAAATAATTTTGGAGACAAACTAATACAACTTGAAGGTGATGTAGCGACTTTATCAAAGTATCCTTTACCAAAAGTTGGAAGTAAAATCTACGGCTTTAATATTGATGCAATCTATGATTATAAATATCAAAATGCAAAATTAGTTTCTATGACTCATGAAAAGTCCGGAGCAAGAGCGATATTAATATCAAATGATGATATCGATAAATCAGCTGTCTTTGGTTTTAATACTCTTTCATATGATAATAAAGGCATACCACATGTATTTGAACACGCTTGTCTTGGTGGTTCTGAAAAATATCCAAATGCTAATCTATTTATGGAGGCAAGGAATAAAACCTATAATACATTTATGAATGCTTTTACTATGCAACATGCCACTGTCTATCCATTTTCATCACTTTCAGACACACAGCTTTTCGAATTATATAAAATGTATCTTGATGGAGTTTTAAACCCAGAAGTTTTGCGTGATGATAAAAACCTCAAAAGGGAAGCATATAGATATATCTTAAATGACAAGTCTTCTGATTTAGAACTAAGTGGTGTAGTATATAGTGAGATGTCTGGTGTAGAGAGTAGCATAAGTAATGTAGCATATTATAATTCACTTGATACAATGTTTGAAGGTAGCTTTATGGGAGTGAACACAGGTGGCTCAACAGATAGTATACCAAGCATAAAGCATGAAGATTTAATAGAGTTCCACGATAAGTATTATCATCCAAGCAATCTTGTGATAACACTTTATGGTGACATTGATTATGAGAAATATTTAAAATATACTGATGAAGAATATTTAAATAAGTATGATAAGAGAGTAATTGATAAATCTGATAATAATTACAAAAAGCAAAATGCTTTTACGATAAAGAAATATGATTTTCCATTTTCTGAAAATGATGATATCTCAAGACAGTCTGTTATAACCTATAATGTAATATGTGAAGGTATGGGGGCTTATGAAAGTGGACTATTTTCAGTAGTGATAAATAATTTATTTGCAAGTGACGGACCAGTTGATAGAAGAGTGAAAGAGAAATTGCCATATGCTGATTTTAGTCTTTCAAATTCTCTTTTATGTCCAAGACCATATTTTTCTGTCGAGTTTTCAAATGTCGACGAAAATGATGCTGAAGTGATAAAAGAAATTATGGAAGAATCATTTGAAGAGGTAAGAGTTGAAGGTATCAAGCAAGATGATATAGATGATATAATTGACGATTTAGAAATGGACATGGAAGTAATGAAAGATTCTCATGGATTTGCAAAGAGAGCAATATCTTTTTATGAATTAGTCTTCAAAAATAATGGCGAAGATATATTAGGATATTTGAAATACATAAAAGGTTTTGAAGATGTCGATCTCGCTTTTAAAAATGGCGAGATAAAAAAACTTATCGATAAGTATTTGTCTAATAATGAAAATGCAAGTATAACTTTAACTATCCCAAAGAAAGGACTTCTTGAAGAGAGAGAAATAAGTAAAAAGGAAGAACTGATTTCTAAAAAACAAAATATGTCTGATGAAGAGATTGATTATCTCATATCAGATACATTAGAATATGATAAGTGGATTTCAAGTCAAAGTGAAAGTTCGCTCATAGATAAACTTCGTGTCGCAAGTGTGAGCTCACTTGATGAATATAGAGCGAAATGTTATGCATACGAAGAAAAAATTGAAGGGGTTCATTTTATACGAAGTGATATAGAGGGCATAAATAATTTCTATCTCAATTTGCTTTTTGATGCGAGTGGTGTCAAGTATGAGGATACACTTAAACTAAAACTCATTTCAGAGATTTTGCTTGAATTACCTACTACTCATTATGATGGAAAAAAATTAGCATCAGAGTTTGATAGATATATGAGTAGTTATAGTTTCGGACCAATTATTAATTATTATTATGATGGTGGATACAAACCATATTTTTCTTTTACGACAAGATCTCTTGATAGAAATATTGATAAGATTTTTGAACTCATAGATGAATTGATGTTTGAGACAAAGTTTGAAGATGTAGACAAAGTAAGAAATATAGTTTCAAATACATATAATAGTTTAAAACTTTACTTATATAATAATCCTAATGGTTTTGCTAGTGATTTAGTAAAAGTACAAAATAATAGTGATTATCTTTATGAATACCATTTAAATGGGCTGGATTATTTTAAGTTCTTAAAAGACATAAGCGCTATGAGTGACAGTGAGATTAAGACACTTTTAGATGAATGTGGTAAGTTATTACTTGACCTTTATAATAGATCTGGTTTTACATGTCAGATAATTTCTAATTTTGACACAATGAAGGTGCTTAAAAGAAAAGTTATTGACTTATCTTATGATTTTAATGACATCCGAATAAAGCCAAATGATTATAGCGATAATTTAAAAGCATTGCCAAATAAACTTGCTATCTTAACAAGTGGAACAGTTCAATATAATTACATTTCTACACCTTTACTTAAAGATAATATTGATTTTACAGGTAAGTATCAAGTCTTAACAAATATAATTGATGATAAAATATTGTATAAAGAGTTTAGAGCAAAAAGGTCAGCATATGGTGCTTATAGTATTATAGATAGATTAAATGCCAGTATATATACTTATAGAGATCCTAATTTAAAAGAATCATATAGTGTTTTTAGCGAAGTGCCAAAAATGCTTAAGGAAACCAAATTAACAGATGATGAGTTTGAAGATTATAAATTAAACGCCTATGCAACATATTCATATCCACTTACAAAGTTTGAATCTGCTATGTCGGCAATTGATGAGATATTTAAGAATGTAAAAGAAAAAAGACCAGATAGGTATGTGAGATATATGAGAGATATAAAAGAGATGAAACTTTCTGATCTTAAAGAGTTAGCAACAATAATTGATAAAATAGTAACAGATGGAAAGTATGTGACAATAGGCAGTAGAGATCAGATAGAAAATAATAAGGAAATGTTTGATGAAATAATATATGATTATGTAGGGTAAAATGGCACAGATAATATGTAAAAATCTGATAGTTGGTTATGAAGGACAAGTTGTGAGAGACAACATCAGTTTTAGTGTAGAAAAAGGTGATTATCTATGCATTGTCGGTGAAAATGGTTCTGGAAAATCGACTTTGATGAAAACACTTTTGTCACTTCAGAAGCCAATGGGTGGTGAAATAGTTTTTGGCGATGGACTAAATGCAAATGAAATCGGTTATCTCCCACAGCAGTCAACTGTCAAAAGAGATTTCCCTGCTACCAATTTTGAGATAGTTTTATCAGGTAATTTAGGTCACAAGTCATTTTTTTATAGTGTAAGTGATAAGAAGAGAGCACTTGACGCGATGCAAAGACTTCACATAGTTGAGTTTAAAGATAGATGTTTTAGAGAATTATCGGGTGGACAACAGCAAAGAGTTTTACTTGCAAGAGCACTTTGCGCTACAGAGAAAGTACTTCTCCTTGATGAACCTGTATCAGGTCTTGACCCAAAAGTGACTGCAGAGATGTATGAGATTGTTAGAGATTTAAATAAAAAAGATAATATAACTATAATAATGATATCGCATGATTTGAATGATGCACTAAAATATGCAACACATATTTTGCATATAGGAAGTGAAATCTTTTTTGGTACGAAAGACGAGTATTTAAATAGTGAGATAGGAATGAAGTTCACATCAGAACTTCGAAATAATATAATTTGTGAAAACTGTGGGAAAAAGGTAAGGTAGACAATATGATAGAGACACTTCAGATGTATTTCCAATATCCATTTGTAAGATATGCGATGATAGTAGGTGTGCTTGTGGCACTTTGTTCTTCGCTACTTGGAGTTACACTTGTATTAAAAAGATTTTCATTTATTGGTGATGGCCTTTCTCACGTGGCATTTCTTGCTATGGCAGTGGCTGCGATATTTCAGTGGACTAATAATATGCCACTCATACTTGCAGTAACTATACTTGCGGCAATAGTTGTGCTTTGTATGGGGGAAACTACTCTTTTAAAAGGTGATGCTGCGATAGCTATGATATCAGTGACATCTCTTGCACTTGGTTATCTCTTTATGAATATGTTTTCATCATCATCAAATATATCAGGTGATGTATGTACAACGCTTTTTGGCTCTACTTCTATACTTACATTATCGACACAGCAAGTTATACTATCATCAATTTTGTCAATCATTGTAGTTATAATATATATACTTTTTTACAATAAGATATTTGCATTAACCTTTGATGAAGATTTTTCAAGGGCGATAGGTGTAAATGTAAGTTTTTATAATTTTGCCATTGCTGTCATAATCGCAGTCATAATAGTCCTTGCAATGAATCTTGTTGGGTCACTTCTCACATCTGCACTTATTATATTCCCAGCACTTTCAACTATGAGACTTTACAAAAGCTTTAAGGCAGTAGTTATAAGTTCAGCTGTGCTTTCTGTCTTATGTGCTGGTATAGGAATCATAGTATCAATACTTGCAGGTACACCAGTTGGATCAACTATAGTAGGGATAGAGATAATTGCATATGCAATGTGTGTGATTGTTGGGAAAGTGGTGGTTAAAATATAATTATTTTTTAAGACCAAGTGGCTTAATAAGCCAATTATCCTTTGTGCCTTTAAGATTTATTTTTTTATAAAAGTTTTTGTCATTTGAGATGGTGAGTAGTGTTGGCCCTGAACCAGAGATTATGAGCACTGCATCGCCATTTTTTTCTACTCGTTTTTTGATAAGGTCATAGTCTTTGATTAGTTTTTTTCTATATGGCTCATGAATAAAATCTTTGCAAACAGTTTTTAATAAATTGAAATCACCACTTTGTAAAGCTTCAATCATCAGCACACTATGTGAAATCATAGTGACAGCTTCTTCTTTTTTATAATCTTTAGGTAAAAGTTTTCTTGCCATTTCAGTAGATGTCTTAAAATCAGGTATTAGGACAGTGAAATAAAGTTTATTTGATACTTTGTATTTTTTGTAATAAAAAGTTCCATCATTAAGTTTTGTTGATGCTGTAAGACCACCGAAGATGGCAGGAGCAACATTATCAGGGTGCCCTTCTATAGTTGATGCTATCTGAAATATCTCATCATCGGATAATTTATTTTTGCCCCCATATAAAATGTTTGCAGTCCTGCAACCAGCCACTATAACACTGGCGGAAGACCCAAGTCCCCTACTCGCTGGAATAGTTGGCTTATAATGAACATGATATGAACCAGTTTTGCCAAGTTTTTTCATTGTCTTATTAAATGCTACATTAAAAATATTATCTTTTGTGGTAAATGCTGGATCACAGCCTTCTATAAGCATACTATCTGCTTTTTCTATACTATACTCATTGTAAAATGAATATGCAAGACCAAAGCAGTCAAAGCCTGGTCCGATATTTGCTGACGTTGCAGGAATTTTAAACTTAATCATATTATTTGCTCCTTAAGTCGTATAAAAATGTGAAGACTATGAAACATAACTGTCTATTAAATCACAGATATTTTTAGTTGCATTTATTTCACTCGAGTTTTTCATTGAAGAAATCATCTCATCTTTTTTCTCTTTTAGTTCTTCTAATCTTTTGAAAAAGAGACTTGGATTTTGGTCCTGGTCTTCTTCAAGAAGGACGAGAGAATAATTCTTTTTCATAAAACTATTTGCATTTAGTATCTGATCTCCACGAGATGCCTTTGTGGAAAGTGGAATCAAAAGATTAGGTTTTTTTAGTGCTAAAAGTTCAAAAATGACATTTGCACCAGAACGACTTATGACATAATTCGTTGCTGCAAATACATTTGGAAGCTCTGTAGTTATAATCTCAAATTGACGATAACCATCATATCGAATGCTCTCATCAAGTTTTCCTTTTCCACAAGAATGAACCACATTCATTTCTTTTAATATTTCAGGTAAATTACTTCTAAGTAGGTCATTTATATATTTTGAGCCGAGACTTCCACCAGTTACAAAAAGCACTGGTTTATCATTATGAAAATCTAAAAACTCTAAACCTTTTTTTCTATCTCCACTTGTAAGTTCCTGCCTTATAGGACATCCTGTCCACACACCTTTTTTACCAAGATACTTTATTGTCTCTTCAAAATTGCAACATACTTTTTTTGATAAAGGTAGTGCTATTTTATTAGCAAGTCCAGGAGTATAATCTGCCTCATGTGATATGACAGGTATCTTAAGTCTTGAAGCAGAAATCACGACAGGGACTGAAACAAAACCACCCTTTGAAAAAATGATATCAACATTATTTTCTTTTAATATCTTAGTAGCTTCTCCTATGCCCTTTATGACATTCATAGGCATAAAAAAGTTTTTTATATCAAGGTATCGTCTTAATTTATCAGTAGTGATGCCAAAAAATGGTATGTTTCGCCTTTCTATAATTTCTTTTTCCATACCATTATTACTTCCTATGTATATGATGTCGTATCCTCTGTTTTTTAGTTCTGGTATAAGGGCGAGATTTGGAGTTATATGTCCTGCGGTGCCCCCACCAGTTAAGGCTATTCTTTTCATGCCATTCATTATACAATATAAGGTGTAAAAAAACAAACTTTATGCTATAATTATATAGATTTGCAAGGAGGATTATGATATGAGAGAAGAACATGTGTTTATGCCAAAAGGAGTTTGTGCAAAACAGATTACTTTTGAGATAGAAGATGGGAAAATATATAATTTAAGATTTTTGGGAGGCTGCAATGGAAATCTAAAAGCCATAGGGAAGCTCCTTGAAGGACAAGATGCTAAACATGCGATAGAAGTTTTAAGGGGAAATGACTGTGGTGGTAGAGGAACATCTTGCGCAGACCAACTTGCTATAGCTCTTGAGGGAGTGGGAGGATAAGACTTTAACCTTTGATAATAAGTATTAGAAAACATTTATTAACAAACATTTTTAGGAGGATAAAAGTATGACAATGATTTTAATGATAATTCTTTTAGTAGTAGTTGTTATTGGATGGTTCGTAGGCACACAGAGAATGCTTGTGTCACTTGATGAAAATGTCAATAATGCTATGAGTCAGATTGGAGTAAATCTCACATCAAGATTTGATGCTCTTACTGGACTTCTTGACCTAGTAAAAGGCTACAATGAACACGAATATAAAACACTTTCAGATGTTATCAAGATGAGAACAAGTATCGGAGGCACTAGCAAAGCATCTGATGTAGAAGCACAAGAAAATATGATATCTGAAGCAATAGGAAAGATAATGGCAGTTGCAGAGGCTTATCCAGACCTCAAGTCAAATACTAATTATCAAAACTTGATGAACTCATTAAATGATTATGAGACAAAAGTTCGTCAAAGTAGACTTGTATATAATGATTCAGTAACAAAATTAAATAGAACTATAAGAATGTTCCCAACATCACTTATAGCACCTATATTTGGAATAGTTGCAAGAGATTATCTAAAGACAGAGGATTCTAAAGCTGAAATGCCATCTATGAAATAGTTGATTGTAAATACCTGTTTTTTGCTGTTATAGCATAAGGTATGAAATATTTATAAGTAAGTTATAAATATAAAATCGATATATGAGATATATAAATACAAGATTGAATAAATTAATATTTGCGATAGGATGCCTATTATCTATAGTTATATTTTATTGCTCTTTTATCTATGCAAAAAACCATGTAGATAACATTGATATAGATGTTGCGATTCACGACAATGGTAGTGCGACAATCACACAGAGATGGACTGGTACATTTGATGAAGGAACGGAAATATATATACCTATAGAAGATAAGAGTTTGATAATTAAGAACTTCAAAGTGTGGAAAAGTAATAGAGAGTATCTTTCAGCTGATGGCTGGGATGTGGACTGGAGTTTTGATGGGAAGAAGTGGAGATCAGGTATTAATTATACTGATAAAGGTGTAGAACTTTGTTTTGGTATATCTGAATATGGAAATAACATTTATACATTTACTTATGATGTAGACCCACTTGTAAAATCTTATCGCGATGCAGATGGTTTTAATTTCCAGTTTGTAAATTCTAATATGAGTATATTTCCAAGTGATGTAAACTTGAGAATAAAACTTGATGATGATAAAAAACTAACAACTGACAATGCTCGTATATGGGGATTTGGATATGAAGGTATGACTGCATTTTCAGAAGATGGTTATGCAGTAGCATTTAGTACGAACCCTTTATTTAATAGAGATTATATGAATGTAACGCTTGAGATATTTAAAGGGATGCTAAATCCAAATGTGAGTGTTAGCGAAAACTTTGAAGATACAGTCCTAAAAAGAGCACTTGAAGGAAGTTCATATAAAGAAGTAATTGAAGCAGAAGATAGCGAGGCAACTAAAGAAGTAATTGAAGCAGAAGATAGCGAGGCAACAGCATTTGCGAAAGTAATTCTTGGTATTTTTGGACTTGTATTTTTAAGTGGCATAGCAAAAATTGTGTCAAAAATAAAAAGAAGAATGTCACTTAAAAGATTTTATAAAGAGACAAATTATTTTAGAGACACTCCAAATGGCGGAAGTATTTTAATGACTAATTCTCTATATAAAGATTTTGATATATGGAAAAATAAGGAAACAAATGTGATAGGTGCCATTATAATGAAAATGATTAATGATGGCAATCTAAAACCACTCAAAGAAAAGTCATATGGTTTTTTGGGAAGAGAGAAGGAAAGCACGAGTTTAAAAGTTGGAAAGGTACCAAAAGATCCGCTATTAAGAGAATTATATGACATTATAATTCAAGCTGCGGGACCAGACAATATACTTCAAGAAAACGAATTAAAAAAATATGCAAAGTTAAATTATGATGAACTTGTAAATTACCTGGATTCCCTGGATACAAAAGGGCATAATGAATTACATAGAGAAGATTGTTACAATAAGATTTTTGGTACAAAACTTAAGGACTTGACTGATAAGGGTAAAAGTGAATTATCAGAAGTCTATGGGCTTCGGAAGTTTCTTGATGAGTTTACACTGATAAATGAAAGAAGTATAACAGAAGGTGTCATCTGGGAAGATCTTATGGTATATGCTACACTTTTTGGCATAGCTAAAAAAGTTTTGTCAGAGCTTAAAAAGATTTATCCTGATAGACTTTTAGAGATAGAAAAAATGTCAAATACTTACTATGTATCTGATATTTACTTTAGAAGTTTATATTATTATACACTAAGTGCAAGAAGGGCTGCTAATGTGGCAAGAGCAGCAAGTATGGCAGCACAAGGTCTTGGTGGTGCTTCGTCAATAGGTGGTGGTGGAGGATTCTCTGGTGGAGGTTCTGGTGGAGGAACGAGATAGTTAAAGTAGTTTACATAAAGTTTATGTGATTAAAATCATATAAACTGAAAATATAAGTAGTATTGTTAGGAGAAAAGTAATGAGTTTTAAAAGTATGAAAAAGTTTTTTGCTAAAGCGATTTTACTTGTAGTAGTTTCAAGTAGTTTATGTTTAGTATCTTGTGCTAAACAAGTGAAGACAACAGCACTTACAACATATTGGACAAAAGATTCAGCTGTATCAAAAAGTCTTGTAGAGTATGTGCAGAAAGTAACAAACCCAAATGATAAAGAGAACTTCATCCCTGAAAAAGACAGGATAGCAGTTTTTGACATGGATGGAACTTTGGCCTGTGAAACATTTTACACTTATTATGACACTATGATGTTTATAGAGTTTTGCTTAAATGATCATCCAGAAAGAGTATCTGATGAGTTAAAGATGGTTGCAAGAGCAATAAAGCCAGGATATACTGCTGATGAAAATCTTGCAAGAAACTTTGCAAGAGCATATGCTGGGATGACAAAAGAAGAACTTTATAACTATGCTGTAGAGTTTGGAAAGAAAGAAACTAAAAGTTTCAACAATATGAGATACATAGACAACTTCTATCTCCCTATGGTGGAACTCGTTAAATATCTTTATGAGAATAAGTTTACTATATATGTAATAAGTGGTACTGAAAGAACAACGACAAGAGCAATAGTAGCAAACTCTCCAATAAAAGATTATGTCACTCTAAATCATGTGATAGGTACAGACTTTGAAGTAAAGGTAAAAGGTCATGAGACAGAATCATCAAATATGAATTTCAAATATGAAAATGGAAATGAATTAGTATTAACTGGTGGTTTCATCCAGAAGAATCTAAATGCAAATAAGTCAATCTATATAGAAAGAGAGATAGGACAAAGACCAGTTTTGGCTTTTGGAAATAGCGGAAGTGATAGCAGTATGCTTAATTATACTATAGATGATAGAAATAAATATCCTTCACTTGCATATATGATAATAGCAGACGATAGTGAAAGAGAATGGGGAAAGCAGGATTATAGCAAAAAGTCAGAAGAGTATAAAGAAAAAGGCTATATACCTATATCTATGAAAAATGATTTCGCAGAGATATATGCAAGTGGTATAACAAAGGCAGAGTTACAATATAGTGAATAAAATAAGCCTAAAAATGGGGTAAAATGGCCTAAAAAAAAAATACTATAATATTTATTAAAAATGTGGTAAAATAGTAAGAGTAATTTAAGAAATAGCGCGGTTATAATTTTTGAAGTTGTATTGTAAAGTGCGAAGAAAATATCTTCCGCTAAAAAAAATATAAAATTAAAAATCGGAGGGATTTTTATTATGAAAAAATTATTATCTAGTGTTTTAGCACTTATGATGATTTTATCACTTGTTGCATGTGGTCAAAAGTCTGCTAATACTGATGTAGCAGTAGATGCACAGTCAACTAAAGAAACATTTGAACTTGCACTTGTTACTGACCTTGGAACAATTGACGACAAATCATTTAACCAAGGTGCTTGGGAAGGTTTAACCAAGTATGCAAATGAACACGGCATTAGTCACAAGTATTATCAACCACAAGAAGCAGGAACAAATGCCTACTTCGAGACAATCGAACTAGCTATTGAAGGTGGAGCAAAGGTTGTAGTGTGCCCAGGATTCTTGTTTGAAGAGCCAGTATATCTTGCACAAGAGAAATATCCAGACATTCACTTCATTCTTCTTGATGGTGAACCACACACTGCAGACTACAGCACTTATAAGACAGGTGCTAACACAATGCCTATTCTTTATCAAGAGGACGAAGCAGGTTTCCTTGCAGGTTATGCAGCAGTTAAAGATGGAAATACAAAACTTGGATTTTTAGGCGGTATGTCAGTTCCAGCAGTTATACGTTTTGGATTTGGATATATACAAGGTGCTGATGCAGCAGCAAAAGAACTTGGTGTAAACTGTGATGTAGTTTATAACTATACAGGTGCATTTGCAGCAACTCCAGAAGCACAAAGCCTTGCAGCTTCTTGGTATAATTCAGGCACACAAGTAGTATTCGGATGTGGTGGTGCAGTTGGAAACTCTGCAATGAGCGCAGCAGAAGGTAAGAATCAACAAGAAGGAAAGTTCGTAGCAAAAGTTATAGGTGTTGACGTAGACCAATATTCTGAAAGTGAGACAGTTATCACATCTGCTATTAAGCAACTCGCAACTTCAGTTTATGATGGTATCACAATGTACTATAATGGCAATTTCCCAGGTGGAAAGACATCAACATTTAGTGTAAAGAATGATGGTGTAGGTGCTGCTATGGATAATGCAAGATTTGAGACATTTACAAAAGCTGAATATGATGTAGTTTACTCAGATTTAAAGAATGGAAAATATACTATCTTTAATGATGTAACTGATTATAACCCTGCAACAGCATTAAAAGATTTAACAAATACAAAAGTAACTTTTATTGAATAATTGGAATTAATTTATAATAGGACTCAAAAAGTTTTGGGTCCTATTTTTTATATATGTAGATAAATTAGGGCGTATGAACTTACCCACTTATTGGGTGAGAGTAAGCCCGTAAGGAGCATATATGTCTGAATATGCAATAGAAATGAAACACATAACAATAGCATTTGCAAGAAAGGTTGCAAATGATGATGTCACACTGCAATTAAAAAAAGGTGAGGTTCATGCTCTACTTGGAGAAAATGGAGCTGGAAAATCTACACTTATGAATGTCCTCTTTGGACTTTATAAGGCAAATAGTGGTGAGATATATGTAAATGGCAAGAAAGAAATTATTGATAATGCAGTAACAGCAAATAGACTTGGTATAGGAATGGTGCACCAACATTTTAAACTTGTTCATAATTTCACAGTTCTTGAAAATATAGTTCTCGGAGTTGAGGAGACAAGTTTTGGGATGTTGAAACTTGCAGGTGCAAGAAAAAGAGTAAAAGAGTTATGTGAAAAATATAAGTTTAATCTTGACCTTGATGCAAAGATTGAAGATATAACTGTAGGTATGCAGCAGAGGACAGAGATACTTAAGATGCTTTTTAGAAATAATGACATAATGATATTTGATGAGCCAACTGCGGTTTTGACACCACAAGAGATAGAAGAGTTTATGATTATAGTAAAGAACTTGAAGAAGGAAGGTAAGTCAATACTATTTATCTCACATAAACTTGATGAGATAAAAGAAGTGGCAGATAGATGTTCGATATTAAGAAAAGGTAAACTTATAGCAACTGTCGATGTAGATAAAGTAAGTAAAGAAGAGATGTCTGAAATGATGGTTGGTAGAAAGGTAAATCTCAAAGTTGATAAGGCACCTGCAAAACCAGGAGCAGTTGTGCTTGAAGTTCGCCATATAGGTGTAGCTGGAGAGAAAGGACATAAGGATAAAGTTCATGATGTTAGCTTTGATGTAAGAGCTGGTGAGATTGTCTGCATCGCTGGTATAGATGGAAATGGACAGTCAGAACTTATAAAAGGCATCACAGGTACAAAGCCACTTAAGTCAGGAACTATAAAAATAATGGGTGAAGATTTCACTCATAAATCAATTAGATATAAGAATACTCATGGTATCTCTCATATACCAGAAGATCGTCATAGAGATGGACTTATACTTGACTATAATATGGAAAAGAATATGATACTCCAAGAGTATTTTGAAAATAGATTCTCTCATTCAGGTTTCTTAAAACAAAAAGAAATCACAGATTATACAGATGAGATGATAAAAGATTATGACATAAGAAGTATGGCAGGACCAGCAAGTATAGTAAGAAATATGTCAGGTGGTAACCAACAAAAAATTATCATCGCAAGAGAGATGACAAAAGAGCATAAACTTATGATAGCAGTTCAGCCAACACGTGGTCTTGATGTAGGTGCGATAGAATACATTCATAAGAATATAGTTAAACAAAGAGATGAAGGTAAAGGAGTTTTACTTGTATCATTTGAACTTGAAGAAGTTATGAATCTTGCAGATAGGATACTTGTTATGTTTGAAGGTGAGATTGTTGGTGAGTTTGATGATGTAAAGAATCTTGATTTGAATGAACTTGGTTTATATATGGCTGGTGGAAAGAGAATGCCAAAAAAGGAGGTAGCATAATATGAAAAAGAAAAGAGATTTCGCTCCTTTTATTTCTTCATTTGCTGCGATAGTCTGTGGTCTCATAATTGGATTTATAATTCTTCTTATATCAAATCCAAGTGAAGCAGTAGCAGGATTTGGAACGATACTAACAGGTTCATTTACTCACGGCTCAAAAGGTGTAGGACAGGTTTTATACTATGCAACTCCACTTATACTTTGTGGTCTTTCAGTTGGCTTTGCATTTAAGACTGGACTTTTTAACATTGGTGGCTCTGGACAGTTCTTGATGGGCGCCTTTGGTGGGATACTTATAGGACTTACGTGCCCTAAGCTTGGACCATTTCAGTGGGTAGTTGGATTACTTTTTGCGACATTTCTTGGTGCTATCTGGGGAGCAATACCAGGAATACTTAAAGCATATTTTAATGTGAATGAAGTTATATCATGCATTATGTTAAATTACATTTCACTTTTCTGGGTCAATATGGCAGTGAAGGGAAATAAAGTTTTGTTTAATACTTTAAGAAATGAATCAAAAGATATACCAAAGGTCGCAACTATTCCAAAACTTGGTCTTGATAAAGTTTTTGATGGTTCATCAGTAAATAGTGGAATCATAATAGCAATTGTAGTTGCAATCTTACTATATATAATACTTGAGAAGACTACATTTGGATATGAGTTAAAGGCTTGTGGTCTAAATAAAAATGCAAGTAAGTATGCTGGAATAAGTGAAAACAGATCTATAGTTTATAGTATGGTTATAGCAGGAGCTATCGCGGGACTTGCTGGAGGGATAATGCTTCTATCAGGAACAGGACGTCACATAGAGATAAAAGATGTAATTCCAAATGAAGGTTTCAATGGTATATCAGTTGCACTTCTTGGAGTAAGTAATCCGATAGGAGTCATATTTAGTGGACTATTTATCGCATATCTTACCGCAGGAGGATTTTATCTGCAGCTATTCCATTTCTCAAAAGAAATCATAGATATAATTGTTGCAGTCATCATATACTTTTCAGCCTTTGCACTTATCATAAAGAAGTTTATCGAAAAGCTTAATGATAGAAAACTCGGAAAAAATGAACGTATGACATACAATGTAGAAGACCACACGATAACTAAAACTAAAAAGAGGGAGGTATAGTATGGAATTATTATATTTCTTAATACAGCAAACTTTACTTTTTATGATACCACTTCTGATCGTTGCTCTTGGAGGTATGTTTAGTGAGAGATCAGGTGTAGTAAATATAGCACTTGAAGGTATCATGGTCATGGGAGCATTTACAAGTATATTTTTCATAAATCTTACTCAAGGGACTATGTCTGGAAATATACAACTCATTTTAGCAATATTGATTGCTTCAGTTACTGGTATAGTATTTAGTTTGTTCCACGCTATTGCAGCAGTAAATCTTAAAGCAGACCAAACTATATCTGCAACAGCACTTAATATGTTTGCACCTGCATTTGCAGTGTTTATAGCAAGAATAATCAATGGCATAGTTTATAATAAAAATGTGCAACAAATAGAGTTTATAAATACATTTAGAATGACTGAAGTGCCTATCTTATCTAAAATACCTGTATTAGGTGATATGCTTTTTAGAAATGCATATATCACAACTTATGTAGGAATACTTATACTTATATTATCAAGTATAGTTCTCTACAAGACAAAGTTTGGGCTTAGGCTTCGTGCCTGTGGAGAAAATCCACATGCCGCTAACACAGCAGGTATAAAAGTAGAACGCATACAATATGCAGGAGTTATGATATCAGGAGCACTTGCAGGAATTGGCGGTCTTGTATTCGTAGTTCCAACTTCTACTAACTTTAATGCAACAGTATCTGGTTATGGATTCCTCGCTGTAGCGGTTCTTATCTTCGGACAATGGAAACCAAAATATATACTTCTTGCATCATTCTTCTTTGGATTTATGAAAGCACTTTCAAATAGCTATGCAAGTATACCATTCTTATTTGCACTTAATATCCAAAGTAATATTTATAAGATGATTCCTTATATAGCAACTGTTCTTGTTTTAATATTTACTTCAAAGAAATCAGCAGCACCAAGAGCATCTGGTATACCATTCGATAGAATGCAGAGATAGGAAGCCTTTGTAAATTGAAAGGAGTTATATGGATAAGTTAAAAACTATTGAGAAGGTGAAGGAGTTACTTGAAATATATAATTTAGATGAGGACTTAAAAATTGTAGCAAGTGAATATCTTGATAATATAGATACAAATCTTGCAAAAGAAAAATATGATGTGCTAATCAGTAATGCAGATTTATATGCTAATGGCAAAATAAAAAGTAGTGAAGAAGTGCAAAATATTTGCAAAAATATATTAGACGCTTCAAAATAATTGGAAGAAAGGAGGCAAAATGTCAAGTCTTAAAATTAAACACGTACAAAAAGTTTACAGCAATGGGTTCAAAGCAATATCTGATTTTAATTTAGATATTGATGACAAAGAGTTTATTATATTTGTTGGACCATCTGGATGCGGAAAAACAACTATGCTTCGAATGATTGCAGGGCTTGAGACTATAAGTGCAGGAGAACTATATATTGATGATAAACTTGTAAATGATGTTGAGCCAAAAGACAGAGATATCGCAATGGTTTTCCAAAGCTATGCTCTTTATCCACATATGACAGTGTATGATAATATGGCATTTTCACAGAAGCTTAAGAAAGTTGATAAAGATGTCATAGATCAGAAAGTAAAAAAGGCAGCGAAGATTTTGGAAATAGAGCATTTGCTTGATAGAAAGCCGGGACAACTTTCTGGTGGTCAGAGACAAAGAGTTGCGATGGGTAGAGCAATAGTCAGAAATCCAAAAGTATTTCTTATGGATGAGCCACTGAGTAATCTTGATGCAAAACTTCGGTCTCAAATGAGAGTTGAGCTTAATAAACTTCATAAAGATCTTGGTGCAACTATAATATATGTTACTCATGATCAGGTTGAAGCTATGACCCTTGGGACAAGGATAGTGGTTATAAACCATGGAGAGATTATGCAAGTTGATACTCCAAAAAATCTTTATGACCATCCTAAAAATATGTTTGTAGCAACATTTATAGGTTCGCCTCAGATGAATCTTATAGATGCTATGGTTGCAAAAAATGGAGATACTTGTGAACTTTGCTTTGGGACAAGCAGAATAACACTTGCAAAAGATAAATCAAAGGCACTCATACAAGGTGACTATGTAGAGAAAAAAATAGTTCTTGGCATAAGACCTGAAGATTTTAAAGTGCTTGAGAAGGATGATGATGTGACACAAAATATTGTCAATGTCAAAGTGAGTGTATATGAAAATATGGGTTCAGAAGGATATCTATATTTTGAACTTGAGAAACAAAACCTTGTCGCTAAACTTGCGAAAAATAATCAATATGAAATAGGTGAGCAACTTAAACTTAAAGTCAATGCCCATAATGTTCATTTATTTGATATTGATACTAAACAATCTATAATGTAAAAAAATATTTGGAGGAAATTATTATGAAAAAGTTTTTATCAATTTTTATGGCACTAACACTTATTTTAGGGTTAGTTGCATGTGGAAATAGCAGTGCTACCACAAGTGCAGACACTACTACCAGTACTGATGGAGCAGGATCAGTTTACTATCTTAACTTTAAACCAGAGGCTGATTCAGCTTGGCAAAAATTGGCTTCTGACTATACTGCTGAGACAGGTGTAAAGGTAACAGTTGTTACAGCTGCATCTGGAAATTATGAGACTACACTTATGAGTGAAATGAGCAAATCAAGTGCTCCTACACTTTTCCAAGTAAACGGACCTGTTGGTATCGCTAACTGGAAAGATGTATGTTATGACTTAAAAGGAACTGATGTTTACAAAGAATTAACTTCAGATTCATTTGCATTACTTGATGGCAATAAAGTAAATGCTATAGCATATGTTATCGAGAGTTATGGAATAATAGTTAATAAGACTCTCCTTGCAAAGGCTGGATATCAAGTAACTGATATTAAGTCATTTGAAGATTTAAAGAGAATTGCAGAAGATATAACAGCAAGAAAGAGCGAACTTGGTTTTGCAGCATTTACATCTGCAGGACTTGATGGATCATCTGATTGGAGATTCAAAACTCACCTTGCAAATCTTCCTATCTATTTTGAGTATGAGACAGATGGCATCGAGCAAACTCCTGCTATAAAGGGAACTTATCTTGATAATTATAGAAACATCTGGAATCTTTACATCAATAACTCAACTGCTGACCCTAAACTTTTATCATCAAAGACAGGTGATGATTCAAGAAATGAGTTTTTAGCAGGAGAGGCTGTATTCTTCCAAAATGGTTCTTGGGAATACAACAACTTAATAAATGGCGGATATACTGATGATGACCTTGCTATGATACCTATATATATCGGTGTTGGAAATGAAGCAAATCAAGGACTTTGCACTGGAACAGAAAACTTCTGGTGTGTAAATGGAAATGCAAAACAAGAAGATATAGATGCTACACTTAAGTTTATGCTTTGGTGTGTAACAAGTGAGAAAGGAACTACAGCAATGGCAAATGATATGGGATTTGTAATTCCATTTAAGAAAGCAGCAAGTAGTCCAAACTTATTTGTAAAACAAGATACTTCTTATACAGCAAGTGGAAAGAAACCAGTAAAATGGTGCTTTACTACTATGCCATCTGAAGAGTGGAAAAATGGTGTAGGTCAAGGACTTACAGCTTATGCAGCAGATCAAAATGATGAGAACTGGCAAAAAGTTGTATCTGCATTTGTAGATGGATGGAAGACAGAATACGATTTAACTCACTAATTTGAAAGGATAAAAGGTTATCATGGAAAGAGCATTAAAAAAATACTGGCCGATATTTTTACTTCCAACTGTAATTGCTTTTATGATAGGCTTTTTAATTCCATTTATAGAGGGACTGTATTTATCATTTTGTCAATTTACTACAGTTAATAATGCAAAGTTTATAGGAATAAGTAATTACATAAAAGCATTTACGACAGACTCGCAATTTGCAACAAGTTTTTGGTTCACATTTAGATTTGCTATATGCTCTGTCATATCGATAAATGTTCTTGCATTTATAATTGCACTGTGGCTTACGAAAAAGTTTAAGGGAAATAATTTTTTAAGAGCAGTTTTCTTTATGCCAAACTTGATAGGTGGAATAGTACTTGGATACATTTGGCAGATACTCATCAACTGTGTGCTATCTATAGTAGGGAAACCGCTACTTGCACTAAATAGTGTTGCTGGATTTTGGGGGCTAATCATACTTATGTGTTGGCAACAAATAGGCTATATGATGATTATATATATAGCAGGTCTCAATTCAGTTCCAGATAGTCTTATAGAAGCAAGTAAAATAGATGGAGCAACAGACCTTCAAACTTTATTTAAGATAAAAATACCAATGGTTATGCCTACAATCACTATATGTATGTTCCTTACACTTACTAATTCATTTAAGTTATTTGATCAAAACTTGGCACTTACTGGTGGTGACCCAAATCATACGACCGAGATGCTTGCACTAAATATTTATAATACTTACTATGCAAGAGCAGGAATGCAGTGGAAGGGTATGGGACAGGCAAAGGCAGTAGTATTTTTCCTGATAGTTATACTTATATCATTTGCACAACTTAAATTATCAAGAGATAATGAAGTGCAACAGTAGGAGGCAAATATGGAAAAGAAAAATACATTTTTAAATATAATATTTGCTATACTTGTTGCTATAGTTGCGGTTATATATATGTACCCTATCATAATGATTTTGCTTAACTCATTTAAGACAGAGTCAGCAATTTCTACCAATACAGTTTTTGAATTGCCAAATGCAAAATCATTTATAGGGCTACAAAACTTTGTAACTGCTATCACAAAACAGGGTTTCTTGCAAAGTTTTTTCTATAGTGTATTTATAACAGTGACATCACTTATTGCTATACTTATATGCTGCTCTATGTGTGCATATTTTATAACAAGGATTAGAAGCAAGGTATCAAGTGTTCTCTACTACTTATTTGTATTTTCAATGGTAGTGCCATTTCAAATGGTTATGTTCACACTTGCTCAAACTGCTGACACATTAAAACTTAATACTCCTTATAATATATTTGTGATATATCTTGGATTTGGTGCAGGACTTGCTGTGTTTATGTTTGCTGGATTTATGAAGTCAGTTCCGATAGAAGTAGAAGAAGCGGCTATGATAGATGGCTGTAATCCTTTGCAAACATTTTTCCTTATAGTCCTTCCTATCCTTAAACCAACTATAGTATCAGTCGGAATACTTGAAGCTATGTGGCTCTGGAATGACTATTTGCTTCCTACACTTGTACTTGATATAAAAAAGTATAGAACAATACCGATGCTCATACAGTATTTTAGAGGAAGTTTTGGAAAAGTTGAGATGGGTCCTATGATGGCATCTATTGTACTCACAGTTCTTCCTATAGTTGTAGTTTATGTATTTGCACAAAAGTATATTATAAAAGGTATGACAAGTGGAGCGGTGAAAGGATAATAGTATGAATAAGACAGATTTTTTATCGATGGTTGACCATACAGTACTAAAAGCCGATGCGACGAAATCAGCAGTTGATAAGGTTTTAAGTTTCGCAAAAAGTAATAACACTGCATCAGTTTGTATAAATCCTTATTATGTGAGATATGCAAGTGAGTATCTTAAAGATACTAAAGTAAAAGTTTGTACTGTGATAGGGTTTCCTCTTGGACAAAATACAACTAAAGTAAAAGTATTTGAGACAAGAGATGCTATAGAAAATGGCGCAGTGGAAATAGATATGGTGATAAATGTCTCTGCACTAAAAGATAAAAAGTATGATTATGTGGAAAATGAGATAAAGGAAATCTTTGACGAAGTAAAGAAATCTGATAAACTCCTTAAAGTCATAATTGAAAATGCATATCTGACTGATGATGAAAAGAGAAAAGTTTGTGAGATATGTAAAAAAGTAGGTGTTGACTTTGTGAAAACATCTACAGGATTTGCACCTACAGGGGCTACAGCTTCTGATGTAAAACTTATGAAAGAAGTAGTAGGCGATAAGATAAATGTAAAGGCGGCAGGAGGCATCAAAACTAAAGCCGATATAGAATCGCTTTACGAAGCAGGAGCGAGACGATTTGGAGTGAGTAGGACAGAAGATATATTAAAAGAGTTTTAATAAAAATGCTTTAATAAAAAAGACCAGCAATCTTGCTGGTCTTTTTTTATATCATTATATTTTATACTGCCATCTCTAAAATCTCTACAAACTCTTTTGCATGGATAGGTATGTAGTGGCCACAAGTGCTTGTGTCATTATTTGTAGCTCTCATAGCCATGTCATTGAAATGCTCTTTGCCGATGCCAAACTCTGTGAGAGTAGTTCTTAAATTCAATTTCTTAAAGAACTCATTTAGTTTTTCGGCAAGTATGAGTGCCATCTCTTTTTCTGTATAATCATGATAGTCAATGTCAAATACACGATTAGCAAGTTGTGCAAACTTTTTAGGTGCCTTATCAGCCATATATTTGATATAAGCAACTAGTACGAGAGCCATTCCTTCGCCGTGAGTTATATTATATTGTCCGCTTAATTCGTGCTCAATTCTATGTGATGCCCAGTCAGGGGTTCTACCAAGTTCAAGAGTTCCATTATGTGCAAGAGAAGCAAGTAGTTGCATCTCTGCTCTTGCATTATAGTCTTTAAGATTTTTCATAAGTCGAAGTGAGTTTAGTATACAAGCCTTTATAGCACCTTCAAGTAAGTAATCAGTTACATCAGTGTGCTCTACCATAGTGAAATATCTTTCAAGCAAATGTGACATTATATCAGCACAACCAGCTGATGTTTGGAAAGGTGGAAGACCTAAAGTATATGTAGGATCCATGATAGCAAACTTTGGAAGTATCATATCATCTTCAAAACCTTTTTTATATAATCCATTTGAAAGGATAGCGGCATTTGAAGTTTCAGAACCTGATGCTGGGATAGTTGTTACTGCACCAAGAGGGATGGCAGTTTTTGGGAATGATTTACCATCAAAAAAGTCCCACACATCGCCGTCATAAGGTATACCGATGGCAACAGATTTTGCTGTATCAATAGGACCACCGCCACCTACAGCAATTAAGAAATCAATATTATTATCTTTACCCATCTGAATCAACTCACGAACGAGTTCAACTTTTGGATTTGGGACAACTTTATCTGTGAAATAAAACTTAATACCATTTTTATCACAAGCATTTTTTATCTCATCATAGATGCCGAGAGATTTTGCAAAGCCACCGCCATCTGTTACTAAAAGAACAGAATGGGCATTATAATCTTTAAGTAGAGACTCAACTTTACTTATTGATTTTTCGCCGAAAATAATTCTTGCTGGATTTTTAAAATCAAAATTAACCATATGTTATCCTCCTTAATAATATAATTCTATTTTTTTTGTTTCAAAAATATCTAACCACTTTTTTTCTGGGATTTCATCAGTGACTACGAAATCAAGGTCGTCTAAACCTGTGATAACATAATTTGCAGTGTCGCCAAGTTTGGTGTGGTCAATTAACAAAATGTGTTGCTTTGACTGCTTTATAAATGATTTCCTTATCTCACACTCATTTGAACTATTGTCTAAAATTCCATGGTCATAACTTACAGCAGAGGGGCTTAAGAAACATTTATCAGCAGAATATTTTTTTATTGTCTCGCTTGTATCATAGCCGACGAAAGAACAAGCTCTTTGCCTGTAGTTACCACCTAGACCTATTAGTTTTACATTTTCACATGAGTTGTCACAAAAATATTCAAATATAAGTAGTGAATTTGTAATGATGGTTACACTTAAGTTGAGATCTATAATCTTTCTTGCAAGTGTAAGGCAGGTTGTGCTACTATCTATAAAAATAGTGTCATTTTCATTTATAAACTTTTTTATTGCAATGTCTGCAATCTTTTGCTTCTCAAGTGGCAGGAGAATCTCCTTAATTTTAGCTGGTACGCCTTTATCTGAATCAAGTGGGAGATATGCTCCACCATGAACCCTAACAAGTTTTTGCTTTTTTTCTAACTCGCTTAAGTCCCTTCTTATGGTCTCTTCAGAACATTTGAGTTTAGCAGACATTTCAGATATTAGTATGCTACCACTAACTTTAAGTTCTTTTTCTATATATTTTTGTCTTTCAAGTGCTAACATAGGTAAATAGTAGCATAAAAGTCAAAAAATGTCAAAAAAAATGCCAAAAAAAATCATAAAAATGTAAAAAATTGTTGATTTTTGTGACAATTAGTTGTAAAATACTATCATACATTTATGTGCTGTTATGTACATAAAAAAATTTCATGTTTATTTAGGAGGATAAAATGAACAAAGAGAAAGGTAGTTTTTTAGGATTGTTACCAGTACTCGTATTCTTAATTGTTTACTTTGCAGTAGGTATTGGAACTGGCGCATTTGACCAAAGTTTACCTCTTATGATGGGTATTTTCCTTGCTTCAGTTATTGCTCTTGCTTTACCAAACCCTAATGATAAGAAAACTTTAGGTGAAAAAATCGTAATGTTCTGTAAAGGCGGTGGAGATGATACACTTATACTTATGGTATTCATCTACATGCTTGCTGGAGCATTCTATTCAATTTCTATAGCAACAGGTGCTCGTGAAGCTATGGGTCAACTCGGTGTTGCTTTACTTCCACCAAGACTTATCTTACCAGCTATATTCTTGGTAAGTATGGCATTCAGCTTCTCAATGGGAACTTCAATGGGAACTGTAAACACTGTTATGACATTCGCTACAGCTTTCGCCCCACTTATAAGCATCGGAAATGAGACAACTAAACTTGCTATCATCTGCGGTATCGTAGTTGGTGGTGCAATGTTTGGTGATAACCTCTCATTCATTTCAGATACAACAATCGCTGCTACTTCTACTCAAGAAGTATCAATGAAATCTAAATTTGAGCAAAACATCCTTATGTGCTTACCTGCAGTTATAATTACATTTATAGCACTTGCATTTATTCCTATAACTGTACCAGAGGCTACAAGCCTTGCAGGTATTAACTGGATAGTACTTCTTCCATTCTTACTTATCATTGTTTTATCACTTATCGGTATGCACGTTTTACCTGCTATGACTCTTTCTATCGCAGTTGCAGCAGTTATCGGTGTAGCTATTGGTAAGTTCCCACTTCTTCACACTGGCGACACAGCAGGTGTATTTGAAGTTATCCATGAAGGTATGATGTGGATGCAAGATATGGCAGTTATCGCTATATTCATCGGTGGTATTTGTGCTATGATGAATTATCTTGGCGGTATCCAATGGCTTATCAATGCTCTTGCTAAGAACGTTAAGTCTTCAAAGGGCTGTGAACTTGCACTTGCATTCCTTGCATTTATCGTTGATATAGCAACTACTAATAACACAGTATCTATCATCGCTATCGGACCTATCGCAAGAGAACTTGGTGATAAGTTTGGTGTAGCAAGAGAGAGAATTGCATCTATACTTGATATATTCTCATCAGTAGGTAATGGTATATCTCCACACGCAGGACAACTTCTTGCAGCTGGATCACTTGCTGGTATATCTCCTGCTTCTATAGTTGTATGGTGCTGGTATCCAATTCTTATGGGTATCTCAAGCTTGATATTCATAATACTTGGTATAGCAACTCCTACTAAAAAAGCTAAAGCATAATCAGGAACATATCGTGAGATAGTATCTAGGATATAAATATAAAATGATTATTAGCACTTCCGCGAGATTATTCCTGTGGAAGTGCTATTTTTTACAAAGAATTACTAATAGATGTATTAAAGAAAAAACTATATTACTTATATAATTTTGCAAAATAAAGGAGAAAAATATGAAATTATACATAAGAACCTCTTATACACAAGATAAAATTGATGAGTTAAGAAAATATTTTGATGATATAGTATATGAACCTTGGACAGACACTGGTGAAAGATATTATGAAGATGAGATGCTTAAAAAACTTTTAGAGATTAAGCCAGATGTAGTAGTGACAGAGCTTGATAGAATAACTGAAAAAGTTTTATCAGGATATGATGGACTTAAGTTTATAGGTGACTGCCGTGCTACCCCTGCAAATATAGAAGTTGATGCTTGTACAAAGCATAAAGTGCCAATACTTTGCACACCAGGAAGAAACTCACAGGCAGTTGCAGAAATGGTAGTAGGACTTCTTCTCACACAGATGAGAAATATAATTCCAGCAACTAATTGGATAAAAGAAGGTAAATGGGTAAAAGGAACCACACCATATTATACTTGGATGGGAAATGAGCTATATGGTAAGGAAGTAGGCTTTGTTGGTATGGGTGCTATTGCAAAAATAGTAGCAAATATCTTGGAAGCATTTGGATGTAAAATATCATTCTATGACCCATTCCTTGAGAGCTTTAAGAATTATAAGAAGAAAGATTTGAATGCAATTTTTAAAGATTCAGATATAGTAACTATACATGTGCCAGTTATAGATAGCACACATAAAATGATAAAGAAAGAACATTTTGATTTGATGAAACCTACTTCAATATTTGTAAATGTATCAAGAACTTGGATGGTAGATATGGATGCATTTTATGATACAATGAAGAATAAGAAGATTGCAGCAGCCATAACTGATGTACTTGACGAAGAGCCACCTACAGAGGAGGCACTTAAGATTGGTAAGCTTGATAATGTTCTTCTTACACCTCATATCTGTGGTGCGACATTTGAAGTAGCAAATCACCAGACAGATATTATAAATGACAGAATTATAAAATTCCTTGAGAAAAAAGATTTAGATAAGATAGTTTACAATAAAGAGGCATTACAATAATATATAGAAACTCATATGACTATGTAAGTTTTATGAGTTAGATATAGGCAGGTTTACTTGCCTGAAAGGATAATTATGGAAAGAAATTATTTAATAGTTGATATAGGAACTGGTAATTCAAGAGTCGCACTTGTTACATCAACTGGTAAAATAATTGATATGGATTCTTTTGAGAATCAGTACAAGAGAGATACACTATATGATGATGCACAATACTTTGTACCAGCTGATTGGAAGAAAAGAATATTTGAAGGTGTGAAGAAAGTAATAGGTGCTCATAAAGATTTGAAAATCTCTGGTATATCTGCATCTGGAGCGAGAGAGTCAATAGTATGTTATGATGCAGATGGTAATGATTTTTTAGGCCTTCCAAATATTGATAACCGTGGTGCTAAATGGATGGATGAGATACCTGAAAAATCTTATGTGTATGAGAAGACTGGACGTTGGTGTACTGAAGATTTCCCGGCAGCAAAACTTATGGGATTTAGAAAAATGCATAAAGATGAATTTGCAAAGATTAAAAAGTTCACAAGTTTATCTGAATGGGTGGGAGAGATATTTACTGGCAAGATAGTTATAGAGCCATCTATGGCATGTGAGACACAACTTTATGATATTGATGATATGAAGTGGTCAGAGAAAATTGCTGGATTCTTCAAAATACCTATAGAGACATGCCCAGAGGTTAAGTGTGCTGGAGAGAGCATTGGAAAAATCAAAAAGAATATAGCAGATGAGTATGGAATAGATGAAAATGCAGAGTTTATAATTGGTGGTGCAGATACTCAACTCGCGGCAAAAGCAATGAATGTAAAGGTTGGCGATATTTGCATAGTCTCTGGAACAACATCACCAGTTGTAACAATACTTGACAAAAAATATTATGATGATAAGGAAAGATGCTGGACTGACTTAAATCTTGGTGGTAAGACTTACCAAGTAGAGACAAACCCAGGTGTCACCGGAAATAATTTCCAGAGATTTAAAAAGGTTATGTTCCCAGATACATCTTATGCAGAACTTGATGAGATACTTGCTAAAAAGACAGATTTTGTCTGCACAGCAACATTCTCTTCACTTAATTTCACTCAAAGAAAGTCACTTAAAAAGGGTGGCTTTGTGATGAGAGCACCATTCCCACAAAATATGGATCTTGGAGATTATGCACTTGCTGTCCTTGCTGATGTAGCTTGTTCAATCTATGTGCAATATAATAATCTTAAAGAAATGATACCTAATTCAAATGATTATATACTTGGTTGTGGTGGTGGATTTAAGCAAAAGTTCTTATGCCATGCGATAGCAGATTTAACTGGAAAAGAACTTCGTATGTATGAAGGATTTGACCAAGCAACAGTTCTTGGTTGTGTAAAGCTTTGCAATGAGTTCTTTGGCATAGACAATAAGGAAAGCACAAGCGAACCACTTGTATATAAACCAAATGGAAGTCCTGATTCATTAATTGAAAAATACTTCCAGGAGTGGAGAGTAAATCGTAATATCTTAAATCCATAATTATTGCTTATAAGAATAAGGTGCATTTAGAAAAGAATTAGACATATGATAAACATTAATTTAGTAAATATATGAAAGGAGAGAGTGTAATTAGTTATATTGATAGCTGATTACTAAAGAAAGTTATGTACGAGAAAGAAAGAAATGAAATAGTAGAGTTTGGTAAAAAATTAATTACTGACAGACTTACAACAGGAACAAGTGGAAACATAAGTATCTATGATGCTGAAAAGAAACTTATGCTTATAAGCCCATCTGGTATTGGATATTTTGAGACAAAGCCAGAAGACATAGTTGTTATGGATCTTGATGGAAATATAGTTGAAGGCGACAAGAAGCCATCATCTGAACATGGCCTTCACGCTGCTATGTATAAAGCAAAACCAAATGCAAGAGCAGCTGTTCACACTCACTCAATGTATTGTACAGTTTTGTCAGTTCTTCATGAGCCTATTCGTGCGGCTCACTATGTAGTAGCAGATGCAGGGTCAGTAATGGTTCCTTGTGCTGATTATAGAACATACGGAACTATGGAACTTGCAAATGAAGCTGTTCGTGCTATGGGAGAGGCAGATGCGGTTTTACTTGCTAACCATGGTATGATAGCAGTAGGTAAGTCACTTAAGAGTGCTTACGGACTTGCATCAGGAATGGAATACTGTGCAGAGGTTTATTACAGAGCAATTTGCACTAATAAGACTGTAAACATATTGCCTGATGATGAGATGAGAAGAGTTATCGAGAAGTTTAAAGGATATGGTCAAGTAAAAAAGCCATAAAATGAAACTTAAAAGATTTTATCAAAATTAAAATTGAGGGGAGCAAAACCCTCAATTTTTATTGCATATTGATAGGTCTTTTATTAAAAGAGAATTATTTAATAATGAATAATGGGGACGGACCTCATTATTTTTTTAACAAAAAAGACACAATTTATTATATAATAAATATAGCAAAACAAAGTTCATAAATTCAAAAACAAATTGATAAGTTGAAGTTAAAAATAAAGTATAATAGTGGTAATAAATTACAAAAGAATAAATAATTTTAAATCGTAAATATTGTTTATCAGAACTAATTGTGTCTAAAATATGAAAGAAATAATGAGGTCCGCCTCATTATTCTTGTCCTGACTATGAGTTTTGAAGAAAGACCATAGGAGACTATTTTATGAAAAAAAGTGAATGGAAAAATATAATAGGGAAAAAAAGAATTTATAACCACAACATCGATAATAAAGATGCAATTTGGGAAGAAGTGTTAAAAATAGAAGATGAACAAGAAATTTTACTTAGATTTATTAGTAAAAATTCAGCAAATCGTCAAGGGGTCTTTATTGGTTTCACTGGTTGTGAGGGAACAATTGATATTGAAAATGTTGAAAACAAAAATTATTATAGATCTGCAGATTTTTGGGAAGATTTATTTCCGCAAGAAGTAAAAATATTGTGTAAATCTAAAGAGGGTTTGCTATGCATATATCACATATATGAAAGAAATAATGAAAAACCAAAAATCAATGGCATAAAAACAAGATATAGTGCAATGCCATTTCAAGCAATGTTATTAGAAAAGAAAGATAATATATATAGATATTATTGTAATCATGCAACTAAAGATAGTCCTTTTGATGCGTTAGTTTTTGAAATAGAACTATTATAGAGGTAATGCAATGAACATTGAAAGAGCAGACTATGGAACTATAGTTACATTTGGCACATTAGAAGACTTAAATACGAAATTAAAAATAGAAAATAAAAAGCTTGAAGAAATTAAAGATTGTATTGATGATAATGGAATAAGTTTATTAGAACATTGTTTGATAAGTAGAAAGTTTGATATTGCTAATGAAATACTAAATTTAAAACCTAAAATAAATGTTGTCACTAAGGAAGGATTAAATGAGTTCCATTGCATTTCTGCTAATATGAAAACATTAAATGCATATGATATTGCATATAAATTATTAGATATGGGTGTTTCATTATTACAGCAAGAAAAAAAATATGGAAACACAGCTTTATTTTCATTTTGTTATAACATAAATGATAAAATAGATGATATTAGACTTGAATTCTTGAAAGTTTGTATAAATAGATTAACTCAAAGAGAATTAGATATAAAGAATAAAGCTGGTAATAGTGTAAAATCTATAATTATTGAACGAGGACCAAATGAATTAAAACAATTGATTAAATCATTAAAATTATAGTATGAATATACCAAATTTACAGAAAAGATAGTTAAAGATTTTGCACTTGATTCCTTGACTGGAGCAATAGGTGGAGCAGGCGGAACTATTGTTCGTGGCTTAACAAGTACAGGTACTAAAGCAGTAGTTCAAGGTGCAGTAAGTGCAATTAGTACTGGAGCAAGAGATGTAGCTGAAAACGCATTCTTTGGTGGTAATAAGTCTAGCACAGATATTTGGGCTAATATGGGAATTAGCTTTGTTACTTCGGCTGGCATTTCATATTTAGGAGATACTCTAATTTCCAAAATGAATGCTGCAAAGGCTAATAGTGGTGTGCAGGCTTGCAAAAAGGCGGAGGTTGATTATTCTGAGAGATATGCAGCTAAAGGTAAAGCAGATTTTTATGCAGGACCAAGTGGAAATGTATATATACATGGTAAATACCCAGACAAAGATGGTGCTTTGGGGGATTGGGAAACCACAAGGTTAGAATTAGGAACAATTATAGATAGATATGGTTCATCTGATGGAAAATATTTTTCACCAATTGGAACTCCAATTGAACAACGTTCGCTTGCTCCGTGGGCTGATATATCTCAGTATCATAAATATGAAGTAATTGAGGAAATTGATGTTGAATCATCTATTATTGCACCATATTTTGACCAGCCTGGTGGTGGCATTCAATATAAGAGTAATAATAGTGCTGTGGATTTAATTAAACAAGGAAAACTTAAAGAAGTATTTGGAGATTGATGATGAATATAGAAGAACTAAAGTCAATACTTATTTCGGCAAATGTGCCTAAACGGTGGTATTCAGTGTGTGACTGGGATGGCTTAGATTTACATGTTATACAAAATATTAGTTCTAATTATCAAAATTTTTGGGAGACATTTTATTTTGATGAGCGAGGTAATATAAATAATTACAAAAGTTTTGTTAATGAGGATATTGCATGTAGATATTTTATATTTTCATTTTTAAATTATAAAACAAATTATATGAATTTGATTGAAAAATATGTAATCAAATATATATACGAAAGTAAAAATAAATATAAGTTGGTTTATAATGCTATAAGAGATTTTTATGGTGTTAATGATTACAGTGAAATAATAGAATATGATAGATTTAAACGAAATGTAATGTATTATATGATACAAGAGATTAACAATGATATACTTTTGAGTTTACTTTTTAATAAGACAAAATCTCAATTGATAGATGATATGCATAATATTAAAAACCCAAATTTCTGTGATTCAAATGGGTATACTTATTTGCATTTAGCTTGTCTTAATTATAATTTGGATGCAATAAAGATACTATTAGAATTAGGCGCTAATCCTAATATAAGAAATAATGATGGGGATATTCCAGCACTTTTATTATATAGTCCAACTGAAAGCATTAATGTATTTATACTTGATTTAATGTTACAGCATGGTTTAGATTTAAATATTAGGTTTAGTAGGGTATATGGAAATAGAACATTAAAGGAAGTATTAGACAAAAGATGGAAGAATTTAGATGAATATGATAGTATTATACAAAAATATAAAACATAATATAGTAAATTGACAAAGATTTTGCTTTAGATTCCTTAACTGGTGCTATTGGCGGATATGGAGGATCAGTTGTTCGCAGTATAGCAAGTACAGGTACTAAAGCTATAGTTCAAGGTGCTGTGGGTGCTGTTGCAACTGGTGCAAGAGACTTAACGGAAAATGCATTCTTTGGTGGAAATAAGACTAATGCTGAGATTCTATCTAATATGGGAATTAGCTTTGTTACTTCGGCTGGCATTTCATATTTAGGAGATACTCTAATTTTCAAAATGAATGCTGCAAAGGCTAATAGTGGTGTGCAAGCTTGTAAAAAGGCAGAGGTTGATTATTCTGAGAGTAATGCTAAACCGCTAAATTCTAATAATAGTAATGCGGTATATGGTAATACAAATGGTTGGAAAGTAGGTGATCCAGTTGATGCTCCAACAAGGAATGGTAATTATCCATCGTGGAATACAGTCAAATCAAGATTTTGGAAAAATGAAGCATTTAATAATCCTGCAGATTATACACAATATAATTTAGATTTAATGAAAAAAGGATTAGCACCGAGAGATGAAATATATAATGTTCCAATGGAAATTCATCATATAAATGGAAGAAATATACCTAATCCACACAATATAGAGAATTTAGAAAAATTATGGCCATGGGAACATGCTGCAAAAGATCCATATAGATATTGGACAGCACCTAAAGAATAATATATTATAGAGGTTTAGGATGAAGAAAAGTGAGTACATGAAAATCATAGGGAAGAAAAGACTGTATAATAATAACCTTGACGAGAAAGAAATTATAAGATGGGAAGTCTTTTACATAAATGGGGAACAAGATATCATCCTTAGATTTATAAGTAAGAATTCTTT
Organism: Lachnospiraceae bacterium; assembly: GCA_017634065.1. Classification (GTDB taxonomy): domain Bacteria; phylum Bacillota; class Clostridia; order Lachnospirales; family Lachnospiraceae; genus UBA3633. The sequence continues at coordinate 79,612 of JAGBOC010000016.1, read as the reverse complement.
AAATCGTCAGGGAGTGTTTATTGGGTTTATAGGGTGTGATGGAACAATAGATATTGAGATAGAAGAAAAAAAAGATTTTTATAAGAGTGGTGACTTTTGGGAAGACACTATGCCGAAAGAAATGAAAATTAAATGTAAATCAAATGAAGGTTTTTTAAGTGTTTATAATATTTTTGAAAAAATAACGGACAGTCCCAAAATTAATGGAATTAAACAAAAGTATTCTCAAATGGATTTTCAAGGTATGAAATTGGAGAAGAATGGAAATATATATAGATATTATTGTAATCATGCAACTAAAGACAGTGCTTTTGATGCATTGGTTTTTGAAATAGAACTATTATAATAGTTGCAGTTTCATGGCTATGGTGCATTTGGTAGTGGTAAGAAATACTATGGGTACAATGCAGAGAGTTACAATCCAGTCACTGGTAATCAGAATCTTCGTAATAGACAAGTAAATATCCGTAGGCAGAGATTTCTTACTGAAGACACATTTTTAGGAACGAAAGATAATACTTTAACTCTTAATAGATATATTTACGGTAATGGCAACCCATTAAAGTATAAAGATTCGAGTGGTAATATAGCTTGGCTTGCTATTGCAGGAATTGCTGCAGGGGTAGCTGCACTTGGTGCAGGAATATATACTGGGGTTACTACTGGTAGTTGGGAAGAGGGATTAAAAGCAGGGGCAACTGTAGGTTTAGCAGTAGGTGTGGGTGTTGCAACGGTTGGATTAGTGACTGCTGGTTCAGTTACTGTAGGAGCTGGTGTAGTAGCAAAAGGTTTATTAGCAAGTACACAAGTAGTTACAGCAGCTGGAGCAGGAACAGGTGCAATATTAGCAACATCAGCAATGGCTGGAACAGCAACATATAAGGCTGGACAAAGATTTATACAAGGCAAAAATGTTGGTCTTGGTGAAGCAGTAAATTCTATTGCAAGTGTTGGATATGCAGGTTATAATCTTGGCAATGTAATATCATTAGGTTCAACATATATAAATAGTAAAACAGGGGCTATAGATAATTGGATTGGTAGTTTAGATAGTTCTACAAATGCAAACAATACATATTATTATGGAGATATAACAAAGAATGCTGGATATGTAAATCCGTATGGCACTGGTGGTAGACTTAACCAAGATATGGCTGGTGCAACTGCTAATAGTATGGCGGGTGGTTGTGAGAAGGCACTAGTAGATTATGGTGGAAGTAATTATAATTCTAATTATAAATCATTTAATAATACGGAAACATTAAATAGTCATTTTCAAAAACATGGGCAAGAAATTGCTAATGTATTGGATAAAAGCGATTATACTTTAGGGGATTATTTGAGTGATGCAAATTATATTATCAACAATGGTCAATATAGTTCTGATTTAAATGGATATGTTTCTTTTATGAAAAATGATAATTATGGTTTTGTTGGTTTGGATCGTAATACAGGTAATATTACTACTTTTCACATAAAAAAAGTAAGTGAATTGATTAAAAAAGCACCAGACTTGGGATTTGGGAGGTAAATATTAATGATTGTTACATATATAGATTGGTTGGATAAAAATAACAAAGAAGCGGCTGTAACTGTATCTGATTTAAATTATAATATAATATGTTTTTCAGACAATTTGAAATATAAAATTGGCGATGAAATTAGAGAGAATTTAATTGCACTAGACATAAATGATGTAAAAAAAATTTCAAATAATAATCATTGTAAAATCAAAATGAATAATACATTTGATTGTCAAATAATTGGTAAATTGTTTAAAGATAAGTCGGCTATTAAGATTGGCAAAATATGCATTGATATAAGCGGATGTTATATCCCAAATGATTTGAAAGATAATGATATAATTGAGGCAAGATTATCAAGGGTAGATTTGTATTGATTTGATATTTTGTAATAATTGTTGAAATTTTATATTATTTGAGTGGCTCATAAAAATGAGCCATTCTTGTATATAATGAAATTTCAGGTGCTTTTGATGATTTTAAATTTAAATAACAATTTAAAAGGAATGTTAAGTTTATATGGATAATATTATTTTAAAAAAAATATATACAGATAATGAATTAATAGAAATTGAAGTTATTGCTAATAACGATTTTATTAATGCAAGACAAACAAGTTATGTTAATGAAGAAGTTCTTAAAGATATTATAAAGAATATTAATAATTATTTAAAACTAAATGACTCAAGTTGTTATATTGAAGTAGGAAACAAAAAAGGTAAATGCACACCAGCATTTTCAATGGAATTTATGAAGCCTAATATGTATGGTCACATTATAATTGAAATGGACATGGAAATATGTGATAATGAAGAGCGAAACCATAGGTGTAAGTTTTATGTTAAATCGGAAATTGGGTTAGTTGAGAGGTTTACATAAGAGATTATAAGGTTATTGAGATATGAAATAGGAGAAAACATTTCATTAAATAATTAACATATTGATTTAATAATTGAGTAATATCTTAAATATGGTTGATCTAAACAAAATTGAATTAGGACATAGACCTGGTATTGAATTTTGAACAACGAAGTCCGTCCTCATTATTTTAGAAAACATATACCTTATCAAGACTAGGGAGCAAACAATAGTATGGTAAATGGAGTTGTGTTTCAAAAAAAATATATAAATAATAACAACTTAATTACAAATAATAATTATCAAAAATATATTAAAAGAATATTTGACAGTGGGTATAAAGGAATTGAAGGAGATAATTGGTACTTAAATTCGGATTATAGTGAAATATTTGATGATTTTTTTGATTATATAGATGAAGAAAGTTTTTATAATGATGATTTTACTGGAGTTCTCTATGACGATAAAATGATACAAAAATATATAGATATATCAAAAAAAGAATCAATTGAATACAGAATTTTATTGTGTGAGACAAAAAGAAATAAGCCACAAGCACTAAATTTGAAATGGAAAAGAAAAATATTCCTTGGCTATGATTATGCTTATCCTGGACCAGATTATTATTCAGCTGTTTTTGAAGATATCTGTATTGAAGATAGAAAAATCAATCTTGGTTTTACAAATTTTAAGCTAAATAATAATAAACTATTTGAAACATATGATTTGGTTAATAGATTTGCAATAGAAAGAGAAAAAGTTTTGAAAAGTGATAATGGTCAGTATTTAGAAAAAGGTAAGTTCATTATATATAAATTATATGAAGTAGAAGATTTAATACTTTAGAGTCAATAATAAAATAATGGGGACGGACCTCATTATTTTTTTAACAAAAAAGACACAATTTATTATATAATTAATATAGCAAAACAAAGTTCATAAATTCAAAAACAAATTGATAAGTTGAAGTTAAAAATTAAATATAATAGTGGTAATAAATTACAAAAGAATAAATAATTTTAAATCGTAAATATTGTTTATCAGAACTAATTGTGTCTAAAATATGATAATCAATAAACTCGTGAAGGAAATTATTGTATGTATGCGGATAGCTCTTGTGAGAATACTTTAACAAATTTCAAACCACTTGCTTTTTGCAAAAAAGTATATTATAATTAACTTAATTATAATTTACTTTTTTGTGATTTGGAGGTCGCAATTGTTTTTTGGAAGAGAAAAAGAATTAAAAGAATTAAATGCTTTATATTTGACACGGAAGTTTCAGATGCCAGTTATTTATGGAAGGCGAAGAATAGGAAAAACAGCATTAATTACAGAATTTGTTAAAGATAAAAAAGTAATATTTTATTCCGCAGTGGAAAAAAGTAAAAAATTAAACATAGAAAATTTTGGTAAAACTGTACTTAGTGTGATAGATAAACATAATGAAGACTTACAATTTTCAAACTTCATGCAAATTCTAGAAAGAGTATTTGCATATAGCATTAAAAACCAAATTATATTAGTTATAGATGAATTTCCATATTTGGCAAAATCAGATAAGTCGTTTTCATCAATACTGCAAAGCTTGATAGATAAATATGAAAAAAAATCAAAGTTGTATCTTATACTTTGTGGATCATCAATGTCATTTATGGAAAGAACTGTGTTTGGGTATAAGGCACCATTATATGGAAGAAGAACTGCTCAAATTAAATTAAAAGAATTTGATTTTTTTGAAATGAAAAAAATTTTTACTAAAATGAGTATTGAAGATTTGGCGAAAACTTATGGAACAGTTGGTGGAACACCTAAATACTTTTTGCAGTTTAGCGATAAGTTGAATTATGAGCAAAATGTAAAAGAATCATTTTTAAAAACATCTGCATTTTTATATGAAGAAACGAAAAATCTTTTAAAACAAGAAGTTAGAGATGAAGCATTATATAATGCAATAATATATGCAATTGCTAAAGGAAGCACAAAAATTTCAGAAATAGCAACAAAAGTTGGTTCATCTATTCCTCTTTGTAATGCATCAATAAAAAATCTTATATCGCTTGATTTAGTTGAAAGACAGATTCCATTTGGTGAAAGGAAAAGCAAAAAGTCAATTTATAGATTAACAAATAATATGTTTAGGTTTTATTATGCATTTGTTTTGGAAAATGTAAGTAACATTGAACGAGGCTTTTCAGATGATGCATATGATAGCATTAAACCATATATTGATAATTATATGGGGAAAGTCTTTGAAGAAATATGTATAAGTTTTTTGTGGAAGATGAAGTCAGCTAAGAAAATATCATTTATTGATATCGGAAGATGGTGGGGGACAAATTCAAAAATTCGCAAAGAAGTGGAAATAGATATAATGGGTACAATAAATAAAGAAAGTGCATTGTTTTGCGAGTGTAAGTGGCATAATGAATTAGTTTCTTTGTCTGTATACCAATCATTAGTGGATAAGGCAAGTATGTTTAACTATAAAAACAAAGAGTATTATATATTTGCAAAAAAAGGTTTTACTGAAAAATTAAAAAACGAAGAAAGAAGAGATAAGAACTTACATTTGATAACTTATAAAGAAATGTTTTTAAATTAGGGAAATATAAAATTTATAATTATCTTTACTCTGCTTGATGTGAAATTGATTACTTCATTAAGTTGATATCCTGCTTGGCGACGAGCAGGATTTTTATTTTGTTATTAAACAACAAGATTATTACAATTTATTTTAAAATTAAGTATTTTGTGGATATATCAAAATTTAAAGGTTGGTTTGAAGACAAATGTAAAACTAAAGGTTGTAAAATTCTTGTTCAAAATGGTATGAATCATTATATTAAAGGGGGAGATGATGCGTGATAGTTTTGATGGAGGAAAACGATTATTGAAAGAGAGTATAAACATATAGGAAATAATTTGCACTAATTGAATAAAACTCTTATTGCCTAATACAGTTTTATCTGTTATAATGAAAAAATGTTAGTATTAAAAAGGTAAATGACTTATAGTAGGATAATCAGTATGAACAATAGAAATAATAGCACAAAATACATACTAATTGAACTGATTGCGGTTATGTTTTTGGCATCAGCTGGAATATTTGTGAGAAGAAGCACATTGCCACCTATTAATACAGGTCTTTGGAGAATGGTATTTTCATTACCTTTTTTATTCTTACTTGCTAAAAATAGAATTAGAGATATATCAAAGAAAGATATGATACTTGCTATTATAAGCGGAGTGTTGATGGCAGGAGATTTAGTATTTTTCAATATGGCAATAGTGACGACATCAATGGCAAATACTAATTTACTTACCAATATGACTGCATTTATAATAGTGCCAGTGTCATTTTTTTTATTTAAAGAAAAGATACCAAAGTTTTATTTGTTTGGACTTTTAATATCTATACTTGGAGTTATTATATTAGTGCTTGGAAAGGCAGATACAAGTAACAAGATGAACTATGTTGGCGATTTATTTGCAGTAGGTGCATGTCTATTTTATTCAATGTATATACTTATAACTTATAAGTTGAGAGATCGGATAAGTAGTAGTGTTATATTATTTTATAGTGCAATCGGGGCAATAGTGTGTTTAATTATTGTAAGTGGCTTTATAGAGGGACTGAAGTTTCCGAATACACGATATGAAGTTTTAAATATTCTTATATTCGCTTTGTGTATGCAAGTAATAGGACAAAATCTACTTGCATATTGTCAAGGCGATATAAGTGTCAATCTATCAATTGCGATTACACTTTTACAACCAGTTCTTGCAAGTATTTATTCGCTAATTATATTTAATGAAAAAATGAGCATCCAAGAAATCATTGGTATGATTGTAGTAATTATAGGGGTATACATTTGTAAACGACAGTATAATAATGCAACATAAGTTAAAATACAAAGCATCTTAACAAAACTTTATAAAAAAGGAGAAAAGTATTATGAATTATTCCGATCCATCTACTTATTCAACGGCATCAGGGAAGGACTTAAAATATGTTGTACTTCAAGTAACGTTAAAAGAAAAGTTTTTTGGAACAGGTTCTGGAAATTTAACTGAACTTGAAAATGTTATTAATGATCAGGCGAGTAAAGGATACAGGTTGCATACGATCTCTACAGCAAATGGTGGAAGCAAAGGTATGTTAGGCGGAGATAGAATACAGGCAACATTAGTATTTGAGAAAATATAGTTTATTTCGAACTATAATTTCAAAGTGACAAACTAATATCTTTTTACACGTAAAAAAAATGAGCAGTGCGAATTCTGCTCATTTTAATTTATTCTTTTATACTGTCTTAATTCATTATTTTGTAAGTCTCATAGTTTCTCTTGCTATCATTAACTCTTCATTAGTAGGGATCATATAGACTTTTATTTTAGAATCATCTGTTGATATAAGAGTAGCTTTATCACGAACATCATTTCTCTTTGTATCAAGTTTTACACCGAGACATTCAAGATACTTACATACATCTTCACGAAGTTCTTTTTGGTTTTCGCCCATACCAGCTGTAAATGTGATAGCATCACATCCACCAAGAGCGACAAAGTATGAACCAATGTATTTTGCTATACGATATTTCATAGCATCAAGCGCACGTTTTGCCGACTTATCGCCATTTTCCATTTTATCTTTTAAGTCTCTATAGTCAGATGAGAGATTGCTAAGTCCTAAAAGTCCAGATTTTTTATTTAGCATATTTAAGACTTCATCCACAGATTTATTTTCTTTATTGCAAATGTATTGAACTATGGCTGGGTCTATGTCACCAGAGCGAGTTCCCATCACGAGTCCTTCAAGCGGAGTGAGGCCCATAGAAGTGTCAACACATTTTCCGCCAACTGATGCAGAGATGGAAGCACCATTTCCAAGATGGCAGACGATTACTTTTGCATTTTCATTTAAGTTGCCAAACTTGATAGTTTCTCTTGATACAAACATATGGCTTGTACCGTGGAAACCATAGCGACGAACAGAATATTTTTCAAAGTATTCATAAGGAATAGCATATAGATAAGCTTTTTCTTCCATACTCATACCAAAGGTTGTGTCAAATACAGCCACATTTTTTTTGCCAGGTGCATTTTTTTCACAAGCTTCAATACCCATAAGATTTGCTGGGTTATGAAGTGGACCTAAATCAAAACATTCTCTTATAACCTCTTTTACTTTGCTATCAACCAAAACTGATTCAGTTAGTTTTATACCACCATGCAAAACTCTATGACCGATAGCTGAAATCTCATCAAGAGATTTTATAACTCCATTTGCAGAATCAGTGAGAGAAGAGAACATAAGGTTTGCCGCTTCCACATGATCTTTTATAGGTTTTTCTACCTTATAATTATCTTTACCTGGAACCTTTTGAACAAGATTAGAACCTTCAATTCCAATTCTTTCTATAGTTCCCTTTGCTATAAGTGATTCATTTTTCATATCAATAAGTTGGTATTTAAGTGATGATGAACCACAGTTTAATACTAATATATTCATAAATACTCCTTCGGACTCGCAAAGCTTCGTCCCTACAATAATGGGTTTGTAAAGCTTCGCCTTACTTAATAATCTTTGCTTCAGTTGCACCGACACAGGCATTTGCTTCATCAGTGTCTATATGCATGGCAAGGGCATAAGAATTACTAACTCTTATAACAACATCATCAAAAATCAATTTTCTTTCAGGAGAGTTCACTTCTACTTTAACTATTTCTCCATTAGTCACATTATAGTTTTTTGCATCATCCTCTGTCATATGTATGTGCCTTTTTGCACATATAACGGCATGTTCCTTTTTAATTTCTCCGACAGGTCCCTTTATTGTGACAGATCCTGCACCATCAAGATGCCCAGATTCGCGAACAGGCGCTTTAAGACCAAGTGCTCTTGCATCTGTAAGGGAGATTTCAACTTGAGTTTCTTTTCTTTCTGGACCAAGTATTGACAGCATTGCTGAACTTCGATCACCTATTACTTCAACTCTTTCTTCGCAAGAAAATTGACCTGGTTGAGAAAGATCTTTTTTCTTTTTTAATTGATAACCTTTACCAAATAATATTTCTAAATCTTCTTTTGATACATGCACATGACGTGCACTCATTTCTAACATTATCATAAAACTTCCTTTCGGGCATACACTACCCTCATATGTAGCATTTAAGCGTAGTTTATCATATAAATAACTTATATATTATAGTGTAAGATAAGTTTTTATGCAAGAAAAAACCGGAAATAAATCTTCCGGTTTTGGAGGGGGTTATTATATGTTCTATCCGATTAATGCATCTATTTGATGCCAGATAGCATTTCTTTCTTGCAAAACACCAAGTTGTTCTTTTTTTGCTTCCAAAGTTTCGTTTAGCTTTGCAAGTGCCTTATCATACTCTTTATTCTCAACTAACGATTTTATAGAATTATCTTCTGTGACAAACTTTTCATTTTTTTCGGTAGTTTTGATTGATTTTCTTAATTCTTTAATCTGCTTCATCTTTTCACTTGAAATGATGCTTTTATTAGTTTTATATTGCTCATTTAGTGTCTTTAATTTTTGATTAACATTTTGGTTGTATTCCCTTAAATCTTTTATTTTTGTATTATATGTGCTAATCTCTGCTCTTATGGCATTTGCTTTTTCGAGATAAGCATGTGCCATAGCATTTGAATTAGAACTTGTGGTATATTTTGTAACTTTATTAAGTGGGTTAATATTAGTAGCAAAAGTTTGCATTGCTAATGTAGTCGAAATGGCTACTACAAATATAATTGTCTTTGATAAGTTTTTCATAAAACTCTCCTTTCCTCTATGTGATTACTATATCATAATTAAGGGAAAAAGTTAGTGGCAAAATAGTGGCAAAACTTTATGAAAAAAATGCTCTACTTTGTATTAAAACTAAATGCAAAAATATTTATAAATGTGATACAATAGTAGTTATAGTATAAGGAAAAATGAGAATGACTTTGTGCACATGAGTGCAACGATTTCGGTTTATGCACATCAATTTGTATTATCGATACATAAATAATAGAAATAAATCATTATATGTATTATTTACAGAATATTATAATGAATTGAGAATAGAATCAACGAATAGAGCTAGTGAATTCCTGCTAAATATAGGCATTAAGGAATTAAATGAATATAGAGATAGTTATTCTATGTTTTTGAAAAAAAATAGTCATTTTAAATATGATGAAAACAATGCTGATTATATTAATAGGATGAATTACTTTAACAATTTTCTATATCATATAATTAATAATGAACAAAACTTCGTTAAGTGTAAGTATTTTCAATACAGTGAGTATTAAGGAGAACAAAAGAATGAGAAAAAAGGTAAAGCGAGTTTTCTTGATAGTAATAGCTATAATACTATTGACTATACTTTTTTTAAATATCATCAAGTTAAAAACGAAAACTTTTTCAATCAAGATTCAAGTTGATAATATGGATGAAATAACAAAGAGTGATTATAGTAAAATGGGAGAGGATTATACTAAAATGATATTTGACAAATATGATACAATTAAGTTTGGAAAACAGAAATATGGGTTTCTTAATGTATTGGAAGAACCTATAGAATGGATTATTTTAGAAAAAAAAGAAAATGCTGTATTATTGTTGTCAAAATATATTATTGACTGTAAACCATTTTATCATATTGATATAGAAAACATTGATAATATTGATTTGGATTTAAAAGAAAAATTCAAAGATGTAAATTGGAACAATTCAACACTTCGTGAATGGTTAAATGAAGATTTTTTGAACGAGAGTTTTAATGATAAAGAACGTCGTCTGATATTAAGCACTCATTTAGAAGATATAAATACTGATGATAAAATATTTTGTTTAAATCAATATGAATATGAAAAATACTTTGATAATGGTGGTTATTATGAAAATAATAGAGATATAGGAGATACACACATATATTACAATGGAACTACAATTAGGAATGATAAAGCTAAACAGTATGATACATATAATATTTTTAAAAGTGATGATACATATGATTATTGGCTAAGAGATAAAGATACTAATGAAAAAGAATACGGTATAGAATTTGGAACGACAAAGACAGTGAATTATTATGGGGGCATAGATTCCAATGTAGATTATAATATGTTTATTGGTGTGCGACCAGCGATGTGGGTCTCATTAGAATGATAACAGGATAATAGTTTAATTGTGACTATATTTGATGAAAAAATAAATATTATAACTATAATACATTAAAAATCTTGATAAATAGCTTTAAAGAATATGAGGTGTGAGATGGCAGAGAAACAAGTAAAGAAAGTTATCTATGTGTGTGATGATGACAAAAATATTTCAGAACTTATAAAAATGTATTTGGAAAATGACAATTTTGATGTAGAGACATTTGACACTGCAGAAAAATTGTTAAATGCAATCAAAAAGAAAGAGCCAAATATTATAACTCTTGACATAATGCTTCCAAAGATGGATGGTTTTGAAGCACTTGCCAAGATAAGAGAAAAGAGTGAAGTGCCAGTGATTTTGGTGTCTGCTAAAGACCAAGAAGTGGATAAGGTTAGAGGCTTCAACGAGGGAAGTGATGATTATATAGTGAAACCATTTATGCCACTTGAACTTGTGGCGAGAGTTAAAAATGTCCTTAGGCGAAGTGAGAAAGGACCTATTAAAAAGCCAGAGAAAGTGAATAAGATTTTAGAGTTTTCAAATGTTGTGATAGATACTGCTTCAATGCAAGTTATGATAAATAAGAAAGCAGTATCATTTACAAATATAGAGTATAAGTTTTTAGTTTATATGTTTGAAAATCAGAAGAAAGCAGTGACGAAAAAAGAAATACTTGCTGATGTCTGGGGCTATGAAGAAGATGACAATAGAGTTATAGATGACCTTTTGAAAAGGCTTAGGAAAAAACTTGATGAACATAAAGCAAAGATAAGTGTAGACACTATATGGGGAGTGGGATATAGACTTTCTGATGGAAAGACAAAGTAAAAAACAAAAAAAGATATTTCGCAAAATATTTTTGCCGATAGTTCATATACTTTTGATATTTGCAATTGCAACTTCAGTGGTTAGTTATTTTTTAGTTGACAGATTTGTCAAAGAAAATGCGAGACAAAAAGTTGAAGAGGCTTATAATGATGTGCAAAACCAATTAAATGCATTTGAAGCTTCTGGTGAAAAAACATTTACACTACTTCCATCTGACAACTTGATAAATCAAAGTAATAATACAAGAGTATATGTGTATGATAAAGACTTTACTGAAATAGCACTATTTGATAACACTATCTACATTGATAGTGAGATGACGGATTTTATATCAGAATTACTTTCCAATTTCGAACTTGATGAGAATGTGCTTACGACTATAAGATTTAATAATAGAGAATATCTTGCGAATACATATGTAGCAAGTGATAGGCTTGATATAAAAGAAAAATATTTTGTGGTAGTGCAAGATTTGACTGACAAGGCAGTACTCTTAAGAACAAATATGAGAAATATGCTTATAGTGCAGTTCATAGTACTTCTTATAACGATTATTACTTCTTTTATAGTAGCAAGAGATTTATCAAGACCGCTTATAAAACTATCAAAAGAATCAGAAGATTATGTGATTGGTAAAGGCATAACGATTGATGATGAAGAGATATCTACCAAGGAACTTGAAGGGTTAAGACTTACACTTAAAAGAATGCAAAATAAGATTGAAGAAGAAACGAGCAAAAAAAATACTATTTATGAAAATGTCGCTCATGATCTAAGAACTCCTCTTGTTTCTATACTTGGATATGCAGATGGACTTAAATCAGGGATAATTAAAGATAAAAACAAAGCTTGTGACATTATACTTCGGACAGGAAATCAATTAAAAGAAATGATAGAAAATATTTTGGTGCTTAGCCGTTTTGATAATGATACTTATAAAGGTAATATAGAAGAAGTAAATCTTGTAGACCTTATCGATGAGCAAGTGGAAACTGTACGAGTGATTGATGATAATATTAAAGTTATTTTTGAAAATAAGTTAAGTGAAATAGTAGAGAATAAAAAGGATGGGATATTATCTGCAAAATATCAAAAAGCTTATGACCAAGATAATATTGCAGTTATCTCATCAGATAGGAAACTTTTAATTAGAATCATTCAAAATCTATTGAGCAATGCGATAAAATATGCAAAAACAAAAGTCATCATATCACTTTCTTATGTAGTTGAAAGTAGCAATTTGGAAAATAGTGTAGATATGAGTTCGGATTTATCAGCTAGTGAGTCACCGCAAAAGAGTTCAAGCCATTTTAGGATAGTAGTTTTTGATGACGGGGAAGGTATAGATAGTAGTAACATAGATAACATTTTCACAAGATACTATAAGGGCGAAGATGGTCACTTTGGCATAGGTCTTGCAGTAGTAAAAAGTTCAGTCGATTATTTAGGTGGCAAAATAAAAGTTGAAAGTGAAAAAGGAAAGGGGACAAGTTTCATAGTATCTCTTTAAAATGCATTAAAATAGCATCAAATATTATTGTAAAAGATTTTACATTGTGTTAATATATATTTATGAAAACTGCGATTTTAACAGATTCAAGTTGTGGAATATCAAGAGAAGAAACTAAAGAATTGGGCTATGAGATGATAGCCCTTCCATTTTTGCTTGATGAAGTAGAGTATGATGAAGACTCTTTGACAAAAAAAGAGTTTTATGAGAAATTAAAAGATAGTAAAGATATTCACACATCTCAAGCACCAATAAATCTTGTGATAGAAACATTTGATAGGTTACTCAGAAGTTATGATAATATTTTATATCTTCCTATAACAAGTGGATTGTCAAGTTCGTATCAAAGTATACTCCCGATAGTTGAGGAGAATTACAAAGATAGAGTAACAGTTGTAGATCATAAAACTATTTCGGTTCTTCAAAGGGGTCTACTTGAAGATGTGACAAGACTTTTAGAAAAGGGTTTCAGCCTTAAGCAGATTAAAGAAAAGGCAGAGGCAAATGCAAAAAACAATCGTATCTACATTGCTGTTGACACACTTGAATATTTACGAAAGGGTGGTAGAGTGAGTGCACTTTCTGCAGCAGTAGGAAATATTTTAAATATAAAACCAATTTTATTTAGTAATGGAAATAAGTTTGAAGTTGTAAAAAAAGCAAGAGGCATTAGACAGGCAGAAGAGGAGATAATAAATCTTGTCTCAAATGATATGTCAACAATTTTTGCTGGAGAAAATATAGATAGTTTTCAGATAGGCGTAGCTTTCACAGAGTGCATTGATGAGGCTACAAAGTTTAAAAGTGTTGTAGAAGATACTTTTAAGACAAAAGTAACACTAGATGAATTATCAACAGTTATAGGATGCCATATAGGTAGTGGTGCTGTTGCAGCGGCAATCTACAAAAGATTAAATGAAGATTAAGAGACCTGCAATTCTATTTTTAGGAGCAACCGTTTTAGGAATTATAATAGCAGTAGATATGGTGTCAGTTTTATTTAAATTGATACTTTTCGCTATTGCTATTTTTTTATACGGAAAACTTTTTATCGAAAAGAAATTATATCTAAAGGTGCTCATTGTCATAGTGATTTTTGGACTTCTTGGATTTTTTAGATTTAAGCTTGAAGAAAAAATATTTGATAGAAATGTATCAAATGTGGAAAGTCTTGGAAAGGGCAATAAGATCATAACTGGAAAAGTTGAAACTATTGGGAAAAGCACAAATAGTAATTATTATATTTTAAGTAATTGTTTTTGCAATGGTCTATATCTTGGTAAGAGCAGATGTTATTTTCAAGATGATTTAAAGCAAGATGTAAAAATCGGAAATCAGATAAAAGTAACTTGCGGTACAAGTATAATTGATAGTCCGTCAAATGAAGGTGAGTTTGACCAAAAAACCTATTATAGATCAAGTGGCATTACATTTATCTCATTTGCAAATAGCATTGAAGTGACTAATAAAGATTTTAATAGGCTTAAGCAAAAAATCTATGAAATAAAAATAATTATAAAATCGCAAATCACAAAGATTTTTAATGAAAAAGATGCAGGACTTTTTTCTGCGATGGTGACAGGCGATAAATCAACGATAGATAGAATACAAAAGAAAAGATTTTCAGATAATGGCATAGCACACATACTCGCAATATCAGGTCTTCATCTATCTATACTTGGTCTTGCACTCTTTGAACTTTTAAGAAAAAAACTTTCTGTAAATGTCTCTGCGAGTTTGGTTAGTATATTCATACTATTATATGGCATATTTATTGATGCAGGACCTGCAAGTTTAAGAGCTATCACTATGCTCTTTATAAGATTTTTGTCACTTGCTATTGGCAGAACCTATGATTCGAAAAATACCTTATTCATTATTGCATTTATTTTTATAATAATAAGACCATATCTACTTTTTAATGCAGGTTTTCAGTTCTCATATATTGCAATATATGCATTAAATGAAGAGTTGGCTTTTATGAGAATCACAAGTAAAAAGATAGCAGTAAATGATGGTAACATTCATAAAGAGAATAGTATCGTGGGTATAAAAGTAAATGAGATAAAAATTCCTGGCGTCATACTTCTCAATTTGTTCTTATTTCCAATAACTGTATATCATTATTTTACATATCCGCTTTATAGTATTTTTGTAAATCTAATAGTGATACCACTTATGGCTTTCGTGCTTGGTTTTGGGCTTGTAGGGCTTGGGGCCTCTTTCTTATCCATTCAAGTTGGAAAAATGTTTTCATTTGTAGTTCATATCATTTTTATAGTTTATGATAAGCTTTGCGAGATTGTTGAATTTCTTCCATCACACTTACTTGTTATAGGAAGACCAAATTTGTATGAGATTTTATATTATTTCATTGTCATTTTTGCTATTTTAGCTACGATTAATTTAAGCACTAAACTAATTATGAGAGAATATAAGAAATATAAAAATGATTTTGACTTAAAGAGCGATGAAAAACTACAAATAATTAATAAATATAAAAATTACCAGAGAGTTAGAATTGCTTTAAGTGTTGTTGCCTTGATTATTTCCACATTAATTATTTCTATAAGGCATCATAGTGATATGAGAATGACATTTGTATCAGTCGGTCAAGGTGATGGAATTATCATTGAGTCAAAGGATTTTGTGATAAGTATAGATGGAGGTTCCTCATCAAATATAAGTAATGGGCAATATATTTTATCTCCGCATATAAAATCACGAGCAATCAGTGACATTGATTATGTATTTATAACTCATGCTGATAGCGACCATACAAATGGAATCATTTATCTTTTAGAAAGTGAGGATGAAGTAGAAATTAATAATTTGGTTTTGCCTGTCACGGCAACAAATGATTATAAGTTTGATAAATTAAAAACGGTAGCAGAGAGTCGGGGCACAAATATCTTATATATGAAAGAAGGAGATGTAAAAGAGTTTAAAGAAGGGTATAAGATAGTAGTATTTAATCCAAATGAAGAATCACTTAAGAGTGAAAAGAGAGATGAGAATGAGATGTCATTAACTTTTAGACTTGATTATAAAAATCATTCTGCATTATTTACAGGAGATATAGGTAAGGAGACAATAGGCAGATTGCTAAAAGATGATTTTGCATTAGAAAAAATAGATGTAGAAGTTTTGAAAATGCCACATCATGGCTCTAAAAACTCCGATGTGCCAGAGTTTTTCACACTTGCGTCACCTAAATATTCTGTATTTTCTTACGGAAAAAATAATAATTATGGTCATCCAAGTCCTGCGACTGTTGATTTTATGGAAAGCATAGGTTCAAAAGTTCTTAAAACGGGTGAGAGCGGACAGATTGATATATATTTCGATAAAGAGAATATAACTTATAGAACATATAGATAGTTTTGAAATGTAAGTTTTGAAGAAAAAAACTTTTGTAAGATAAAATATGTTATAATATTTATATGAAAAGTGTAAAAAAATTTGCTGTATCAGCATTATTCATATCGGTAGCGTTTTTGCTTAGTTTTATTAAGTTTATAAGATTGCCTTTTGGTGGTTCTATAACTTTATTTTCAATGCTTTTTGTAGCACTCCCAGGATATTTTTATGGAGTCAGGACTGGATTTATGGCTTCATTTGCATATTCTTTGCTTCATCTAACTACAGATTTTTATGTGATTCATCCTATGCAGTTGATGCTTGATTACATATTTGCATTTACGTGCTTGGGAATCACTGGATTTTTCAGAAATAAGAATAATGGTTTGCAGATAGGATATATATTAGGATGTATACTTAGGTTTATATCAAGTTCTTTGTCAGGATATATTTTCTTTAAGGAGTATGCTCCTGAGACTTGGAATCCATTAGTTTATACTGTGGCATACAATGGAAGTTATATTTTTACTGAATGTGTACTTACTATAATAGTTTTGAATGTAGGTGCAGTTAAAAGTTTTATAAAAGAAATGAAAAAGAAAGTGTGATACTATGAATTGTCTAATTGTATCTGGTGGCCTTTTTGAAAAAGTAAAGTTTGATAAGAAGTACGATTTAGTCATCGCTTGTGATAAAGGGTATTTATATGCGAAGAAGATGAAGCTAAGGGTTGATATAGTTATGGGCGATTTTGATTCAATGCCTATGCCAAAAGATGCAAAGAATATTATAGCTGTGAGTTCAATAAAAGACGATACAGACACAGGACTTGCGATAAAATATGCACTCGCAAATAATTATAAGAATATTGACATAATTTGTGCTCTTGGTAAAAGAATTGACCACACTATTGCAAATATTAGTATGCTAAAATATATAGCCGACCATGATGGAAATGGAAGAATAATTGGAAAAGATGTAAAACTAATAATCTGTAAAAATAAAAAGATAAGCATAAAAAAAGAAAAGAGTTCCTATTTATCTATTTTTTCTCTTACTGATAAATCAAAAATTAAATATATAAAAGGAACAAAGTATGATATTAAAAATAAAACTTTGTCAAACAGTTTTCCACTTGGAGTTAGCAACGAATTTAAAAATGAAAAGGCAGAGATAAGTGTGATAAGCGGAACGATACTTGTTATAGTTGTGAAAAAAGATTGTTGATGGGACATAAATGTATTTTGGGTTTTGAAGTTTTATAATTTATTATCTACAAACTTCTTTATCGCTTTAAAAGTTTCAGGAGACAAGTCGTGCTCAACCTTACAGGCATCTTCAAGTGCCTGTTTTTCTTTGACTCCAAGATGAACAAATAGTTTCGCAAGAGTCTTATGTCTTGTCCAAGTCTCAATGGCAAGTTTCTCACCAGAAGATGTGAAAAGAATCATTCCATTATCATCAAAAGTTATAAAGTTTTGGTCACGGAGTTTTTTTGTGGCATAGGTAACACTTGGCTTCGACACTTTAAGAAGTTTAGCTATGTCTACTGATCTTACATAGTTTTGTTTTTCTTTTATTCGAAGTATCGCTTCAAGATAGTCTTCCATTGATTCATATTTTTCCATATATTCTCCTTTTCAAGATAATAGTTTGTAAAAGCTTAAAACATATAAGTATTTTAGTTAGATAATTTAACATAAGTTAATTGGTCTTACGAGTGTTTTCATACTTTACAATGGTTAAAAAAATAAAAAGTTTGACAATTAGTAAAAAATAATATATATTATACAAAGTTAAATGTATCTAACAAGTATTATATATTATAAATTGCGATAAATCAATACTAATTATATTTGTTAGTGTTTATTATATGTATTAGGCTTGTGCTTTATGGAAAGACAACATTTGGAATTAAAGGAGTTAGTTATGAATACAGCAACTATTATAGTATTAATTATTGTTTTAGCTACTTTTTTTGCTGCTATATATTATACAAAAAAGAATGGGATGGCATGTGTAGGTAACTGTGCAAATTGCAAAAAATGTAGCCTAAAAAAAATATAAATGAGGTGTAAGGAATATGTTACCACTCACATTTGTAAAAACAGGAGATCTTGCCAAAGTAATAAAAGTTAATGGCAGAGATAATGTAAAAAAGCATCTTTCGGACTTGGGATTTGTGGACGGAAGTATTGTAAACGTCATTTCATCACATGATGGAGACATTATAATAAATGTTAAAGATAGCAGACTTGCCGTGACAAAAGAGATGGCTGACAAGATTATGATAGAACTTGTGGATAGAAAGGACTTGCTTAAAGCAAAAGTAGTATAAGAAAAGTTTTGTGAAAGGAGTTTTATGAAGACACTTCGAGATGTAAAAATTGGTGAGACTTCAAAGGTTATAAAGATCCATGGAGAAGGTAAAGTGAAAAGAAGAATCATGGATATGGGGATTACTAAAGGGACAGAAATCTATGTAAGAAAGGTAGCACCACTTGGTGATCCGATAGAGATAACTGTTCGTGGATACGAACTTTCACTCAGGAAAGATGACGCGGATATTTTAGAGATGGAATAGTTTTAGGAGGAAATATGGGATTAAAAATTGCTCTCGCAGGAAATCCTAACTGCGGAAAGACAACATTATTTAATGCTCTTACTGGTTCGACCCAGTATGTTGGAAATTGGCCTGGGGTTACAGTAGAAAAAAAAGAAGGAAAATTAAAAAGTGATAAGAATGTGATAATACAGGATTTACCTGGCATTTATTCGCTCTCACCATATTCTTTGGAAGAGGTTGTAGCAAGAAATTATTTGGTAAATGAAAAACCAGATGCGATACTTAACATAGTTGATGGAACCAATATAGAAAGAAACTTATATCTTACAACACAACTTCTTGAGATAGGGCTTCCGACAGTAGTTGCTATCAATATGATGGATGTAGTAGAGAAAAATGGCGACAAGATTGATATAGATAAATTGTCAAAGGCTCTTGGATGCAAAGTTGTGACTATGTCTGCTCTTACTGAGACAGGTGTATTTGAAGCAGCTGAAGCTTGTATAAAAGCTACGAAAGAAAAAATGGAAATGCACCCACATGTATTCACAGGTTCTGTGGAACATGCGATAGCACATATTGAAGAGTCTATTGAGAAGTTAGTAGATGAAAATAATATAAGATGGTTCGCAATAAAGATATTTGA
Source organism: Lachnospiraceae bacterium (assembly GCA_017634065.1). GTDB lineage: Bacteria > Bacillota > Clostridia > Lachnospirales > Lachnospiraceae > UBA3633. The sequence goes on along the minus strand of JAGBOC010000016.1, from coordinate 60,135 downwards.
ACGAGATGAAAAGGCTTATGAAAAATTGAATATAAAGAAAAGCGATCTTACTCATATAGAAGAACATATCGTTGACTGTGAGAAGGAAATGGATGATGATGCAGAAAGTATCATCACAAATCAGAGATATGAATATATACAAAATCTTGTAAGCAAAACAGTGGTTAAGAAAAAAGCAGATGATGGATTAACTTCATCAGATAGGATAGATAAAGTTTTAACAAACAGGATTTTGGCGCTTCCACTATTTGCTGTTATTATGTTTGTAGTTTATTATATAGCAATGGGACCACTTGGTACATTTCTCACTGATTGGACGAATGATGTTCTTTTTGGCGAGATTATACCTCCTGCAGTTGAAAACTTCCTTGTAAGTTTAAATGTCGCAGACTGGGTACAAAGTCTTGTGATAGATGGCATAATAGGTGGTGTCGGAACTGTACTTGGGTTTGTACCACAGATGGCAATACTTTTCTTACTTCTTTCTATTCTTGAGGATAGTGGCTATATGGCAAGAGTTGCATTTATATTTGATAGAATATTCAGAAGATTTGGACTTTCTGGAAAATCATTTATACCAATGGTGGTTGGAACTGGTTGTGGTGTACCTGCGATTATGGCGACAAGAACTATAGAAGAAGAAAAAGATAGAAGGATGACAATTATACTTGCGACATTTATACCATGTGCAGCAAAGATGGAAATTGTTCTTCTTATGACACAGGCTTTCTTCCCAGGAAATGCACTTATCGCAACTATGATGTATTTCATAGGAATAGCTATAGTAGTCGTTTTTGGAATAATACTTAAAAAGATGAAATATTTTTCAGGTGATCCTGCACCATTTGTTATGGAGTTACCTGCATACCATTTCCCATCAGTGAAAGGTTTATTTATTCATACTTGGGAAAGAGTGAAAGGATTTATGATAAAAGCGGGAACTATAATATTTGTAGCTTGTGTAGTACTCTGGTTCCTTATGAACTTTAACTTTAAGTTTGAACTTGTAGATCTTGAAGAAAGTATTTTGAAGACTATAGGTGAAGCAATCGCATTTATATTTGCACCACTTGGATTTGGAAATTGGCAGGGAGCAGTTGCATCTGTTTCTGCAGAGATAGCAAAAGAACAAGCCACAGCAACTCTTGGTATGCTCGCTCATGCGGCATCAGAAGAGGAGGCGGATGTCATACTTGCTATTCAAAATCTATTTAATGGAAATGCATTAACTGGACTTAGCTTTATGTTATTTAATATATTTAATGCACCTTGCCTTGTGGCGATTGCTACTGCATTTAGAGAGCAGGGTGAAGCGAAATGGGGATTATTTACTTTTGCATTTCAAATGTTAGTCGGCTATTTACTTGCTATGTGTACATACAATATAGGTATGTTTGCCACAGCTGGAGTTTTCAATGCAGTAACGGTAGTGTCATTTATAGTGATAGCAATAGTGCTGATACTACTCTTTAGACCAGTGAAAAAGAATTAAAGATTAGAGACAGATTGTTCTCCTTAATATAGAAATGGGGCTTTTGTAAGCCCTATTTTTGTGTTATAATAAAAGGTTATGGGGGTAACAAAGCGATGTATATTAGCGCTGAAATTATGAATATTTTATTTCAGATAAGCATTGGTGCTTTACCTGTGCTTGTAATTATTTTACTTATATTAATAATTAAAAGAGCCATTACTTTTGAGGGGTTTGTATCAATTGTGGTTTTAATAGCACTAAGCATTCTTACGATATATCTTAATGTGAAGGACCTTGGCATAGAGAAATTGAATACAAATTATCCATCTAAAAGTCAGATGATGAGTTTGGCAAATAGTTTACTTGCAAATGATTCAAGTGAGGCGACAAAAGATGTTATAACAGAGTATGCCGAAGTGTTTGGCTATGATGATAATTGCAGATTGATAGAAGCAAGAAGTTATGCATTAAATGGTAATTATGCAGAGGCAAAAAGTATATATTCTATCATTGATGAAATAGATGATAAAAATAGTGCTGAATCTGAATTATCACTTTTGGCAAATATTGATGAAATAAATACAAGTGAGTTAAAGAATAGAATTAAATCAAATGCAACAGGCAGTGTAAAAGAAGGCGGGTTAGATGATTTCGCAAAAGCACTTATACGAATTAATGATAAAGAAAGTGTATATGATGAACTTGCTACTGATGTAAAAGCAATGAATGAAGGATTGAAAATAAATCCTAAATTACAAAACATAAGATATGTTGATAAGACACTTGTAAAATCAAATGTTCTAAAAAAGGAAATAAATGAATTAGTTGCAAAGCTTGACAATAATTCAAGTTATCAAAGACTTATGCTTATATCAGACCTGATAATGAGCGGACAAGTAAGTAATGATAATTTAACAGGCCTATACAGCAGTGTTAGTGATGAGCAAGTCGAACTTATAAAAAGTAAAATTGAACTTATAAAGAATAATCTTGTGGAGAGTAAAACATTAAATAATCAGCAAGTAATGATATTGAATGAAAAAGTTGCATCAATAAATAGTGAGCTTGAAACTCCCGGTCTCACAGTTATAAAAAACATACTTGATGAAAAAGAAGTAGATAAGAAAGATGAATCAAAAAAGTATTTGCAATTATCAAAAATAGATAATTATCATGGCAATACTACGAAGTCAAGTGAAAACTTCAATAAGGCAGTTAGCACTTCTTACAAAAGTGAAGATGGACTTTATAAGAGTAGTATGAACAAGATAAGCACTCTTCTTGCATCAAACGAGGCAAATGATGATATAAAAGAAGTAGACCAGTATGTCAAAACAATCTATGAGAACTCAAGTATAATTGACGATGGAGATTTGGTTAATTCAATTGATAATGAAGCGGATGATAATTCATTTGTACAAAATACTGTTAGTAATGTCACAAAAATCAAGAATGCTATATACATAAATGATATAGATGTGTCAAAGTTTCCAAATGTAGTAGCACAAGTGACAATTTCAAATGATGACATTTTAAGCACTGATGAACTTGAAAAGGGTATGCAAGTAACAGATTGCGCAAAGGATGTTAAGTTTGATTTGAAAAAAGTTGCATATGAAAAAACCAACATAATACTTGCGCTTGATGTATCAGGTAGTATGTATGGAAAGATTGATGATTTAAAAGAGTCAGTTAGAAGTTTTATTGATGGTATGAATGACAATGAATATATATCAATCGTATTATTTGATAGCAAAGTAAAAGAAGAGACAAAACTTGGCGCAGGTATGGAGGAACTGAATGCAATAATAGATAAGATAGTAGCTGATGGTGGGACAAATATTTATGATACAACTATTCATTGCCTAAATAATTTTGAGAGTAATGATATATATAATAATATTTTGATTGTTATGACTGATGGCGAAGATGTGAAAGTCCATACTGAAGAAGAGATAAATGAAAACATAGTAAAACTTGCGAAAGAAAAAAACGCAATCGTTTATACTATTGGTTTTGGAAAAGAAGTCAAAGAGAGTTATTTGAGAAGCATAGGTCAGTTTAATTATGGTGGAGATGGAGAAAGCTTAAAAGAATTATATAAGATGCTACACAGAAAAGCTGGAGATTTATACACATTAAGTTTTAATGCTGAAAATACAAAAACGATGCTTAGCCGTCCGCTTGAGATAGGTATTTCTGAAAAAGGTTATTGGGATAAAAAGAGATATTCGCTGGATGGAAGCATTGGCGATGATAGTGATATAGTCCTAAATAAGATATCACCAAATCATATTTATAAAGATGGGACAAATAAGGTTGTCGAATTAATAAGCGATAATTATGATGATAGCGAAGTTATTGTAGTATTAAAAAATGATAAGATAGAATATGAATTGCAACAAAAAGACATAAAAAATAATAGGGTGAGATTAATTGTTCCTGATGATATTCTGACAGGTTATTATGATGTAAATGTTAAGCTCAATAATAAAGATGTGACTCTTCCAGGTGGCTTTAATGTATATGAAAGTGGAACCCCAAAGGAAATTACGTTTGGAAAATACAAATTTGTGTATTATGGCAATTCTGATTTTTCCGAGCATACAGGTGGTACTATTGCAGGGAATGTGACGATGAATGACTGGTTACATTTTAATGGGGATATAACTATAGATGGAAGTATAAATAATGATAGTGTAAAACTTATTGATAACTATGGTGCATATGTAGAGTTTGATAGTAATAGTAAAGGCTTAGCAAGTCTTTTTGCAAAGAACAATGAAAGAGTTGATTTGCCAAAGATGAATAGTTTTACTATTTATAAAAATGAGGGAATTAGTGATACTATAAATATGGCAGAGTTTGATATACCTCATGTCACAAGCATTATGAATCTCGGATATGTACTTCATTATAATTATCTTGAGTTTACAAGTGCAGAAAAAGTAAGTCCAGTATTTGATATATTATCTGAAGTTTTTGGAAATACGGAAGATAATAATAAAAAGAAAAAATCTTCTGTGAAAAAATCTGTGAATATACCGAAATTTGAATTCCCTATTGATGTCGGTTTAAGTTTACCAAGAATTTCTGACAAGTCTATCAATTTCAAAACTTCTATAAATGTCAAAGGAAGTACTTTATTTAATGATAAAGTTGTGAGAATGTTTAATAGAGATATTAATCTTGGTGGAGATTTTATATTAAATATTGATACACTTGAAAATAATTATGATTTTACTGTTTATGCAAAGATACCACTTATTAGTACAGCGGGTGAAAATATAGTAAATGATAGTATGCCAAGTGGCATAGGAGTTTCGTTTGGGTTAAAAAACCTAGAACCTGATAAGTTGGAACTCATAGGTGATTTCCCAGTATCTATTTTTGCAGGGCCTGTCCCAATAACATTTAGCAGATTTTCTGGTGGCGTGAAAGAGGGACTAACAGATGCAATTGCAAGACATAATTTTGATAAATTAGTTATTAAAATTGGTTCAAGGATTGCAGTCGCATCAGTAAAAGATACACTTAAATTACCTGTGCCTGTGATAGGGAACTTTAGTCTTCTCGTAGCTCCAGATGCTGAAGTTAGACTTCGACTTTCAAATTTTAGTATGGAAGCGGATGCGGATTTATTGCTTCTTGGTTTAGTTCAGACTGGAAGAGTGGAAGCAAAAATAGGTAATTTTACTTATGATAATAAAGTTCTTGAGATTAGTAATGAGGATGTGGTAGGTTTACTTGCCAAAGCGAGTGTAGGCATAGGATTGCCAATTGATAATTTCAAATTAAATCTTGATGGAACTTTAGAAGCAACTATCAATACAAGATTTATGGGATTAACTGCAGAAGGCAATATAGGGTATGACATTAAACTTCCAGTTTATTACAATTCATCAGAGTTTTATGGCGGTATGGCATTTGGCATATATAGGACACATAAAGATAAAGTTAAACTCGTGTTTGTAGCAAAAGGTGAGAAGAATGGCGAAAAAGTAAAGACTCAATTTGTATTCCCATCAATATCAGGAAAGCTTGAGTAGGTGATAGTATGATTAAGAAGATATGTAAAATATTAATAACGTTTTTAACTATATTGAGTTTCAATGTGATATTTACTTTTGCAGAGAGTAAGGAAGTAGACCTAATCTCTCTTGATGAAGAAAAAGATATAGTGGTGACATTTACTTTTGATAAAGAAATTGTAAATGTAGATTTTATAAAACCAGATGGAACTATAGAAGATGATGTAAAAAAAGAAGAAAATGAAGAAGAAAAGTGGTGTATCTATTCAATTGATGAGGCGGATGCAGGAGATTGGAAGATAAGGTATGATAAGGGCGAAAATGAAAACATAGAATATTCTATAGTTGAACAAGAAAGAAGTATAGTAGTTGATTCCTTCAACCATACATTTAATCGAAATGAAATAACTGCATCATTTAAGATACTCGATAAGGAAAATCAAAATATAAACTATGAAATTATCGCTGTCGATAATAATGAAACAAGTAGTGGCGAACAGAAATTGTATAAACTAAAAGATGGAGTTGTAAGTTCAAATGTTGATGTAAATGTAAATATAGGCTTATTTGAATTACCAAGCGGAACATATAGATTAAAGTTAAATGTGCATAGAGAAAATGATGACTTTGAAGTTTTTGATACAGAAGAAGATACGGAGATTTTGGTTTATGAAAATACTTGGGAGCCAAAAGAAATAAGTGATTTTGATTTGTATGTAGATAAGACAAAAGGGACAATTATAGTTGATTATGAAAATTATAAAATAAGAAATGCCAAAAAATATAGAGTTACTCTATACGAAGATGAAAAGGAAAGTTATGTAAATGAAGTAAATGGCGATGTAAATGAAGTAGATTATCTTTATAATAAAGATAGTAAAAAGCTAAAAATCGGAGTAAGCTATATAACGGACAAGCTTTGGTCAAAGATAAAATTAAAAGAAGTAAAGCTTGATGAAGAGTATCTTGATATAGAAAACCTTGACGAAAAAGGTAGTTCATATCTGAACTTTATCTATAAAGTAGCAACAAATAGTAATTTACATATAGAGATAAATAATAAAGTAAATGATTATCCAATAAGTGGAAGTGGTACAATAGTTTCTTACCTTGATATGGGACAAAATAGTATAAGTGCCATTCTTCCTGTATCAAATAATATTTTTTATCAGGTAGACCAGAAAAAGACTTATGTCCTTGCTATGCCTACTATTAAGCTGTATGAAAATCTTGATGGCAAAATAGTTTACACAGATAAGATAAAACTTGTCGGCGCAGTAAGAAATAGCGAGAAGTTTACAATAAATGGCAAGGAAGTAAAGGTCACAGATAATGAGTTTAATGTCCAATATGTTTTGCCAGTTGGGAAAAATACATTTGAATTAGTGGCAGAAAATAGCGAAGGAAGTATAGAAAGAATTGAGTTCACAGTCGATAGAAAATATAGTTTGGAAGATTTAATAAATGATTTTAAGAACAACATTTTGAATTATAAAATACTTTTAGCAACACTTGGGATTGGATTAATACTTATTATACTTGTGATAGTATTTGCTAAAAAGCGAAAGGACAAAAACAAGATAGGCATCTTATTTGTATTACTACTTATTGCGAGTATATTGGCTGATGCTTTCGCGATAAGTAAATACTTTGAGAGAATTAATTATACAAATGATATAGGCTTTATAAATATGACTGAAAAATCACTACTAAATGCAAGTAAGTATCTTGAGATAACTGATAATCTTTTGAAAGTTATCTATATAATATCTGGTTTCGTATTTTTAATGATGGTGTTACTTGTCATAAAGATAATTAGAAATGCAAAAAGTAAAAAGAATGATAAAACTGTATAAAAATAGATTAATTTGAAAGGAGAAAACATTTTGATTAGTATGAAGAAAATAGTATTGTTATTAGTTTCGTTTATCACACTAACTGTTCTTATCTCTTGCAAAAGTAGCAATGTGGTAGAGAAAACTGAAACTGTAGAAGGAAGTAATGAAAATAATAAAATAAAGATAGTTACGACAATATACCCGGAGTATGACTTTGTAAAAAATATAATAGATGGTGTAGAAGATAAGTTTGATTTGCAGATACTTATGACAAGTGGTGTAGACTTACATAATTTTCAACCAACAGCGAAAGATATACTTGATATAGGGACAGCAGATTTATTTATCTATGTGGGTGGCGAATCAGATAAATGGGTTGATGGTGCTATCAATCAGGCAGTTAATAAAAATCTGAAAACTTTGAATCTCATGGAACTTTTAAAAGACAAGATTAAAGTTGAAGAACTTAAGGAAGGTATGGAAGAAGAGGAACGCCATCATGATGAAGAGCAAGATGAAGAAGGCGAAGAACATGAGCATGATGGTGAAGAACATGAAGAAGAGATTGAATATGATGAACATGTCTGGCTTTCACTAAATAATGCAAGTATCATTTGCACAGCTATTGAAGAAGAAATAGAAAAACTTGATATAACTAGAGCAGGTAAGTACGAAGAAAATCTAAATGCTTATTTAGCTGAACTTAAAACTTTAAATGAGGAATATAAAACGGTAGTGAAGAATGCATCAAGGAAATTACTTTTATTTGCTGATAGATTTCCTTTTAGATATTTGGTAGATGATTATGGGCTTGACTACTATGCAGCATTTAAGGGTTGCTCTGCGGAGACAGAAGCAAGTTTTAAGACTATAAAGTTTTTGTCAGATAAACTTGGCGAAGAAAAACTTCCATATGTTTTGAAGATTGAGAGAAGTGATGATAAGATAGCAAAGGCAGTAATAGAAAATAGTGAAAATAAAGATGCACAGATTGAGACTATGTATTCAATACAGGCAGTAAGTGATGCGGACATTAAGAGTGGAGAAACTTATCTCACATATATGAGAAAAAATCTTGAAGTATTATCAAGAGTTTTGAATTAAAAGATAGGGCCTAGAAGCCCTATTTTTATACATAAAATCGTCACATTCTATTTTTATAATTATATTATGAAGAAAAAATGTAAAAAGTTAATATTAAGTATTCTCACAGTATCATTTTTACTTGTAAAGATGCAAGATAAAGTTAATGCAGTCAATATAGCGACTATGGGACTTGATCCAAGTCTTATGACAACTTATCTTGCTGAAGATGAAAGTAAGAATACAGAGATTGCTTCTGTGATTAATTATTTTATAAATAATTATATAAATCCATCTATGTCTGACTTTGAAAAGGAAATACAAATAATAAAATATCTTGTAGAAACAGTATCTTATGATACTGAAGAGTTAGATAATGATAGTCATTATATAAATGATAGTTATAAAGCATATGGTGCTTTAGTAAATCATAAGGCAGTTTGTTCTGGTTATGCGAAAGCATTTGACCTTTTGGCAAAAAACTGTGGTCTGTCTACAATTGTTGTAACTGGTGAAGCAATAAATAGCAGTAATCAAAATGGACCTCATGCTTGGAATCAAATATATCTTGATAATGAATGGTATAATGTTGATGTGACATTTGAAGACCCAATCACAAATGTTGAATTATCTACTGGGCAACTTTTTAATAACTATATAAATAGGACAGACAGTGAGTTTATGATTAATCACATAAGAGAAAATGGCAATGTATGTACGGCAACAAAGTATGGAAAAGACACAGTTGCTTATTACTTAAATACTGGTGTCGTTGATTTAAATGCAAATGTCGACAGCGTAAGAAAGATGTATGAGAGTCAGATTGCTCTACATAGTATGAATAATAATGAGACAGAATTGAAATCGACTATTGATAAATTGCTTTTACTTGGTGCGAATCATGATGACAACTCCAATTTTATATTAAGTGGAAATGATTTAGAAGTGACTACTTACATTTTAACTCATCTTGCCATGGGCGAAAGTGTGATAACAGTAGTTACTGGACCAAATACTCAAGGTAAACTTTCAGTTGATACCGGACATTGGATGCAGGATTACATAACGATACCAGGTAAAATAAATATGCAGAGAGTTTTTTCTTCAGACGGAGAGTTTGATACGAGGATTTTGATTTTTAAATTTGGATAAGTTAGAATATTTTATGTTGTAGATAAATGAGATACTATGTATAATTATAATGGAACTGAAAAAAATATCTAAAATCCCTATAATTGACCCAGCAGATGGGATGATAGAGATATTAAGGGGATAAAAGAATATATAGTTAAAGATCACTATATTACTTATAGTGATTTTTTTATTGATATAATCTTGCAGTTATTATAAAATATACTGATGAGTTTAAATGATGAAAAATATAATGGTCAAATAAAAATCTTGCAACTGCTTGATGGAGCAAGAAAAGCAGAAGGACTTACTGTAGTAATAGATGTGTTTAGGTGTTTTACTTTTGAAGCATTTGCATTAAATGCAGGGGTAAGCCATATCTATCCAGTTGGTGATGCGAAAGAATGTATGGCTATAAAATCTAAACATAAAGATTTTATTTTTGCTGGTGAAAGAGATGGAGTTACCTTACCTGGTTTTGACACTGGAAATAGTCCGGCAGATTTAGTTATGAAGTATGATTTGAGTGGCAAAACAATTATTCATTCAACTTCATCGGGTGTGCAAGGAATAGAAAATGCTAAAAATGCTACAGAGATTATAGGTGGGTCACTTGTGACTGCAAAGGCTATAGCAAAATACATATTGAAGAAAAAGCCAGAGATTGTTTCGCTTGTCTGTATGGGATGGAGTTGTATTCGTCCTACAGATGAAGATACACTTTGTGCTGAATATATAAAAAGTCTCTTGCAAGGTAGGGACATAGACTTAAATGAAAAATTAGTGACATTTAAAGATGGTTGTGGCAAACATTTTTTTGATAACAAAGATAAAAAATCTTTTCCGCTTCCCGATTTTTTTATGTGTCTTATGCCAAATATTTTTGATTTTGTACTTAAAGTTGAGTATAATGATGATATGAAGTTATATGAGACTAAAAGAATAGAAGTGTAAAATGTTTAATATAGTATTATTAGAACCTGAAAAACCAGATAACACTGGAAACATTGGTAGAACCTGCACAGCAACTGGTTCTACGCTCCACTTGATTTATCCTATAGGTTTTAGACTTACAAGGAAAAATATTCATCATGCGGGACTTGATTATTGGGAAAGACTTAAATTATTTACTCATGATAGTTATGATGATTTTGTGAAATATTTAAATGAAGTGCGAAAAACTTACAAAGTTTATGAAGATAAGTCATCTATAGATAGTAAAGGTTATGAAAAAAACTTTGCAAATGCTTTAAGCCCTAAACTCTGGTTTGCAACTACAAAGGCTCATAAAAGTTATACGGATGTTACATTTAGCGATGGTGACTTTATAATGTTTGGTAGAGAATCGGCTGGTATACCGGAAAATATTTTAGCAAGTGATGAAGAACACTGCATAAGAATACCGATGATTGAAAATGAACGTTCACTTAATCTCTCTAATTCAGTAGCTATAGTTTTATATGAAGCTTTAAGACAAAACTCATTTAAAGGGTTAGTGGAGAAAGGGGAATTGCATCATTTGCAGTATGATAATGTTAAATAATTAGGTGATAGAAAATTACAGGGGGAAGTAATAATGAGAGTATCTGCTGTTAAAATTAAAGAGCAATATGAACAGCCAACGATATTTAAGTATTTAGAAAAAAAAACCGACAGGCTAGAAAATGAAAGTTATTTGACAGAACAAATAATTACTTATCTCGGCAATAAAAGATCATTATTGGATTTTATAGGATTAGGTATAGATGAAGTCAAAAGGAAACTGAAAAAAGAAAAATTGAATTGCGTTGATATTTTTTCAGGTTCAGGAATTGTATCAAGATATCTAAAAAAGCATTCAAAAAGTCTTTATGCAAATGATTTAGAAGATTATTGTTTTACAATAAATAATTGTTATCTTTCAAATAAAGATGAAATTGACTTTAATAAATTAGAAAAGTATTATGAAAGTACAGTTAGTTGGACAGAAAAAAATCTCAAAGCTGGGTTTATAACTGAAATGTATAGTCCTAAAGATGATAATAATATCAAGAATGGAGAGCGTGTTTTTTATACATCTCGGAATGCAATGTATTTAGATACTGCAAGAAAATATTTAGATAATGTGCCAGAACCATACAAAACATTTTTACTAGCCCCATTAATTTATGAGGCATCCGTGCATAATAACACTAGTGGAGTTTTTAAGGGATTTTATAAAAATTCAAAAACTGGGAAAGGGCAATTTGGAGGAAACGGAAAAAATGCACTTACGAGAATACTATCAAATATAGAATTGAAAATGCCAATATTTAGTAACTTTAATTGTCACACCGAAGTTTTTCAAAGAGATGCAAATGAACTTGCTGAAGAACTATCTAAGGTGGACGTTGTCTATATAGACCCTCCATACAATCAGCATCCTTATGGGTCAAATTATTTTATGCTTAATTTACTAAGGAACTATAAAAAGCCAAAAGAAGTAAGTAAAGTGTCTGGCATACCGATTGGGTGGAACAAATCGCGATATAATAGAAAACAAGATTCTAAAGAAGCAATGTATGATTTGTGTAGTAAATTAAAATCAAAATACTTGTTAATATCGTTTAGCTCGGATGGATTTATATCGAAAAGCGAAATGTTAGACATTCTAAAAAATATCGGTGAAGTAAAAGTACTAGATAAAGATTATAATACATTTAGAGGGTGTAGAAATCTAAGCGGAAGAGACATACATGTAAAAGAGTTTTTATATTTAGTAAATAAAATATAGGAGAAGAATATGGCAAATAAAGAAAAATTGAGTTCTAATAGAAAAGGAACAATCATTAATGCAAAGTCAAAGAAAGAAGATAAAATGTGCATTAAAGTAAAAAACCAATTATTGTTAGATTTAGAGAAGAAATTAAAATGTAAATTGAAATGGGAAAAGAAAATATTATTGGTGGACATAATTGCAGATTTGAAGGACAAGCATAGAGATATTGATTTTTCAGATTTAGAAACAGAAAAATCATTTATGTCACCGGATGGTGGTATAACATATATGTTGGATAAGTTCAACAATCTTTATCCTATTTTAATATATGAAGTAAAGAACCAAGGAACAAATGATGAAATACTCAAGAAGGGTGGTAAAAAACAGGCAAAAGGAAATGCGGTTGAGCGATTGGGGAAAAATGTAATAGGGTTTAGAGCATATATGCTATCTGAAAGCATATTCCCTTTTGTTTGTTTTGGTGACGGATGTGATTTTGAGAAAGGTTCATCTATATTAGATAGAGTGAGAACTATTGCTATGTTTGGTAAATTGAATAAAGATTACACATTTAATTTAGGGACAAATGGCATATTTAATAGAGGTAGCTATTATTTTAGAAATAAAAAATGGACGTTTACTGAAATGTATAACATTTTATATAGTGTGGCTGAAAGAAGTATATATTATTATTTTGGAAAATATGGGAAAGAGAACTTTATATTTGATTAAGATATATGACCTATAGATAGCAGATTGAGTTAAAGAAATGTGAAAGGGGATATGCGAAAAACTAGCGCATAGTAAATAGTTATGAAGTATGAAAGAATTGCGATTGCTGTACTTGATGGCGTGGGTATAGGAAGAAAAGACAAAGGTGATATGGTTGAGGTGGCTTATATGCCAACTTACAAAGAAATGATAGAAAAATCATTTTGTACTGCTATATCAGCACACGGAACTGCCGTTGGACTTGCAAGTGATGATGACATGGGAAATAGTGAAGTAGGTCACAATGCTCTTGGTTCAGGACAGATTATTTCTCAAGGAGCAAAACTTGTAGATGAGGCTATCGCCACAAGAAAGATATACGAGACTGATACCTGGAGAAACTTGGTTGAGAATTGTAAAAAGAATGATTCAAAGTTTCATTTTATAGGACTACTCTCGGATGGAAATGTTCATTCAAATATTTCACATCTCATTGACTTGATTAAAAATGCAAAATCAGCGGGAGTAAAAAAATGTTTTGTACATGCATTACTTGATGGCAGAGATGTGCCATCAAAGTCAGCTCTTAAATATGTTGAGATGATTGAAAATTGTTTTAATGAGTTAAATGATGATAATTTCCACGCTGCTATAGCAAGTGGCGGTGGTAGGATGCTTATAACTATGGATAGATATAAAGCTGACTGGGAGATGGTGAAAAAAGGATATGATACACATGTACATGGTGTAGGAAAGTTTTTTTCAAATGCAAAAGAAGCAATCAATACATATTATAATGAAGGTTGTGAATCAGATCAGTATTTGCCACCATTTGTAATTGCAGATGCTGATAAACCAATCGGAAAGATTGAAGATGGTGACAGTGTAGTGCTTTTCAATTTTAGAGGTGATAGGGCTATCGAGATTTCAATGGCATTTGATGATGACGACTTTCCATATTTTGATAGAGGGAAGAGACCAAATGTTGTATTTGCAGGAATGCTTGAATATGATGGTGACTTAAAGATACCTAAAAAATATCTTGTAAATCCACCACAGATTTCTAATACATTAACTGATTTTATGGTTAAAAATAAATTATATGAGTATGCAGTTTCTGAAACTCAAAAGTATGGACATGTCACTTACTTTTGGAATGGAAATAGAAGTGGTAAAGTAAGTGAAGAGTATGAAACTTACAAAGAGATACCAAGTGACAATTGTCCATTTGACCAGAGACCATGGATGAAGGCAGGAGAGATTGCTGATGCAATGATAGAAGCAATAAATGATAAAAAATATTCTTTCATAAGATGTAATTTCCCAAATGGTGATATGGTTGGTCATACTGGAAGTCTCACTGCTACAAGAGTTGCACTTGAATGTGTGGATATAGAACTTACAAGAATAAGAGAAGAATGTAAAAAGAATAATGTACTTTTGCTTGTAGTAGCTGACCACGGAAATTCAGATCAAATGTATGAATATAAAAATCCAGATCAGATAAGAACTGCTCACTCACTAAATAAAGTTTGGTTCATAATAGATGAAGATAAAAATAAGTTTAAGTTAAGTGATGGAAACTTTGGCCTTGCAAATGTGGCAGGAACTATAGTGACACTTATGGGATATAAAGTGCCAGATGGATGGGAGAAGAGTATAGTGGAAGTATAACTTATTGAGGAGCGAAGATGATTAAGTTTTATAAGATAAGTGAAAAGCAGTGGCTTAAAGACTCAACTTGCAAAGTATATGATGCAAGTGGAAATGAAAAACAAGTCATTAGTAAAAACGACCAATATGCAAATATAAAATTACCTAAAAGAGCCACTACTGGTTCTGCTGGATATGATATGTATAGTCCATTTTCATTTAAATTGGAACCAGGTGAAATGGTGCACATTCCACTTGGCATAAAAGCTGAAATGGATGATAGAGTAGTTTTATTTATAGTGCCAAGGTCTGGGTTAGGTTTCAAGTATGGCTTTCAACTTACAAACACAATAGGTGTCATTGATTCAGATTATTTTTATGCCGATAATGAAGGTCATATTCAAGCCAAGTTTAGAAATACTTTACATACAACTCTTATGATAAATGAAGGGGATGCCATTTGCCAAGGTATTTTTATGAATTATCTCATAACAGATGATGATGATACAAATGGAATTAGAAATGGTGGTTTTGGAAGTACTGATAAGAAAAATTAAATGACAAGTAACTTATAATCTTAAAAAAGCTTGAAAAAACAAGGTATTGCACCTTGTTTTTTATATGTCATAATGATAAAATAGACATATTATAGATTTGCCTATAAGGGCAGATCAGTTTTTGTATTTGAGAAATATGTGGAGGCAATATGGAGCTATATGGCATAACAATAGACCAGATTTTTCTATTTAATAACGGCGAAGATTATGAGTCCTATAATATTTTTGGCGCTCATAAGTTTAAGTATGAAGGAAAAGATGGTGTTAGATTCTTAGTGTATGCTCCAAATGCTGTCAAAGTTTTTGTAGTTGGTGATTTTTGTGATTGGAAAAAAACTGAACTTGGTGAGATGCAAAAAATAGATGAAACAGGATGTTGGGTAGCATTTATAGAAGGCTTAAAAGAAAATGATCTCTATAAATATCTTATCACAACACCAGAGTATAGAGATATTTATAAAGCAGACCCTTATGCCTTTTATGCAGAGGTTCGTCCTAACACGGCTTCAAAGATATTTGACTTGGAAGGTTTCAAATGGGATGATAAAAAGTTTATAGAAGAAAGAAGTAAGAACGAACATTTTTATAAGCCAAAAAATATTTATGAAATGCATTTTGGTTCATTTATGCAACACAGTACTGGCATCTGGAGAAATAAACCAGATGATGTGCCAGTAGAAGATTTTTTCACATATAGAGAACTTGCAGAATCACTTGTGAAATATGTAAAAGAAATGGGATACACTCATATAGAAGTGATGCCACTAAATGAACATCCTTATGATGGCTCTTGGGGTTATCAGGCGACAGGATATTTTGCTATCACATCAAGATATGGTAATCCGAAAGATTTTATGTATTTTGTGAATGAATGTCACAAGAATAATATAGGTGTCATACTTGATTGGGTGCCTGGACACTTTTGTATGGATGAACATGGGCTTAGGTACTTTGATGGGAAGCCAGTGTATGATGGTAAAGAGCATAAACATTGGGGAACAATGACATTTAATTATTGTAAGAAAGAAGTTTTGTCATTTTTAAACTCATCAGCGATTTTTTTACTTGATAAATATCATATTGATGGCATACGATTTGATGGTGTGTCAAGTATGCTTTATTTGAATTATGGTGTAGATAATCCAGCTGAAAAAGTATTTAATAAATATGGTGATGAAGGAAATCTTGAAGCTATCTCATTTATCCAAAATCTAAATAAGTTAATTGGAGAAAATTATAAAGGGGTTATGACTATAGCAGAAGAGTCTACAGCTTGGCCAAATGTGACAAAACCAAAAGAGTTAGGTGGACTTGGATTTCATTATAAATGGGATATGGGTTGGATGCATGACACACTTAATTACTTAAAGTCTGATTTCCCATATAGAGAACAGAATCATAATATGTTTACTTTTTCAATGTCATATGCAGAGGCTGAAAACTATGTGCTCTCACTTAGCCATGATGAGGTTGTCCACGGGAAAGCTTCCATAATAAATAAGATGCCAGGTAGTTATGATGAGAAGTTTGCACAGATCAAAACACTTCTCGTATATCAAATTACAAGAACTGGTGCAGTTCTAAACTTTATGGGGAATGAATTTCCTGAATTTATTGAGTGGAGATATTATGAGCAACTTGAATGGTTTTTGCTTGATGTAGATAAACACAAGAAACATCACGAGTTTGTAAAGATGATGAATCATCTATATCTTAAAGAAAAATCATTTTACGAAAAAGATCAGGCGGTATGGGAAGGATTTAATTGGATAGATGCAGGTAATGCAAAGCAACATATATTTATATATGAGAGAATTGCACTTAACCCAAAAGATAGATGTATCGTGATACTTAATTTTGGTAAAGATGAGATTGAAAACTTTAGGCTTGGAGTAAATATGCCTGGCAAGTATGAGGAGATAGTAAACTCAAATGATGTGAAGTGGGGCGGTTCTGGCACTTGTATAAATGACCACGTAATAGAAAGTAAATATGTATACGAAGATGAAGATAAAGAATTAAAGAACGGTATTAAGAAGCAAAACTTAAAAAGTGTAAAAGCAAATAACATACTTTTAAATGTGAATAAAAAAATTGAAAAGCAAAATGATGATAGCGAGAGTAGTTTAGATAAAGTCATTCATGATGAGAGTAAGAAAGTTCATGGTAGAGAAAATTATATTGAAGTGAAATTACCAAAGTTGTCGGCAGTGATCTTAAAATTGAAAGCATAATAAATACGGGAAGAGGTTCTCAAGCGGTTTGCCACATTAACTATGAAGACTATAAATGTAGTTGGAGTTATGGATACTAAATTGTTTGTCAATGAATAATTATATATAGGGAGTGAAGCTAATGGATTTTAGTAAGAAAAACTTTGTAGAAGATTTTAAGTATTATGCAAAAAGAGTGCATGGAAAAGAAGTAGAACTTTTATCAGTAAGAGAGGCATATGAGACACTTTGCCATATGTTGATTTCAGTTGCCAAGCAGAAGCGATCTGAAATTGTAAAAGAAAGTTTTGAGAAAAAGGAAAAAGAGATATATTATTTCTCTATGGAATTTTTGATAGGAAGGCTACTTAAAGATTATCTTGTTCAGTTTGGTCTCCTTGAAAAAGTTCGTGACGGTATGAATAAACTTGGATTTGATTTGGAAGAGATATTTAATGAAGAGGCAGACCCTGGTCTTGGTAATGGTGGTCTTGGTAGACTTGCCGCTTGTTTTATGGATTCACTTGCATCACTTGGTATAAATGCCATGGGTATGGGTCTTCGATATAGATTTGGACTTTTTAGACAAAAGATAGTTGATGGAGAGCAGATAGAGCTTCCAGACAATTGGTTACTTAATGCTTATCCATTTGAAGATAGAAGAAATGATAGAGTTCAGATGGTTAAACTCGGTGGTGTTGTAGATAGAGAATGGGTTGATGGTAATTTTAAGTTTCATTATAGAGATTATAGAGAAGTTAGAGCCATCCCTTATGACATACCAATAGTAGGTTATGGATGCGATCATGTAAACTCACTCAGGCTTTGGTATGCATCTCCAAAGGATGAAAAGTTTGACCTTGATGCATTTAATAATGGCGACTATTCAACTGCAGTAAAACATAGAAATGAGATAGAAGCTATAACTGCGATTCTTTATCCTGATGATAGAAATGCAGTCGGAAAAAGACTTAGACTTGAGCAAGAATATCTTCTTGTGTCAGCTGGAGTGCAAGATATAGTTAGAAGATTTGTAAAAGGGCATGGTGTAAATAATTGGGATGAATTCCCAAATCAAGTTGCGATACATATAAATGACACTCACCCTACTATGTGTATACCAGAACTTATGAGAATACTTGTTGATGACTATGAACTTAGTTGGGATAAGGCATATGATATAACAACTCATACGATTGCATACACTAACCATACAGTTATGCCAGAAGCTCTTGAGAAGTGGCCTATTGATCTTATGATGAAGGTTGTGCCTCGTATCTATATGATTATTGAAGAGATCAATAGAAGATTTTTTGAGAAACTTGATAAAGAGGCAGGATATACTGTCCCAAGAACTCCAAATAATTCAATACTCTATGATGGACATGTCAATATGCCAGTGCTTTCAGTTATATGTAGCCATCATGTGAATGGTGTTGCTGCTATTCACTCTGAAATAATAAAGAAAGAAACACTCCATGAATTGTATAAGCTTATGCCTGAAAAGTTTTGCAATAAGACAAATGGTGTAAGCCATAGAAGATTTTTATTGTCTGCAAATGAGGGACTTACCAACTTACTTACAAATACTATAGGCAAAGAGTTTAAGAAAGATGCTTCAAAACTTGAGAAGTTTTTGAAATACAAAGATGATGAAGGCGTACTTGATGAACTTTCTAAAATTAAAATTCAAAATAAGATGAATCTTGCTAAATACATACAAAAGAATAACGGTATAGTTGTGGATCCTAATTCGATATTTGATGTGCAAGTAAAAAGAATTCATGCTTATAAAAGACAATTACTATTTATGTTTAAAATACTAAATACTTATAATGGAATAAAGAGTGGAAGTATCAAAGATGTCCATCCACAAACATTTGTTATGTCTGGAAAGGCGGCAGGAAGTTATGCATTTGCCAAGAAGACTATCAAACTTTATAATACAATCGTAGACCTTGTAAATAACGACCCAGCAGTAAAAGATTTATTGAAAGTAGTATTTATAGAAAACTTCTGTGTGACAAGTGGAGAGATAATATATCCTGCAGCAGATATAAGTGAACAAATCTCTCTTGCTGGAAAAGAAGCATCAGGAACTGGAAATATGAAGTTTATGTTTAATGGCGCTGTGACTCTTGGAACGATGGATGGGGCAAATGTAGAGATTTATAATTTGGTAGGAGAAGATAATATAAAAATATTTGGGCTTCGCGAAGATGAAGTAGAGAAGGTCAGACAAGCAGGTTATTTCCCAGCGAAGGTAGCAGATGATGACCATAGACTTGGAGAAATTAGGAATCAATTATTGGGAAAACTTACCGCTACTAACAAAGTTGATTTCTTTGACATATATGATGAACTCTTCAAATATGGCGACCAGTATATGGTTATAAAAGATTTTGATGACTATATAAAGAAATCAAATGAGATGATAGACTTATATAGAGATAGAAAAAAGTTTAATCAAATATCACTTGTAAATATTGCAAAAGCTGGTTACTTCTCATCAGATAGAACTATAAAAGAGTATTACGAAGAGATTTGGAAATAAGTTATGTTAAATTACATATAAGGAGAAAAGTAGGAGGTAGTTATGCAAAAGAAAGAATGTATTGCAATGTTACTTGCGGGGGGACAAGGTAGTAGATTAAAAGCATTAACCAAAAGAATAGCAAAACCTGCCGTTTCTTTTGGTGGTAAGTATCGTATCATTGATTTTGCTCTATCAAATTGTATCAATAGCGATATTAATACCGTAGGAATCTTAACACAGTATAAGCCATATCTTCTTAATTCTTATATTGGAAATGGTGAAGGTTGGGATCTTGATGGATTAAATGGTCAAGTGAGTTTACTACCACCATATTTTACTGAAGAGGGTGGAGCGTGGTATGACGGAACTGCAGATGCAATATTTAAAAATATAGATTTCATTGATGAGCAAAATCCAGAGTATGTTTTGATTTTGTCTGGAGACCATTTATACAAGATGGATTATAATGATATGCTTCAGTATCATAAGAATACTAAAGCGGATCTCACAGTATCTGTTATAAATGTTTCTCTTGAAGAGGCAAGTCGTTTTGGTATCATGTCGGTTGATAAGGATTTGAATATCACGAAGTTTACAGAGAAACCAAAGAAACCAGATAGCACACTTGCATCTATGGGTATCTATATATTTACTTGGCAGGTACTTCGTAAAGCTCTTCTTGAAGATAGTGTAGATAAAAAGAGCGAACATGATTTTGGAAAAAATATCATACCTAAACTTTTGTCTGAAGGAAAAAGACTTCTTGCATATGAGTTTAAAGGCTATTGGAAAGACATAGGAACAATAGATAGTTATTATGAAGCAAATATGGATTTACTAAAAGATAATCCAAGCATAGATATATTTGCAAGAGATTTGAGAGTTTATTCTAATTCTAATATATCTCCACCACAGTTTGTCGGCTCAAGTGGTAAGGTTGATCAAAGCTTAGTAAGTAATGGTTGCCTTATAGATGGAAAAGTAACAAGATCAATTTTATCAACTCATGTGACTGTGGAAAAAGGTGCTGAAGTTGTGGATTCAATTTTGTTACCAAATGTAGTTGTGAAAGCAGGAGCGAAAGTGGTAAGAGCAATAGTCGGAGAGGGAAGTGTCATCTCTGAAAAAGCAAAACTTGGATCTTCATCAAAGGGTGCAGAAATAGCACTTATTGGCGATAACGAAGTGTACAAATAGGAGGAGTATATGGAAAGATTAGCAGGTTTAATTTCAACAAATTATAATAGTTCAAGATTTGGTAAACTTACAGCTCATAGACCTATAGCAGCTATACCTTTTGGTAGCAGATATAGAATGATAGACTTTTCACTTTCAAATATGGTAAATAGTGGCATCACTCAAGTTGGTCTTATAACTCCGCATATATATAGAAGTATAATGGATCATTTAGGTTCAGGAAAAGATTTTGGCCTTTCAAGAAAAAATGGTGGACTATTTATCTTACCTGGGTCAACCTATGGCTATGACCTTGGCAAAGGCAAGTTTTCTATAAGAGACTGTTGTGGAAATATGCAGTTCTTTACAAAGACAAAGTTTGATAGACTAGTTCTTTCGACTTGCAGTAAGATATATAATATTGATTTTAGAGATGTAGAAAAATTGCATCTTGAGAAGGATGCGAATCTAACATTCGTATATCAAAAAGATGCAACTGGCGATGAAGGAGATTGTGTACTTGAGTTTGATGATAGAGGAAAGGTAAAAGGTATCAGAAGACTTAAGAAGAGAGAAAAGAAAGTCAATCTCTATCTTGATGCAACCATCATTGAAAAGAATACTATGATAAAGATACTTGATTGGTACAAAGATTATAGTTATATGGATGTAATGGATGCAATAGCAGAAAATATAAGTAGACTTTCTATAGCGACTTATGAGTTTAATGGTTTTGCAAGAGCTATAAGTAGTGTGCAAGATTATATGGAAGTATCAAAAGAACTTTTAAATGAAGAAGTTATGAAAGAATTATTTATGGGAGATAGACTTATACATACAAAGATTCATGATGCACCACCAGTTAAATATTTTGATACTGCAAAAGTTAAAAATGCACTTGTAGGAACAGGATCTATAATAAAAGGTCAGATTGAGAACTCAATTATCTTCCGTGATGTAGTTGTGGAAGAAGGTGCAAAAATTAAAAATGCGGTTATAATGCAAAAGTGTCATATAGGTAAGAAAGCTATCATAGAGGATGCTATCATAGAAAAAGCAGTCATGATTGATGATGGTGAAGTTCATAAAGGAACGGACAAGAAACCAGCGATTATCTCAAATGATTAGGAGAGAATAAATGAACACTGATTATACAAATGGTAAAAGTCAAAATAGTTCGCCTATGAAAGTAAATGATACAAAAGTGCAAAGTTTGGTTAAAGAAACTGATGAAAAAGTTGCTAAACCAATGGAGACAAAACTTTCAGAGACAAAACCTTTAGATGTAAAGCAATCAGAAGAGAAGTCATTAGATGAAAAGAAACAAGATGAAAAACCACAGAATGAAAAGCCTATTGATGTAAAACCTGCGAAACCAGAAGTAAGAGTTCTTTTCGCTGCATTTGAAGCATCACCATTTATAAAAACTGGTGGACTCGGTGATGTGGCAGGAGCTTTGCCAAGATATTTAAATGACATAGGTGTTGAAACAAGACTTATAATGCCATTATTCTCTACTATTAAAGAAGAGTACAAAAAGAAAATGGTAAAGGTTTCAGAGTTCTATGTGCCATTTAGTTGGAGAAATCAATACTTGGGTCTCTATGAACTTAAATCAGGTAATACCATAATTTATTTTTTAGATAATGAATATTATTTTAAGAGAGATAAGGCATACGGATATTTTGATGATGGAGAAAGGATAGCATTTTTCTCAAAAGCACTTCTTGAAGCACTGGAATATATGGATTTCAGTCCCGAGATACTTCATTTAAATGACTGGCATACTGCACTTTCTGCTGTATATTTGCGAGAGATGTATCAAGGACTTGAAAAGTTTAGAAAATTAAAAACTATCTTCACAGTGCATAATCTAAAGTTTCAGGGAAAGTTTGACCCAAATATGATAAAAGACCCACTTGACCTTGAGCGATATGAAAATGCAAGAAGACAACTTTTACAAAAAGATGCAGTAAACTTTATGATGGGAGCACTCAATTATGCTGACTGCATCACAACAGTAAGTCCTACTTATGCTGAAGAAGTAAAGAATAGTTTTTTTGGAGAAGGACTTGAAGAAATATTTAATAGAAGAGCAAGTATATTTAGAGGAATTGTAAATGGTATAGATTATGAAGTTTATAATCCTAAAACTGATAAAAATCTTTTTGTAAATTATGATATAGATACATTGCCACTTAAAAAGAAAAATAAGATAGGTTTGCAAAAGGAACTTGGACTTAAAGAAGATGAGAATGTATGTATGATAGGCCTTGTAAGCAGACTTACTGATCAAAAGGGAATGGATTTACTAACTGCTATATTTGAGGAAATGATTAACTATAGGGATATACAGTTTGTCTTACTTGGTCAAGGTGATGCAAGATATGAAGAATCATTTAGATATTTTGAAAATAAATATAAAGGAAAGGTATCATCAAGTATTTATTTTTCAGAAGAGAGATCAAGAAGAATCTATGCAGCGACTGATTTATTCTTGGTGCCAAGTATATTTGAACCTTGTGGGCTTAGCCAACTTATAGCGATGAGATATCTTTCTCTACCGATTGTCAGAAAGACAGGTGGACTTAAAGATACAGTCATACCATTTAATAAGTTCACAAAAGAAGGAACAGGATTCGCTTTTCAAAATATCAATGCACACGAGTTGCTATTTACTATAAAAGAAGCAGTGTCGCTTTATTATGATGACTATGATACATTTAAACTATTAATTAAAAATGCGAGTGAGAAAGACTATTCGTGGGTAAACTCTGCGAAAGAATATAAAAAATTATACAAAGAAATTGCTGGGATAAAATGATTTTATGGAACATTTAAGATGTAAAAAGTTATATGAGGTTTATATTTTTAAGCTATAAAGGAGAATAGATATGAGAGTATATTTTAATTCAAGAGATGAGTTCTATAGACATCCTTTTGGTGCAGTAAAAGTAAATACGGAGATGACTTTAAGACTTAAAGTCATAGATCATATCAAGGGTCTTAAATGTCATCTTGCTATGTGGCAGGATGATAATAAACTTCCAGACATAGAGATGGAGAAAGAATCAGAAGTTAATAATGAAGTTATTTATGTAGCGAAGTTCACGACTCCTAAAGAGCCAGTTATCATCTGGTATCATTTTATACTTGAGAGTATTGATGAGAAGTTTTATTATTCAAATAATGATTTGCAATCAGGTGGAGAAGGAAAACTTATAGACAATAGTCCAAAGAGTTACCAGATAACAGTTTATAAAGAAGACAAAACACCTAATTGGTTTAAGGAAGGAATAGTTTATCAGATTTTCCCAGATAGATTTAATCGTGGTTCTGATTATGAAGAAAGAAAAAAGGACACATTAAAAAGAATAGAAGGAAAAAATCACGGCAAGAGTTTTGTAGATGATTGGTACAAAGATCCAGAGTATAGAAGAGATGAGAAAGGAAATGTATCGACATTTGAGTTTTATGGTGGAACACTTAAAGGCATAGAGGAAAAACTTCCATATCTGAAATCACTTGGAGTCACTTGCATTTACCTTAATCCAATATTTGAAGCAAGAAGTAATCACCGATATGATATTGGTGACTATATGAAAATAGATTCACTTTTGGGAGATGCAAAGAGTTTTAAGTCGCTAATCCAGTCAGCAAAAAAAGAAGGCATAGGAATAGTGCTTGATGGGGTATTTAGTCATCAAGGCGCAGACTCATTGTATTTCAATAAGTATAATAACTATAATAGCATCGGTGCTTATAATAGTGAAAAATCAAAATATTATCATTGGTATAAGTTTATAAATTATCCAGATGAGTATGAAAGTTGGTGGGGAGTTTCTGACCTACCAGAAGTTGATGAGATGCAAAAGTCTTATCTTGACTTCATTTGCAAAGGTCTAAACTCTGTAGTCAAGCACTGGATGAGAGAGGGAATAGCAGGATTTAGGCTTGATGTCGCTGATGAACTTCCTGATGAATTCATAGTAGAAGTAAGAAAGGCGATGGACAAAGTAAATAAAGACAGTATATTAATCGGCGAAGTTTGGGAAGATGCAACTAATAAAGTATCTTATGATAAAAATAGAAAATATTTTATAAATGCATCACTTAAATCTGTAATGAATTATCCATTTATGGAGTCAGCGCTCAATTTTATGGAGGGACAAATATCAGCTTATGAACTTTCAGAGTTCTTTTATAAGCAGATGGAAAATTATCCAAGAGAATACTTTAACTCAAATCTAAATCTTATCGATGGTCATGATAGAGTAAGAGCTTTAACAAAACTTTCTGACTCAAGAGATGTAAATGATGTAAGTGATGACGAAAAGAAATATCACTCTATAGGTAGAGATAAGTATCTTCTCGCAGTTAGTAGGTTAAAAGCACTATCAGTACTTCAATATACAATTCCAGGAACACCACTTCTATATTATGGAGATGAGGTAGGAGTATATGGTTATAATGATCCATATAATAGGAAACCATATCCTTGGGGTAGAGAAGATACAGAACTTTGTTCTCACTATATGGCACTTGGGGAACTTAGGAAAAAATCAAAGGCATTTGGTGAAGGAAGTTTTAGAACCCTATATACTGGAGCACACACTTTTGCATTTGAAAGGGCACTTGGAGATGAAAAAATAGTGGTTCTCGTAAATAGAGGTATATTCTATAATGAAGGTGAACATATAGTTATAGATATGAATGGTAAAAGTGCAGAAGATTTACTTAGTGGAGAGAGTATACAGATAAATGGCAACAAACTTGTGGTGGATATAAATCCTCTTGGCTATAAAGTATTAAAGATAATGTAATGAAATAGATATAAAGAGTAATTATAATAAAAATAATTGGAGAAGAAATATGGCTTTCGGTAAAAAGGAAAATGAAAAAAAGTTTTATATCGGTGTTGATGTAGGTGGGACAACGATTAAGTTTGGAGTTTTTGATAAAAATAAAAAGTTTGTAGATGGTTTTTCAGTGGATACAAAGGTGAGAAAAAAAGATGCTGAAAAATTATTGACAAAAGAAATGCTTGATGCTATAGAGAATTATTGTTCTAATAATAAACACGGTGTAACGAAAAGCACTATTGCAGGAATAGGTATAGCTATTCCAGGACCAGTTGTAAATAATCAGGTGCTTCGTGCAGTAAATATTAATTGGAATAAGAAATATGATATAGTTGAAGAAACAAAGAGAAGATTTGGCAAAAAGGTAAATGTCCGAGTTTATAATGATGCGAATGCAGCAGCTCTTGGTGAGTACAATAAAACTCTGAAAGGAAAATATAAATCAATATGCCTTATGACACTTGGAACAGCTGTCGGTGTAGGTATAATCATTGATGGTAAACTTGTGGAAGGAAAAAATGGAGTAGCAGGAGAACTTTCACATCTTAAAGTTGATTTTTCAGATGAAGCAGTAAAATGTAATTGTGGAAATGTGGGTTGCCTTGAGACAGTGGCAGGAGGTAGAGGAATAGTAAATGTCTATAATAGAATGTATAATACAAATATAGCTAAAGAGGCAAAAGATGTAATAAGACCAGCAAAAAAAGGTGATAAAAAGGCACTTGCTGCACTTGAAAAATCACTTAATTATTTAAGTATAGTTATATCTATAGTAATGCTCGTGTATGAACCAGAGATTATCCTTATAGGTGGTGGTGTCTCAAATGAAGGAACATTTATCACTAAAATCATAATGAAGCATCTTAAAGAGAAAGTATTCATAACAAAAAAGTTTCCTAAAATTATGATAGCGAAACTTAAAAACAAGGCAGGATTTTACGGTGCAGTGTCAGAGTTGTAAATGTCTAATGAACTAAATGGAATAGATTTTAATGAGTAGTTATAATAAAAAGTATATTAAGTCGTTTGACTACTTAAGAATATTGGCACTTCTTGGAGTATTTCTATATCATTTGATGCCAAACTTTGTGCCAAGTGGATATCTTGGAGTTGTGGTATTTTTTGTACTTGCAGGATTTCTCACAATGAAACAGTGTATGGATAGTGAGGAATCAAAAGTTTCACCGGTTAAAAAAATTACTGACAAGATTTTCAAACTCTACCCAGCCCTACTTTTTACTATCATAGTAGTTATTGCATTTATGTTTTTCTATTTTAGAAACTTTCTAATTCAACTTCCAGTAGATGCAGTAAGCAGTGTCTTGTCTGTAAATAACTATGCACAAATATTAAGAAACGAGTCTTACTTTGAAGCGATGAATAGCATAAAGCCACTCACCCATATCTGGGCTTTATCACTTGAGTTTCAGTTTTATGTTTTATTTTTCTTATTAGTAACACCTTTCTATAAAAAAAGTAATGAAAATAAATATTTAATTTCTTTTTTGCTTTTAACTCTACTATCAATTATAATTTCGATATATCTTGTGTCAAAGGGAGTAAACTTAACAAGAATCTATTATGGTATTGACACAAGGCTTTCTACTTTTTTACTTGGGGCAGTATCTGCCGTCATATCTAATAAAATCTCAAGCACAATTAGCAGAGTATCAGGACTTTTAAGACTGCTTAAGTATATTTTATTATTTATAATGATTTATGCGATGGTAGTTAATTTTAGTTCAGATTCTCAAGTGGTAGGAATCATAATAACTTACTCTGTACTTGCATCAGCGCTACTCGTGATATTATACAGTGATGAGATAAATGCTTATGAAGAAAACTATGAAATAAATGAAAGGCAAGAAGATGTAAATGCTAGTAATAAAAATGTACTTAATAAACTTTCTACTTTAATCGTAAATAGAAGTTATATAATTTATTTAATTCACTATCCTATAATAGTTTTTTCAAATAGATTTCTTGCACATGCGAATATTGATATGAAAGTATTTTTCATTATCATTTCAATTGTAGTTTTAGTCGCATCAGAAGTGATATATAGACTTATACAAGTTTTGTTTTTTAACCATAAGGATAGAAAACTTTCATCAGTGCTTATAATATCAATGACACTTATAGTATTTGCAAGTGCTTTTATAATGAAAAATATTGTAGGAGATGCTCCTAAACTCGCTGATAAAAATGATACCACTTGGCTTACAGAAACTACTGAAGATGAGATGCTAAAATATTTCACAGAACAAAATGATGATGAGATAAGTAGACTTCTAGAAACAAAACCTATCGTAGCAACTAATTCACTTACGACTGATTTAGAAAAAGAAGAAAGCACAGAAGGTTTATATGACGAAGATGGGAAACTTATTTTGAGCGCCGAAGAATTAAACTCATATAAGATTCAGACTGTATTTAATAGAATAAATAAGGTAAATGCTCTTGTAGGTGGGGATGCCACATTGACTAGAGATGAGTTCCTTGAATACCGCAATATGAAGATATCTTTTATAGGAGATTCAGTTACACAAGGTTCACGCGGGTCTCTTTCTGTGTATTTCCCAAGTGCAGTGATAAATGCAGAAGGTAATAGACAGTTAAGAAATGCCCTTCCTATTTTTTATGAAATGAAGGGAAAAGGTGAACTTGGAGATGTCGTTGTAGTGGCTCTTGGAACTAATTCTGATAGTGATATAAGAGTTGATGTACTTGAAGAAATATATGACAATCTTGATGGAAGGATGATGATTATTTTGACTGTGGCGATACCATATGTCGTAATGGAGCAACAGAGAAATACTGCTATTCGTAAGTTTGCCGAAACACATGATAATTGCCATCTTGCTGACTGGCATAGCACGATGAAAACTCATAAAGAATATTTTATAGGGGATGATACACATCCGCAAGGTTTGGGGACTGATGTCTATGCACAGCTTATATTTAAGACTGCTATAGAAAGTCTTGAGTGGAGAAAAGTTGGAAATGAATGGCAATACTATGGCAGTGGCGAAAAGATGAAATTTGCTGTGGAGATAGAAAAAAATGTTGGCGACACAGTGCAATTTGGATCATATTATATAAATAGTAGTGATAAGAAAGAGCCTATTGAATGGATAGTGGTAGATAAAAATGAAGAGTTGAAGACTGAAACTTTGATATCAAAATATGTTCTTGATAGAAGAAAGTATAATGATGTCTATGCAAGTACAATTTGGCAAAAAAGTAGTATAAGAAAATGGCTTGGTAGTGAGTTTTATAGTGAAGCATTTGAAAATGTCGGAGCAAAGTTCATAATTTTAAGTGCACTTGAAAATCATAAGAACCCAGAATATAAGACAGCGGAAGCAAATGTAACGTATGATAGAGTGTTCTTACCATCTTATGATGAGATAAAAAAATATCTTGGCGACAAATATTTAAAATGTGAAGGCACAGAATATTTTAAGAGCATAGGTGGATATGTAAATGAAGATGGATATGCAGATTGGTGGTCAAGAACAGCAGGAGATGCTGATAATCATATATTAAATGTATCAGCAA
The DNA here is from genome assembly GCA_017634065.1 of Lachnospiraceae bacterium. GTDB lineage: Bacteria > Bacillota > Clostridia > Lachnospirales > Lachnospiraceae > UBA3633. The sequence continues at coordinate 30,572 of JAGBOC010000016.1, read as the reverse complement.
GTGGTGAAATAGTTATGAAAGGTGACTATGTGACTACTGATGACTTTGGCATAAGACCAATGCTAAAAGTGACATATAAATAATTTGTATCATATATGGAAGCAAAGTCGTTATGAAAGATTTTTATAAAAAAGAATTAAATAAGATGATAAGATATTTTTTAGTGATAATGAGTTATATCCTAATACTTTTTTGTTTTGCTTGTAGTAGTGTAAGTAGTGATATGATGGATGAATCTAAAGGTGAGGTGGAGCAATCAGTAGTTGAGACTGAAGATACCTTTGTACCTGAAAGCATAGATTTGTCAGATGTAAGTGGTGATGTGTATAGAGCAACTCTTGCCAAAATTGATGAACTGAATCATAAACTAGGACAACTTGTCTATGTGACAAAGGATGAGTATTTCAAATACAAAGATGTGAAAGTTTCTATCATAGGAGATTCAATAAGTGATTTATCTAAAACTTATCTAAATAGATGCTTCAGAAATCTAACCCAGGACTCTGTCTCTGGTCGTGAGATGGAGAAGGGTATAGAAGCATTTGATGCTATGAAAGAACTTGGAAGAGTTGGAGATATAATGATACTTTCCCTTGGCAATAATGCTATGAAGGGTATAGATGTGGAAGTACTTGAGCATATATATGAAGGAATTGAAGGTAGACCTCTGATTATACCTACTATAGTTATGCCATATGTCGGACAGGAGAGAAATAGAAATAGAGACCTACTTAATTTTATAGAGACACATGAAAATTGCTATGTTGCTGACTGGAATAAGGTGGCAAGGATGGATGAGACATTTATAATAGAAGATGGAGTACATCCAAGCGGGGATGGCTGTGCTGCATATGCACAGCTTATGCTAAAAACAGTCATAGATATTGTAAAAGAGAGTGAAACCGAATAGGATATATTCACATTTTAAGAGACTAATATAGTAGATTTCGGTATTGAAAAAGTTTACAGCATTTGATAAAATAAAAAGGCACTATTTGGAGGTAGCTATGGACGGATTTTTATTTTGGTTTTTTTTCGCAGTAGTTATACTTTGTGTAACTATAGCAGCGATAGTGACTGGAAATGTAGCATATTTTGTGAATCAAATGTCACTTGGCAAAGATGCGAATGAAGAAGAGTAATGTTAGACAGTAAACTGAAAAGAACTTTAAGAAGTATGATAATAGGAACTGCACTATATAATGTAGTCCTACTAATTATATCTGTAATTGTATTTTTACTTTATTGTAAAAGTAAAAATATGGAAAGCAGTAAGACCATAATCTTTATAACTAAAAATATAGTTTGCATCTTGATTGGTCTTGTATGTAGTGTCATAGGTTTATATTCTATGGCATTATCCTTATCAAAAGCAATATCTGCAAATGATGAGAAGTATGCAAAAAAGCATATAGCACTTATGAGTACTGTAAGACTTGTAGCATTTTGCATAATACTCGTTATAGTAATAAATGAAAAAACTTTTGGACTTATTGGTGGTGTGATGTTTGCACTTTCTACACTCGGTATAAAAATCGGAGCATACCTTACACCTATTATAGAAAAAAAGTTACAGAAGTAGAGTTTAGGAGTGATATGGGATTATTTTTAGCAGGAAATGAATTAGCAGAATCATTTATGATAAGAGGAGTGTATAAACTTCCTTTTAAGTTTCTTGGTAGTGATATCTGGATTACAACTACTGCCATATCTTCATGGCTTATAACTCTTATAATATTGATCTTTGGTATAGTAGTTGGCTCAAAGTTTAGAAAAGCAAAAGAGATTCCAACAGGCTTACAAAACTTCATAGAGATGGCAATAGAAGCATTAAATGGGATGGCTGATAGTATTTTAGGGTCTAATAGAAATAGATTTATAAATTACATCGGCACCATTTTTATTTTTATTCTAACTTGCAATCTATCTGGTTTCATTGGTATGAGAGCACCTACAGCAGATTATGGAACTACATTTTGTCTTGGTGTATTTACATTTGCCATTGTCCAGTTCCAAGGAATTAAGAATCATGGAGTGGGACATTTCACAGGACTTTTTCAACCACTTCCAGTACTTTTCCCAATAAATCTTATCGGAGAGTTTGCAAACCCAATATCAATCTCACTTCGTCTTTTTGCGAACCTTTTGTCAGGTGTTATAATGTTGGGACTTTGGTATGGTATGGTACCACTTCTTGGAAGAATAGCAGTGCCATCATTCTTACATGCATATCTTGATTTATTTAGCGGATGTATACAAACATATGTCTTCTGTATGCTTACGATGGTGTATGTAAATGATAAGTTGTAATGGCAAATGTATTTACAAAAACTTTAGAGGTAGACTTACGATTTTTATAATTAGTACATAATAAAATTAATAAATAAAAATATTTAACATTATATCGGAGGAAAATAATATGGAAAACGGAATTACAGGACAAGCTTTTATCTATGGTTGCTCAGCAATAGGTGCAGGACTTGCTCTTATAGCAGGTATCGGACCAGGAGTTGGTCAAGGTATTGCAGCAGGTTATGGTGCATCAGCAGTTGGTAGAAATCCAGGTGCTAAATCTGATATCACTTCAACTATGCTTTTAGGACAAGCAGTTGCAGAGACTACTGGTCTTTATGGCCTTGTAGTAGCAATCATCCTTATGTTCGTTAAGCCTTTCAATATGTAAGATTATCCTATCTAGCAAAGCGAGATAGTGACAAAAGAGAAGAAAAGGAAACGAATTAAAAAAAGGAGCAAGTAAATGTTTTTAGCAGGGGAAAGCTTATTTAGAATCATTGGTTTTGATGGACAGTTGATTTTTGATTCTATGATAACAGGTATAAATGTCTTTATACTTTTCTTTGCTTTGTCTTATTTTCTTTTTGAGCCAGTCCAGAAAGTGCTAAAGAATAGAAGTGACAAGATTAAAAATGAAATTGAAAATGCAAAAAGACTTGAAGCAGAAGCAAATGGACTTAAAAAAGATTATGAGAAAAAACTTGCTGACACAAGAGTAGAAGTTGAAAATATCTTGGAAGAAGCAAGAAAGAATGCAAAGAAGATGAGCGAGGAAATAATAGGAAATGCAAGGACAGAAGCACAGAATATTATAAATCGCGGAAATAAAGAGATTGAGCAAGAAAAAGCAAAAGCCGTTGACGAGCTTAAAAATCAAGTTATAAGTATTTCAACTCTTATCGCATCAAAGATTATAAAAGAGAATGTAAATACAGCAAATGAAGACAAACTCTTTGAAGAAGCATTATCAGAGATTGGAGCAAATGCATGGCAAGGTTAGTGTCAAAAATCTATGGTGAAGCTTTATTTGACTTCGCAAAAGAAAATAACCAACTTGAGAAAATGTATGAAGAGGCTCAAGATATAATTTTTGTGTGGGAGAGCACAGCTGATGTGAAAGACTTTCTTGCTAATCCAAAAGTTTCTACTGATGAGAAGATAACTTTTATAAGAGAACTTTTTACAAAAAAGATTTGGCAGGGACCTCTTGCAAAAGTTTTGAGTTTATTTAGTATTGACTTGAATAAAGGCAATGATCCAAAGATTTTGGATTTTATATCAATAGTTATAAAGAAAGGCAGATCAAAAGAAATCGTAAATATTCTTAAACATTTTTCTCATCTGACACTTAAGAGTAAAAATATCGGAGAGGCAGTAGTGACATCAGCACATGCTCTTGATGATAGGAAGAAAAAGGAACTTGAAGATAAGTTGAAGGCTACAGCTCACTATGAAAAAATTATCGTCGATTATAGAGTGGATGAGAGTTTGATCGCAGGACTGAAAATAAAAGTAGATGACAGAGTACTTGATAAAACATATAAAACTAAAATGTTTGATTTAACGAAGAGTCTAAGGGGTTTAAAACTATGATTAATTTAAAACCAGAAGAGATTAGTTCTATAATAAAAGAACAAATAGGAAAATATCAAGACGCTACTGGTGTAGAGGAAGAAGGGGTAGTCCTCCAAGTTGCAGATGGTATCGCGAGAATTCACGGGTTAAAAGATGCCATGCAAGGAGAGCTCCTTGAATTCCCAGGAGAAATCTATGGTATGATTCTTAACCTTGAGGAAGACAATATCGGTTGTGTTCTTCTTGGTGATGCAGATGACATAAAAGAAGGCGATGCTGTAAAGAGAACGAAGAGAATCATGTCAGTGCCAGTTGGCGATGCGATGATAGGCCGTGTTGTAAATGCTATAGGACAACCTGTAGATAATAAGGGACCAGTTAATACAACTGCAACTCGTCCTATAGAGAGAATTGCACATGGTGTTATAGATAGAAAGTCTGTTAAGGTGCCATTACAAACTGGTATCAAAGCCATAGATGCTATGATACCAATAGGTCGTGGACAAAGAGAACTTATAATAGGAGATAGACAGACTGGTAAGACTGCAATAGCAATAGATACTATAATAAATCAAAAAGGTCAGGGTGTGAAATGTATCTATGTTGCGATAGGACAGAAAGCATCTACTGTCGCAAATATAGTTAAGACACTTGAAGATTTTGGTGCTATGGATTATACAACAGTTGTAGTAGCAACTGCATCTGACCTTGCACCACTTCAATATATAGCACCATACTCTGGATGTGCTATTGGTGAAGAGTGGATGGAGAAAGGTGAAGATGTGCTTATAGTTTATGATGACTTGACGAAACATGCTGCAGCATACAGAACACTCTCACTTCTTCTTAAGAGGCCACCGGGGAGAGAAGCATATCCTGGTGATGTATTCTATTTACATAGTAGACTTTTGGAGAGAGCATCAAAACTTAATGACAAACTTGGAGGTGGCTCACTTACAGCTCTTCCTATCATAGAGACACAGGCTGGAGATGTATCAGCATATATTCCTACAAATGTTATATCAATAACAGATGGACAGATATATCTTGAGACAGATTTGTTTAATGCAGGATTTAGACCAGCTATAAATGCAGGACTCTCAGTTAGCCGTGTTGGAGGTTCAGCACAGATAAAGGCTATGAAAAAAATTGCTGCACCTATAAGAATAGAACTTGCACAATTTAGAGAACTTGCATCATTTGCACAATTTGGTTCAGACCTTGATAAGGCTACAAGAGAACAACTTGCTCAAGGTGAGAGAGTTCGTGAGATTTTGAAGCAACCTCAATACAAACCACTCCCTGTAGAAAAGCAGATAACTATAATATATGCAGCAGAAAAGAGATATTTACTTGATGTGCCTGTTGATAAGATACTTGATTTTGAATCAGAACTTTTCGCTTACATAGAGAATACTGCACCACAGATATTTAGTGATATAAGAGAGAAGAAGGAACTTACACCTGAGATTGAAGAAGCTCTTGGAAGAACCATTTCAAGCTTCAAAAAAACAAAAGGATACGAGGGATAATAAATTATGGCTTCAATGAAGCAGATAAAAAAAAGAAAGAGAACTGTCGAGTCTACTGGTAAGATTACAAAGGCTATGAAACTTGTAGCAACTGTGAAACTCCAGAAGACTAAACAGATTGCTACTGATGCTGTACCCTTTTTTGATGCTATGTATGAGAAGATAACAGGAATTATAAAGAAGTCAACTGTAGTAACTCATAAGTATCTGAAAGGAAAACCAGGTGGTAAAAAAGGCATCATAGTTTTCTCATCTAATAAGGGTCTTGCCGGAGGATATAATGCGAGTATCGTTAGAAAACTCATAGGTGAAGAAGCATCTATAAAGTTTGATAAAAATGATACACTTGTATATGCTGTAGGAACAAAAGTGAGAGATGAACTAAAGAATAAAGGCTTTACTATTGAGTTGGATTTTTCTGAAGGCATGGAAGATATAAAGTATGGACCATATATACTTCTCGCAAGAAAAGTGCTTGATGATTTCGTAGAAGGAAAAATCAATGAAATCTATCTTGTGTATACATATTTCAAAAATACAATTACGCATATACCAAGAGTGCTTAAGCTTTTGCCATTTGATACAGTAGAGAAAAATACAGATGATGACACTGAACTTCTTGGCAAGAAAACATTTACAGTAGCGAAATCAAAATACGATGAAGAAAGTAGTATGCCGATGAATTATGAAATGGATGAGGAAGAAGTTCTTAATAAAATGATACCTCAATACATATCAACACTTTTATACGGGGCACTTACAGCATCAATTGCATCTGAAAATGGTGCGAGAATGACAGCGATGGACAGTGCTACAAAGAATGCAAAAGAACTAAGCGACAAACTTGGCATCATGTATAATAGAGCAAGACAAGGAGCAATAACTCAAGAACTTACTGAGATAGTTGCAGGAGCAAATGCAATATAGTTGGGGTAAGCCAACACCGTAGGGGCGAAAGCCAACACTGTAGAGGCGAAAGCCAAAATCGTAGGGGCGAAAGCCATACCGTAGGGGCGAGTATAGTGAGCCCGATAAGGAGACGAAATGGAATTAAAAGGAAAAATAGTTCAAATCATAAGTGCAGTAGTAGATGTACATTTTGAAAATGGTGTTCCAGATATCTATGCGGCATGTAAAGTTAAAAATGGAGACAAGATCTTAACTCTTGAAGTTGCACAAGACTTGGGAGATGGTATGGTCAAATGCATTGCCATGGGATCTACTGATGGATTGTCAAGAGGACTTGAGGTTACAAGTGAAAATAAACCAATAGAAGTTCCTGTTGGAGAAGAGACGCTTGGTAGAATCTTCAATGTTCTTGGAGAAACTATAGATGAGCAAGGACCTTGCAAAGCAAGTAAGTATTATCCTATACATAGAGATGCTCCAGCATTTTCTGATCAATCAACAGATAAAGAAATCCTTGAGACTGGAATTAAAGTTATAGATTTACTTTGCCCTTATCAAAGAGGTGGTAAGATAGGACTCTTTGGTGGTGCAGGAGTTGGCAAGACAGTTCTTATACAAGAGCTTATAAGAAATATGGCTGCAGAGCATGGTGGATATTCTGTATTTACTGGAGTTGGAGAGAGAACTCGTGAAGGTAATGACCTTTACTATGAGATGCAAGAGTCTGGAGTTATGGATAAGACTACTATGGTCTTTGGTCAAATGAATGAGCCACCAGGGGCTCGTATGAGAGTAGGACTTGCTGGACTTACTATGGCAGAGTATTTTAGAGATGAGGCTGGAAAAGATGTACTTCTTTTCATAGATAATATATTTAGATTTACTCAAGCAGGATCAGAGGTGTCAGCACTTCTTGGTCGTATGCCATCAGCCGTTGGTTATCAACCAACTTTGCAGACAGAGATGGGTGCTCTTCAAGAGAGAATAACATCTACAAAAAAAGGTTCTATCACATCAGTTCAAGCAGTATATGTACCAGCTGATGACCTTACTGACCCAGCACCTGCAAATACATTTACTCACCTTGATGCAACTACGGTTCTTACTCGTTCACTTACAGAGATAGGAATCTATCCTGCAGTTGATCCACTTGCATCAACATCAAGAATGCTTGATCCACTTGTAGTTGGAGAAGAACATTATGAGGTTGCTCAAAGAGTTCAAGAAGTTTTACAACAATATAATGAACTTCAAGATATAATTGCAATGCTTGGTATGGATGAACTTTCTGAAGATCAAAAGAAGGCAGTAGCAAGAGCAAGAAGAATACAAAGATTCTTGTCTCAACCATGCCACGTAGCAGAACAATTCTCTGGCATACCAGGAGTTTATGTATCTGTTAAAGATACTATAGATGGATTTAAACAGATACTTGAAGGAAAGTATGATCATATACCAGAAAGTTGTTTCATGAATGTAGGAACGATTGACGGTGTAGTTAAGAAATATGAGGCAATGAAATAATGAACAAAGTTAGATTACAAATTATATCTCCTGATAAGATTGAATTTGATGGCGAGTGTACCATGCTTGAATACACTACTACAGAAGGCTGTGTAGGAGTAATGCCTGGTCATGTTGCTATGACTCAAATCATAGCACCAGGAAAACTTGCTATATATGAAGAAGGAAAAGAGAAACCAACTTATGCTGCACTGATATCAGGAATCGCAACTATTATGCCAGATGTCATCACAATTCTTGCTGAAACAATGGAACGTAAAGAAGAGATTGATGTAGAAAGAGCGAAGGCATCAAGAGAAAGAGCACTTGATAGACTTGAGAAGAGAGAGCCTGACACTGATTTGGCAAGAGCAGAACAATCACTTAAAAGGGCAAATGTCAGACTTGAAGTAGCAGAGATGTAAGGTTAATTGACAAAGAGAATACATCATAATAGATATAATCTAAAGTATAACTTTTATAGTTATGCCAAAGTAAATTATAAAAATAACCACTTTCCTACGCTTATAGGGTGGTTATTTTTTATGAGATAAATATTTTTTTGATAAAACAAGATTGTTATAATAAACCTATTTTCTTAAAAAATATGATATAATATTATATATATAATGTGAAAAATAATAATGTGGTTCGTCCCATTATTCAAGTGAGTATATGAAAAAAATAATTTTAGCCTCTTCATCGCCGAGGAGAAAAGAGATACTGGAAAGAAACGGCATTGACTTTGAAGTTGTAATTCCAAGTTGTGAAGAGAAAAAAATAGTAGGTGAGAAGTATAGTGAAGAACTTGTAAATGACTGTGCTATCACAAAGGCAAGAGCTGTGTATGATGAGATTATGAAAGATAATGCACAAGGCAATGAAGGATTATATTTGCCAGGTGAAGCTTCAAATGCAAATAATGCAAACATAATCGTAAGTTGTGACACAGTTGTTGTAAATGATGGTATAATAGTTGGCAAACCAAAAGATGAAAATGATGCAGTGAAAACATTAAAATTACTTTCGGGCAAAACTCATATAGTCGCTTCATCAGTGTGTGTGATGAAAGATGGTGATATAAAAGTCACCCACGAGATTACAAAGGTTACGTTTAGAAGAATAGATGATGATGTGATAAAAGACTATATAGCAAGGTGTAAACCTCTTGATAAGGCAGGAAGTTATGGGATACAGGACCCGGGTTTTGATTTTGCCATTAAGGTAGATGGAGAGATTGACAATGTCATAGGATTTCCGATGAAGGCATTTAATAAGATAATTAAAGAATATGGTATGAGTGATTATTAATATATTTGATAAATAATATATGTACTAATTTATGGAGAGAAATGAAAAAAGATAGAGTAGTTATAATCGGCTCTACTGGTAGCATCGGGACTCAAAGTATAGATGTCATAAAGACAGTAGGGGATAAAAAAATAGTAGCACTTGCTTGTAAGAGCAATGTTAAAAAATTATTTGAACAAGTGAAACTTACTGGAGTTAAACTTGTAGCAATTTATGATGAAGATAAGGCAGTTGAGTTTAGAGATATTTGCAGTAAAAATAAAATTAGTGTAAAAGTCCTAACAGGAATGGATGGGCTTCTGAAACTTGCAACTTTAAAAGATGCAGATATGGTTGTGATATCAGTAGTAGGGATGATAGGCATAAGACCAACTATAGAAGCAGTGAAAGCAAAAAAGATAGTCTGTCTTGCAAATAAAGAGTCACTTGTCTGTGCTGGAGATATCATAATGCCACTTGTTAGAAAATATAAAGTTGACTTAAGACCTATAGATAGTGAGCATTCTGCCATCTGGCAGTGCCTACAGGGGGAGAAAGAGAGTACTGTAAAAAAGGTCATAATTACTGCATCTGGTGGACCTTTCTATGGGAGAAAAAGGGAAGAACTTAAGAATATAAAAGTTGAAGATGCATTAAAGCACCCAAATTGGTCGATGGGTAAAAAGATAACTATAGATAGTTCAACTCTTGTAAATAAGGGTCTTGAAGTCATGGAGGCACATCATCTTTTTAATATGCTTTATGATAAAATAGATGTGGTGGTGCAGAGAGAATCTATAATTCATAGTATGGTTTTATTTGTGGATGGGGCGGTGAAAGCAGAACTCGGAGTGCCATCAATGAGAATACCAATAGAGTATGCTCTATATAAGGAAAATAGAAAGTTTATAAATGAAAATGAAATCGACTGGACTAAACTTGACAAGATAAGTATAGGAACTCCAGATTTGAAAACATTTAAAGGACTTGCACTTGCATACGAAGCAATAAGACTTGGTGGACTTATGCCATCGGTATACAATGCATTAAATGAAGTGGCAGTAAAAAACTTTCTTGATAAAAAAATTAATTATCTTGAGATTGTAGATTTTATAGAAAAAGGAATGAAAGTTTTTAATAAAAAGAAACTCAACAAAAAGAAGTTTACAATAGAAGATGTGGAAAGTACAATGTGTTTCGCCAAGGAATTATTTGGGAAACTACATAAGTGATGATTAGTAATGCAAAATGAGTTATTAAATGTGTTGACAATACATTTTTTTAGATATAAAATAATTATGTAGAATGATAGATATTAATCTGATAAAAGCGCATAAGAATAATAGAAATATATATGTGACAGAACACTGTGATATAAAGATGCATATTCGAAATATCACTAATGCGGATATATATAGTGCTATTGATAATGGCAGAATAATAAAGCAATATGAAGATGATAAGCCATTCCCAAGTTGCCTAATCAGCGGATATAGTGGTAAAAGACCTATACACATTGTAGTAGGGACTGGTGGAGAAACAAGTTATTTAATAACTGCATATGAACCAGATGCAGATATATGGAATGAAGATTTTACAAAAAAGAAGGGTAGTTAATTATGAAATGTGCATATTGTGGAAATGAAAAGATAGTAGATTCACGTACAACATATTATCGCAATGTAGATAATATGTATTTTATAATTGAAAATGTTCCTTGTAAAATATGTTCTCAATGCGGTGAAGTATTGTATAATATGAGTGATATTGATATCATAGACAAGATTATAGAAAAAGAATTAGAGAAAAAAGAAAAAATTAATTTGTGTGACTTTAATATAGCAGCGTAAGTATGTTATGTTTTGAATAGTAGAGTGGGTGAATGATGCCCACTCATTTTTATAAGTAAGGAGTAGTAGCGATGAGAAATAATAAAAAAAATATGAGAGTGCTTATTGTAGTGGGGCTTGTGATTTTTGCTATGATGTCATTTGCTTGTGGAAAGAAAGATGAGATGAGTGAGAAGGTAGATTCGACAAGAGAAATATTTAATCTTGAAGAAAATGTCAATAATAGGAAAATTGCGGTGGTATATTTTTCACTAAATGATGACACAAAAAATGTAGCTGAAACATTTGCAGAAGCACTTTCAACTGACATACTTGAGATAGTTCCGAAGGTTCCATATTGTGAAGAAGATCTTGACTACAGCAATGTAAACTCAAGGATTTATCTTGAAGATGAGTTTAATCCTCTTCTTGATGAGACAGAGGACATTGATGATGAATATGAGACAGCATATGGCATAGTTCTTGCAACTATTAGCGAGATAGAAAAAAGTAGAGCGATTACCAAACTTCCAGAGATAGAGAATATAAATGTCGATAATTATCAGTTGATAGTTCTTGGATTTCCAGTTTGGTATGAGAATGCACCAAAGGTAGTATATACTTTTGTGGGAAAGCTTAAGAACAAGATAATTATACCATTTTGCACTGGTGGAGAGATGGGTATGATAGACCAATATCTCGCAAATACCGCTGATACTAGTGTAAGAATTATGAGCGGAAAGAGATTTGATGGTGGTGTAGACCAAAAGGCTCTAAAAGATTGGTTTACATTTTTGAGTGCAGATTTTGACGTGAAATAGTTTTTTTAGTGTTCGCTTTTTAGAGGTTTTGAAAGTTTGCAGACTGAATGCAACAGAAAAATAGAATAAAATAGTTATAAAAGTAAAATTTTAAAGACAGGCTAAGACCTGTCTTTTTTGTTAAGAGGGGTCGTAAGGTAAGAAACTTACCTAATGGAAAGTAAATTAGCCTTATGTACCATGAAAAACAAATAATAGATAATTTATTATTTTATAGCATGTGTTTTAAACAGATACGGAAACAAAACCTTACTTAATTACTAAATTAGTATTAAGTTCTATGCGAGAGGGAGTAAAAGACTCACACTCTTGCCTAATTATATGGGTGACAGTCTAAAAGGGAAGTAGTGGAAATAACTTAGTAAAGATCTTACTAAAGGAACGATATAAAACATATGTGTAGGAAGCGATATTATAAAAATGATATAAAGAGTAGTAGAAATTTTGTTTCTGCTACCTCTTAAATATATAAATTGCATAAACTGATATGTATGTTAATGAAGAGCAAAAGTCCATTATTAAGAATATAGACATTGTTGATTATGCAATAGCAAGAGGGATAAAGTTAAATGAAACAACAAAAGGGAAAGCATATAAAATTATTGAAGAGTCGCTTGGTGGATTTTATCTATATAAAAATTCAAATGGGTTTTATAAATTTTCTACTAATGAAAAAGGAAACATAATTGATTTTGTAAAATTGTATGATAACTGTTCGTATTTAGAGGCTTGTGAAAAATTATTAAAATATGCAGGAAACAATCAAATTGAAAATCATAAAAGTTTTGTTTCTCCACAGAATAATTTAACAAAACAAGATTTGATAATGCCAGTAAGTGATAACAATTATGATGATGCTATTAGCTATTTAGTTAATGAAAGAAAAATTGACAAGCTAATAGTTTTAAAGCTTATAAATGATAAGCATATAAAGCAATTTACAATTCATAACAACAAGTATGTAGGGTTTATAGGTAAAGATGAAAAAGGTAAAGAAAAGTATTTGTCGTTAAGAAGTATAAAACCAACATTTGAAAATAAATACGATAAATATGATTATAAAAACTCTGATAAAACTTATGCTTTCAAAGTAGATTATACGAAAAACAGCAAATTTGATATATATTTATTTGAAGCTCCAATTGATTTAATAAGTTTTATAAACCTACAAGTAATATCTCAAAAGCCGCTTGAAAATAAATTGTTCTTATGTGCTGGTGGACTTAACAACAAGTCAATAAATAAGGCAATAGAACAATATGGAACTAATATAAATAAAGTAAATATATGTTTTGATAATGATGAACCTGGAAATACATACACAGAAACTTTATTAAAAGAGCTTGCTAATAAAAACATAATCACAATGAGAATTAAGCCAACACACAAAGATTTTAATGAAGATTTGGTTAATTATAAGGCAAACTTAAATGTTTTGTGCGAAAGCACTTAATAGGTCTTAGGGCTTAAGCCCTAACAAGTCCTCCGTGTATAGCACGGTGGGGAACTTGCTAAAACATAAAATTAGAAATATTAATTAGAAAATGAAAGGAGCAAAGTTATGAAGATAACAGTAAATTTAACAAGAAATACTGAATGGGAAGACAAGAAACCTTATGGATATGTGGCAATATACTTGAATGATGAGTTTTACTTAAATAGTTTTCAAATTAGAAAGAATTTGAGTAATGATAACTATTTTGTTTCTACTCCTGGAAAGTATTACACAGATAAAGAGGGAGTAGAAAAAAGTAAGGCTGTGATAGAAGTACAAAAGTCATTTAAAGGAGTTGCAGACAAAATTATTGAGGCTTATAAAGAGCTTGAAGAAAAAAACGAAAAAACTGTGAAACTCAATTTAGGGGATGAACAAAAGCCTTATTCTGTAAAAGCAACCACATATTTGAAGCCTGAAGTTGACATAAAGAATGGTAAAATTATAGGTAAGGCAAAAATCAATATAGATGATATGTTCACTATAAATGATGTATCTGTTATAAGAGATAAAAAGCAAGAAATCCAAATTCTCTACCCATCATATCCAAAGACAAATGAAGAGGGTATAAAGGAATTTAAAGAGTTTTGTAATCCTATAACAGCTGATTGTAGAACCAAAGTGCTTGATGCAGTTAAAGAATCTGTTGTAAAAGCTGAGGAATGGCAAAAGAACCATCCAAAAGAAGCTGCAAAAGAGCAAACTGAGTCGCAGGAGCAAAATCAAAGTCAAGATGCACCTGTGCAATAAAATTGCTTTATTATTTATTCTTCAAATAAATTGTTAATTTGAAAATTGAAATTTTATAATTTTTAAATATAGGAGATGCAATTTATATATTTAAGAAGTAGCAGAATAGAGAGTTAAAGCTCTCTATTTTTTTACTTCAATATTAAAATCTTAGGAGGATTTAAAAATGGTAATTAGTGTAATGAACAAAAAAGGTGGAGTAGGTAAAACAACTACTTCAACAACTCTTGCAAGTATTCTTGCAGGCAAAGGAAGAAAGGTATTATTAATTGATTATGATGGTCAAGGAAATGCGACAGATATTATGGGGGTAGAGGACAAAGAACATCTGAGTCTTACAATTAATGATGTCTTAAATAAAATTATTTTGGAAGAAGAGTTGCCTAAAAAAGAAGAGTATATCATACATCTTGAAAAGCAAGGACTTGATATAATCCCTGCAAATAATGAATTATATGCTCTTCAGAATAATCTTGTAAATGCTGATTATAGAGAAATGATACTAAAACAATTAATTGAAGAGATTAAAGAAGAGTATGAATATGTAATCATTGATTGTCTTCCAACTCTTGGAACGGTTCTTAAAAATGCAATGGTAGCAAGCGATTATATTGTTCTTCCTGTAGAGGCTGAAGTTATGGCTGTGGATGGACTTACAGAGATGATAAAGCATATAAATAGTATAAAGAAAAAAGGAAATCCAGCTTTAACAATTGCAGGAATACTTATAACTAAGGCAAACGGAAGAACAAATCTTGAAAAGGCAGTTATAGAGGAACTTAAGGAAAATGTGGGAATGGAAATAAACATATTTAATACTCAAATTCCTATAACTGTAAAAGTAAAAGAAGCTCAAAGCATGGGCGAAACAATAAATGTATATGACAAGTTTTCTCCTGCGAGTGTTGCGTATACAAAGTTTACTGAAGAATTAATGAAATATGTAGGGGATGTAAGGGGGTAAAAGATGTCTTTAGACAAAGAAAAATTTAAAGCAATGCGAAAGGAAAGAAAGCTTGAAACTTTTGAAGATGATTTTGGAAGTGGCAGTATCAATGATACTAAGAAGAAACTAATTAGTGATAATTCTACTAAGACTATGAGTATTGATGAATTAAAGCCTTTTTCTGATTATGATACTTCATATAACCAATTTGATTATAGTGATGAGAGGTTTGAAGAACTTATGAAAAGTATAGAAACAACAGGAGGTATTATAGAGCCTCTTATAATATGGGAAAATGAAAATCATGAGTATATTATACTTAGTGGAAAACATAGATGGCTTGCACTAAAAAAATTGTCTGAAAAGGATCTAAAGTATAAAGAAGTTCCTGTTGTACTTAAAAAAGATATAGGAATAGATGAAGCTGTATTTATATTCAATACTTCCAATATGACAAGAAGATCTTTTGAGTCAATGGGGTCATATCAAAAAGCAGCAGCACTTTCTCAAATTGCAGATTCTTTTAAAAAGATAATGAATAAAAGAATTAAAGAAGATTTAGGAAACAAGCAAAATGTAAGTGCTGGTGGTAAGGTTACAGATCAAGTAGGTAAGCAATATGGCTTAAGTGGAATTACTATTATGAAGTATATAAAGCTTTATAAGACACTTAGGAAAGAAATGTTTACTTGCATAGATGAAAAACTTATCTCTCTTGATAATGCATATATGCTTTGTTCTCTTGACAAGTCTCTTATAAAAGACATCTTTGATATGATAAAGGATAAAACTTTATCAATTGACACCGAAAAAGCGAAAGAACTAAAAGAGCAAAATGAAAAGGGTATCATCTTAGATATTAAAAAAGTTATAACCATTTGTAACAAGAAAAAGTCTAAGACTTCTTATTCAATAAAAGTAAAAGAGATTGAAGAGTTTGATGACTTCTTTAAAAACAAGAGTGAAGAAGAAGTTGAAAGTACTATAAAAGAAGCTGTAAAAGAGTATATAAAGAATCATAAGTAGATTGATCGATATAAATACTCCTGTAGAATAAAAAAAGACCACTTTGTAAGGCTTGCTCCACCTGTGGCAAGGGAAACCTTAACGGAGCTTTAAATTTAAAAATGGAAGATGTATTTGCACATATTAAAAATATAGAAACAAAAGAAGAAATGGCAAAGTTCTTAAGTGATGCTATTTATATAATCTTTAAATGTTCTTTAACTAAAAGAAAGTTCTATGAGGAAACACTAAAAAAGCTAAGCGAAAGGATTGTTTTTATAGATCCAAATAAAGAGTATGAAAACTTAAAAGAAATGTTAGAAAAGGAGAAAAAATGAAAAAAACATTTTGCGATAGATGTGGGAATGAAATCAAAATATATTTTGACCCACCTGAGTTTTTAATTAGCACTAAAAACGAAGAAGAAAAGTTTAGTAAAGTATTTAAAACTCAGCTTTGCAGTGAATGTAAAGAAGAATATATAAAGTTTACAGAATTGTTTATAAATAATCAAATTGGCAATGAAATTATCAAGGAAAAATGTAAAACCACACTTATAGTTGATTGTCTTTTATCTTTTATTGAAAAACATTGTAGTGATTTTGACAAGAAAGAGTTTATTGAACAAGTTCTTTTAAAACATTTTAATAAAGGCATTGATTATTACCCAAATCCATTTAACATATCTGAGAAAGGAAAAGTGATTATAGAAATAAATGATTATTTAAAAGAATATGAAAAATATGAAACTATTGCTAAAACAAGATATTTATAAGGATAAGAAATGAGAACTAAAGAAAAAAACAAAATGATAGCAATTAGACTTAATGAAAAAGACTATAACTACTTTAAAGAAAATGCTGAAAAAGTGAATTTATCACTTACGGATTATTTTGTAGAACTTTTATATAAGCAGAATATAAAAATCACTCATATTGATACAAAAGAACTTGAAACAGAACTTAAAAGACAAGGAAACAATATTAATCAAATAGCAAAAAAACTTAATGAAACTGGACAATGTACTAAAGAAGAAACAGAAGAGATAAAGACAAAGTATCTATATATACAGAGATTATTGAATGAAATATATGACAAAATAAAATAAGAGGTATATTATGGCAGCGATATTTAAAGCGGCTGAAGACATAAAATCAAGAGAGCATTTTGATTATATGCTTAAGCATTATTGTCCAAATGAAGAAAAAATTGAACATAATTTATTTACTGGTATTAATACTCTTGATGATCCTGATATGGCTTTTGAAGATATGCTAATGGTTAAGAAAAGATATGGGAAAGATGGAGATGTAAACAAAGATGGCTCTATAAATAGATTTGCAAAACATTATGTAGCCTCTTTTGATTATGATGATAGTAAAAAATTAGGTGGCGAGTTAATACATAAGCTTAATGTGGAGCTTATAAATAGATTATATGAGAAAGAAAAAAATTTTTTAAATGGATATCAAATATTTATAGCAACACATGAACACGGAAAAGATAATATGCACTCGCATATTATTATAAATTCTGTAAATGTGGATACAGGAAAAAAGATCAATTTACCAAGAAGCTTTTTAAGTAGGTGTAAAAAGGAAATGAATGAATTGTTACTTGAAAATGATTTAAGTATTGCTAAAAAGAATATTAATAAAAAATCTATATATGATAAAGGCTTATACAATGCTATTAAAAATGGCAATATGACAAAACAAGAAGCTTTTGCAATTAAGATTAATGAAATTGCTAAAAAAACAAGTAACAAATATTTATTTATAAAACAGTTAATAAATAACGGATATCAAATTAGATGGGTAGATGATGACCTTAATATAGGGAAAGTGGGAAAAATATATATTACTGACAAGAAAACAGGCGAGCACCATAGACTTGAAACATTATATAAAAAATTCAATTTTGATTTTGAAAACAATATTGATTTAAAGAAACACTTTGAACTTATTGAAAATATAAATAGTGAAAAAAGGAAAGTTTATGAAGATGTAAAACTTTCAATTACTTCTAAAAAAATACTTGAACAGGAAAAGGCTATAAATGATTTATCTAATGACTTAAAAAATACAGTTTCTAATATTATTACTTTAGGAAATTATGAAGATAAAAAAGAAGAATTGTTTAAAAAGATACAATTTGCTTTTTCACAAAACTCTGAGATTAAAACAAGATTTAAAATGCTAACAAACAATATAAAAGCCTTTGATTCTATAAAGTTTGAAGTTGATAATATTTATAGTAAATTTATAAATGAAAATTATACTAAGAATAATATAGAACCAACAAAAAGCGACATTGAAAGAATCAAATATTTTATAAATGAAGATATTGACACATTTATCAAAAAAGAAATAATTAAAAATTATTTAAGGAATGAAAACAAAAAAGAACATATTGCAAATACAAGAAGTTTTTTACTTGAGCTTGCCAAAACTATTAAAAATCAAAATGAACAATATAATAAGACTAATTATTCTTTAGAAGAGGAAGAAGAAAGGAGAAAGAAACAACTTCAAAAAGAGATTGAAGATGCTTTATCGTATTAAATATGAAAATTGTATATATAATCATCTTTATATCGTTTTCGTTGTTTATATATTTTGTTTTACTTGATGTTTTCCATATATATAAAATCAATTTTAGTAATATAAATATTTTTAAAAGAACTAAAAGAGATTCTGATGGAAAACAAGCAATAAAATTATCTAACTTTATTAAAATACCAGACTTTATATACAAAGACTTATTATATAAAATTGATTTACTAAATATTAATATGACTCCTGAAGTATATGTATCTAACTGTATTATAAATAGCATTTTCTTTTTGCTTTTAAGTATCGGACTGTTTTTTATAGATACAATTTTAGGAACTATTACTTTTGTCATTTTCTTAATAAAGATATATAGTGAATTTGATAAAATTAATAAAGATTTACGAAAGAAGAGAATTGCTATAGAAGAAGAAATTCCAAGATTTCTCTCTTATGTAATACAAAATTATAAAACATCTAAAGACATACTTCCAGCACTTGAAATATATGAGAAAAATGCAAATCCATATTTCAAAAAAGAAATAAAAATAACTATTGCTGATATGATAAGCGGAAGTAGAATAGAAGCTTTAAGGCGACTTGATATGAGAATTAATTCTTATGAATTTAGTAGAGTACTTAAAGCTATAATATCAGTATTAAGAGGAGATGAAAGTATAGATTATATAAAAATACTATATAGAGAGTTTCAAACAAAGCAAGTTGAAAATCTGAGAAAAGAAACAATACTAAGACCTAAAAGAATTGAGAAATATATTATTATTCTTACAGTATTAGTAATAATAATGTATATGTATATAGTTAAAGTAAAGATATGGGGAGAGATGGCAGAGATATTAAGTTATTAGAAAGGAGGACTTATGAAATTTCTAAAAGAAAAGCGAGGAGATATATTTAGTGTTGAGATGCTTTTATCATTATTTGTAATATTTGTTGGTTTCTCTTCTCTTTTAATATTTCTTCCGTATTTCCACCACCAGCAAAAACTTGATTCTTTTGCAAGAGAACTTGTTAGAAGTTGTGAAATAGAGGGTTCGGTTTCACAAGATGCTTATATAAATAGATTAAAGCAAAGGCTTAAAATCAATCCTGAAGTTACTTTTGAATATAGCGGCTATAAAAGTTCTAAAAGAGTACAACTAAATGGACAAATAAAAGTATATGCAAGAGATAACTTTAAGCTTAACAATAAAATTATTCATCTTAATATACCAATGGTAAGTGTAGCAACAGGAAAATCTGAGGTATATTATAAAAGGTAAGGTAATTTATGAAAGGACTTATAAAAGCTTTATGTGTATTGCTTATGTTATATGGCTTAACAAAAGTCATTATGGAAACACTAAGAGTTACGACTATAATATTTAAAGTAAAAGATGCTATGAATGAATGTTGTGTATATGTACTAAATGAGAATTATGATGATATTTATAAAAGTATAAGAGATGGCTATACAGGAGCATATAGGACTGATGGTAGAAGCAGCTTTAGCGATTATAGAGATTATGCAGATGTAGTATCAAGACTTGTAGATATTTTAGCTGTAGAAACAGATGGGGAAACATATGTAAAACCTAATGAAGACACAGGGTATGAGTATTATAAGTTTTATGATGTATCTGTAACTTTAACTAATACAGGACTTAGAAGACAACAGAGAATGTATTATATAGATATGTATTTAAAATTTGATGTACCAATGCAATTATCAAAAATTAATTTTCCACTTACAATAAATCTTCATAGTTCTTCTATATGGACTCCAAAATATGAATATAATGACTTAAGGAAATTTCATTAAAAGAGGTATAGTATGTATAAAGATAGTAAAAAGAAAGAAAAGCAAGTAAAAATGTTTGCAATTATATTTATTTTTATAATACTTTTAGTCTTAGCTATGATATTTATTTATGAAACAAATTATAAAAAAGTTGAGTATAAAGATATATGGGGTGAAGAAAAGAAAACAAATGATGTAGAATTTATTGAAGAGGAATTAAACCCTGAAAACATTACAAATAATGAAATAGTAAATAACTATAGTGATGAGAACAATAGTCATAGCGAAGAAAATGAAAACAAAACTAATATAAGTGAGTATTATGCAGGGAACAAAAATAGTCTTATAGTTTCTACATATTCATCTGTGAAATATGACATAGAAAAAGTAAGTATTCCAACACGGTCAAATGCAATAAGCAATATACCTAATTATCATACTGGAAAGATTTATTATTATGATATAAATGATGAGTAGGAGGAAATATGAAAGTAATATCAAAAATCATAGTTTTTATTATAATTGCTATAATGAATATTAATATAACTTATTCTTATAATTTTTATGATAATAATGCAAATTGGACTGGGAATTATCATGAGTATAATGATGATGTTGAAGTAATAACTGCTGTAGAAGTATATGCTCCTGAGGGCTTTCCAAGACAAAATTATAGACCCCATGAGAGAAAAGATGATGATGCTAAAGCTGGAGCTGTAAATAAAACTGGCGAATGTAGAGTAAGCTTCTCAGGTGCTTGTGGTTCTCATACACAACAAGGTGCAATAGCTAAAGGCGAAACAAGATTATTTTGGGTTAAATGGAAAACCCCTAAAATTAATACTTTATTTGATGAAAGAACGGTTACTATAAATGTAAGTGTTTCAAGTGGTGGATATATACTTATTAATAGAGAACAAAAAACATCTGCAACTATAACTTGTAAAATATATAATCCTAAATATAATGTTCCACCTGATACTAATTATGATGACTATAGAGATGAGGGAGATATAGAAACTTCTGCACCTGTGGGAAGAATGGCTGATGTTCTTTTACATCAATTTCATACATATACTTATAGATGGGAAGAAGATTGGCATTATGTATGTACAAGGTCAGGAAATGATACAGATGGATACCCTGAAGAATATGATAGTTTAGATGGGGATGCTGATGTAACTTGTATGATGCACAGATGTCCTGAAAATGCAGAAAATCACGAGTGTCCTACTGGAGATTGTAATGTACAAGCTCAAGATTGGGGAGAAGTTATTTGGGAAAGATGGGATCACTCTGTAGCTTTACAAATTACAAGTCAAAAATTACAGCTCGCTGATAACACTCCTTTTCCTGATGGTTACCCACAAGATTTTGATTATGATAGGATAGAAACTATAAGAAGTGGTTATGGAGTATGGTATAGAGTTAATTGCTCATCAATATATAGCTTTCCACCTAATCCATTAGCTATACAGTATGACTATAAAGAGTATTTTACACATCCACAAGTTACAATGTATTATTATCCTGAGTTTGATTATGATACATATGCAGATAGAGGAGAGAATAAGGATATTGACAATGATCCAAGTAATGTGCATTATGGACTTCCTAATTTTCATACTATGGAAAATGATATACCGAAAAATCCATATAGCCATTTTAATAATAATGTGCATTATATACCGATATATTTTCCTGATGGAGCATATGAGGTGCTGGCAGAAGTAAGTTCGTGTTTTTGTCCAGCAGGAGAGCTTACACTATCTACAAGTCAATATATGGAAGTAGTAGGTAGTATATGGGATGATTTACATATAAAACAAGGAAACTAAGGCTTGACTTTAATTGAAGTGATCTTCCAAAATAAATGAATTAGTTAAAGTCAAGACTAATTACCAGGGGAGTCTATAAACATTAAAGAAACAAATGTATTATAGGCTCTCTTTTAATTTATAAAATGTTAAGTAGAAAGGAAATATTAAAATATGGAAATTAAATATAGTGAATGGGCTAAAATTAATTATGATGTATATGGTGTTTTCTTCGATAAAAATACTGACTGTGCTGTTTTATTTAAATTAACTAATCTTATTAATACTAATACTCATAATTTAAATCCAAGCCTTGTTGATAAAATTTTTATTCCGAAAAATGAATACAATAATAGAAAAGATATTGAAAAATTTGACTTAATTCAACTAAAACAAAAAATATATGAAGCTGAAATTGATAGAATTATTGATGTAAAAGACAGTTTATCAAATGAATCTAATTATTTAAAAATTTGTAAGCCTACAGAAACTTTAAAACAAGTAGGGCTTGATGATAATTTAATTACAATGAAAAGAGGGAAAGTAAGAATTTGTTGCAAAGATAAAGAACAGGGTGGACATGGAATAAATAGACAAACATTATACAATTTACCTAAGTTATTTGAAAATCCAGCAATAATAATGAAGTCGCAAAAAGATGAAAAGTCAATAATTGTATTTTTAAATGATATAGACAATGAAAAAAATCCTATTATGGCTTCTATTAAACCTGATGAAAAAGGCACATACGATTTTGAGCAAATTGACACAAATTTACTTACTTCTATATATGGGCGAGAAAATTTTAGCAAGTTTTTAAATGACAATAAAGACAAAATCTTATTTACAGATGAATTGGTTATAAAGGATCTTGAAGTAAAAACAAGTATGAAAATATTTAATAAAGAGAATGAAAACTTGCTTGAACAGCAGCAATAAAAAAAGTGGACGATCTGTCGCATAATGAACAGAGCCACTTAATTTATAAAAAGATGAAAGGGCTACAATTGCCCCCAACTCTTTACAAACATACTATCATAAAACAACAATTTTGTCAAATTTTGGAGGTGAAAAATGCAAGGTTTTATATATCTTGGAGTAGTAGGAGTTTTAGGAATCATTTATTTAATGGTTTCTAATAATTCAAAAAAAGTAAAAGTTAAACTTGGAAAGGATGAAAAGGACACAAGTCAAAGCTTCTTAAATGTCTGTGATATAGACAACGATTGTCTATATACACTAAATGGATTGTTTATTAAGTTTATAGAAATTGAATCAATTTGTATAGACCTTTTGTCCGAAAATGATAAGTCAAGACTTATAAGAAACTTAAGAGCGGAACTTGTAAACATTCAGCACGATTTTGACTTATTTGCAATAAGCCAACCTTTTAATGTAGATAAACTTCTAAAGCAATTTGATGATGATTTAAGAAAAACAAATAACTCAAAACAAAGGATATTGCTTAAAAACAATGAGAGAATACTTAGAAATTTTGTTGAACAAGGAAACACAACTGAAAGAAAGTTTTATTTTAAGTTAGTATCTGATAAAGATTTAGAAGACATAAACAAAATGACTGAAAACTTTAAAAGTAGGTTAATGGCTGCAGGACTTAAGGTACATATACTAAACACAAAGCAAATAAGAAAACTCATTAATCTATTTAATAATCTTGGTACTTATAATTACGATAATGTAGAAGATGATAAAAATAATATATCTATATTGAAGGGGGAAGATTTATATGGCGAAAATGAAAAAAGAGGTAAATAAAGGACTTATAAATATTTTAAGTCCAACTTGTGTAAAGATAAACAGAAACAATTTTGAATATGGAGAAAATGTTGCAAGAATTTATGGTATTACAAAATATCCACAGACTTCATCTTGTGGGTTCTTAAGTAGAATTACAAATATTCCTAATACTTTTGTAAATATACATTATAGACCTGTTGCTAATAATGCTATAACAGCCGCCATCAATAGAAATACAAAACAAAACTTAGAACAACAAGAAACAGGTAGAGAAATGAACAGTATAAAAGAGGCAGCTATAAGTGTAGAGAATATGAATGACTTGCTTGAAATGATACTTAGAGCAAATGAAAGAATTGGTCAAGTTTCTGTTAATATAATGGGCTTTTCTAAAAATGAAGAATTATTTGAACAGGTAGAAAACACTATAAATGATAATGTCGCAAGTATAAGTGGGCTTAATAGGGCACTTCCTAATCTTCAAAAGCAATGTCTTGAGAGTATAAGTCCTACTTATCAAATGAATGAGAGAATAAACGAGATTTTTGGGAAAGTAATGCCGTTATCAACTTATATAGGTGGTTTCCCTTTTGCTTCAACAGGTTTTAATGATGGTAGTGGATATTATCTTGGCAAAGATGTAAATAATTCACTTATCATTATTGATTTTTGGCTTAGAAGTAATGATAGAACCAATAGTAATATGGTTATAACAGGAAAGCCAGGTTCTGGAAAGTCCACAGCAACTAAGCATATTTTATTAAATGAATATGCAAGAGGTACTAAAATAATTGCTCTTGATCCTGAAAGAGAGTATATAAATATGGCTAAAGAACTTGATGGAGATGTTATAAATGTTGTAGGTGGAAAAAATAAGATAAATCCTATGCAAATACTTAAAGCTCCTATAGATGAAGATGAAGAAAATGTAGGAGTTGAAAAAGAAAACTTAAATGACTTAGCAAGACATATTGGAACTTTAGAGGTATTTTTCAAACTCTATAATAATGGGATAACTGATTTAGAAATGGCACAGCTTAAAAAATGTATAGTAAAAACATATAAAAAGAAAGGTATTGACTGGAACACAGAAATAGACAATTTAAAGAATGAAGATTATCCAATACTTTCTGATTTATATGAAACTTTAGAAGAAGAAAGCAAAAAGGATAAAGAAAACAACGAACTAAAAAATTTACTTTCTTATTTATATGATATGGTACAAGGTGCAGATCAATTCTTGTGGAATGGACACACAAATATAAATATAAACAGTAGCTTTGTAGTATTTGATATAAAAGATTTACAAAGTGCAAGCGACAATAAGAAAAGTGCTGAGTACTATAATGTTATAACTTATATATGGAACTTGGTGGAACATGACAGAAATGAAAAAACTTTAATATGTGCAGATGAATCTTATTTACTGGTTGATGTCAAAGTTCCGCAAACTCTCATATTCTTAAGAAATATAAGTAAGAGAATAAGAAAATATGAGGGTTCTTTAATACTCATAACTCATGATGTGGAAGATTTTCTTAATCCAGCAATTAAACAATATGGTCAAAGTCTTTTATCTACAGCTTGTTATAAGTTGCTTTTTGGAACTGATGGTCAAAACTTACTTGAAGAAATTAAATTATTTAATTTAACTGAAGCAGAAAGGGAGTTATTAGAGGCTCAAATTAGAGGTCATGCTTTACTTATCGCTGGGACTAAAAAAATACACACTAATTTTGTCATTGATGAAACTGAGTTTTATTATATGGGTAGTGCTGGAGGTAGATAATGATAAATGAAAATATTTTTACTGAACTTGAAAAAGTATTAAAAAGTAAAGGTTGTGAGGTGCTTAATAACGAACGGTCAAAAGAATATTTTCAATTCATATATGATGATTCTACTTTTGAAATAGAAAAGAATAGTGGTCTTATATTTCCAGATGTGCCTAATTTAATAGATGATGATTTAGTGCATATATCTGATTCAATGATAAATAAATGGAATGAGATTATAGAAATAATTGGTGAAGTTTTAAAAAAACTCAACATTGACTATGACTATCCATATAATCTTAGTCAATATCAAGAGTATTACATAAATAAGAAAATATATAAATTGATTATGAAATATGACAATGTATGTTTATTCTATAGAGAACACGGTTTTTTTGGTATAAGTTACCATATACTGTATGAAAGCATTATGAAAGAAGATGATGAAGTTTTAGATTTGTTTATTCCTTATGAAGATGAAAATATAGTTTACAATCTAAAAGATGCAATAAGTATTTTTAGTAAAAGGTCAGGGCTCTATGAAGTAGAAGAACTAAAAGACAACAATTCTTTTTCATTATCTGAACTTAAAACAATAATATTTTTATTGTCAAACATAAAAAATATAACAAATGGTCAGAAAGAAGATGTAAAGTCTTTTGTTAAAAAGGCAACAAATATTATAAAACTGAAAAGTAATGTTGACATATAACTTTAAAACTATAAAAAAGGAGTTTTTATGAGTTTATTTGAACAAATACTTACAAATCCAGCAACTAATGGAACTTATAATTTTTCAACAGATTTTTTTGATAATGCTGTTTTTCATAATAGCGATTTACAATCTAAACTTAGTGTCTTAGGCACAAAATCATTTCAAAATATAATGACAATAATTGCTTTAATCATTGCTATAGTCATTTTAATATATTTTAAACTTTCAAATAAGATGACAAGATATAAGTCAAATATGATAAAAGTTACAGATGATATTTATATACCTGAACCAGCTGGACAAGGACAATATGGAACTGCACATTTTCTTGATAAAAAAGAGTTAGATAAAAAGTATAAGTATAATATTCTTGATGAAAACAATGAAGTTGTTAAAAGGCTTTTACAACCTGATGAAAAAGAAAATTCTGAAATTAAGTATTACTTAGATAAGGGTGGTATATCTAAAGAAGATAGTGAAAATCTTTATAAGCATAAAACTTATAGTAGCAATGAAAAGAAAGAAGCAGGCTTAGATATAGATAGAATGCGATTAGTTGTAGATTATGATGAAGATAATTATGTAGAGCCAAATATTGAAAGTGTAGAAGAAAGCGATTTTAATATGCTTGATGTATTTGAAGATGATGAAGATTTAGACTTTTGTAAAAATATAATAAAAATTGAAGAAGAAAAAGTTAAAAAGGAAGAAGCAAAGAAAACACCTTATAATAAAAAAGAAGATCCATATATCATCTTTGAAAGAGGTGGAATAATTGCCAATATTGATATTTTAGCAAATGGTACAAATAAAATTCATTATATTTCATCTGATTTACATACAATTGATTTAGGAGCGACAAGAAGCGGTAAGACAAGATGCTTTATACTTCCTACGATTGGAAATCAAGCACTTGCAGGGCATTCAATATGTGTATCTGATCCAAAAGGCGAACTTTATCAATATACAAATAAATTTGTAAAAAAGTTAGGTTATGAAGTTATATGTCTTGACTTTAAAAACCCTGATAAAAGCAGTAGATATAATCTTCTGCAACCTATTATTGATGCTGTAAATGATAATGATATAGATAGAGCAATAAATTATACTGAAGAATTGTCTAATATTCTTGTAGGAGAGTGTAAAGGCGAAAGAATTTGGCATGATGGTCAAAAGGCTGTTATTACAGGCTCTATTTTATCAACTATAATTGCAAATAAAGATGAACCTGAAAAGCAGAATTTAGCAAGTGTGTATAGATTTATCAATGATAGTCAAGGAAAATCTGAAGCAGACCCAAGCACTTGTCTTCTTGCAAAATATATAAAGTTTTTACAAGATAAAAACCCAACACATCCAGCTATAGATAATTTTGCACCAATTATAAATGCTGCAGAACAGACAAGACTTTCTTTTATAAGTGGAGCAATGAATACATTAAGATTATATTCTCAACCATCTATATGGAAGATAACACACAGAACAGATATAAACTTAACTGAGATGGGAGAACGAAAGCAAATACTCTATATTATTCTTCCTGATGAGAATACTATGTATTATCCTATCGCTTCAATTATTGTAAGCCAACTTTATAATGAATTAGTAAAGATGTCTGATAAGTATGGTGGTAGGCTTCCAATACAAGTAGATTTAGACCTTGATGAATTTGGAAACTTTGCAGCAATACCCGATCTTGCAGCTAAGCTTACAGTAGGAGCTGGAAGAGGAATAAGACTTAATTTAGTTCTTCAAGATTTTGCACAAATGATTAAGAAGTATGATAAAGAAACGACTTCTATTATAAAATCAAATTGTCAAACTTGGATATATTTAAAATCAACAGACCCAGCAACACTTGAAGAATTATCAAAGAAACTTGGAAAATATACTATAGCAAGTAATAGCATGTCAACAAGTAGTAGTAAAGAAAAGGGAAACATAAATAGTCAATCAACTTCAACTAATTTGTGTGGTAGAGAGTTATTACAAGCTTCAGAACTTGCACAGCTCAAAAGACCATATGCTTTAGTAATGGACGGCGAAACTCCTATTATGGCAAATACCCCTGATATAGGTAAAACACTATTTAATAGGCTTTATAATATGGGAAACGAGAAATATAATGAGGTTTTGAGATTTGTCCGTGAAAAAGAGCGACCTATAATAATTGAGGAAGATAAGCCATCATATTGGCGACCTTTTGTAGAAGATGCTGATGTAGTGAATTATATAAATGGATTTACTAATAATGCTTATAGACAAGGAAGTAAAAATTTTTATGGTAAAGTGTAAGGAGAGATAAATTATGAGTGTAATGAAATTAAAACCTGAGGAATACCTATTTATTGCAGATATGTATAAAGATAATCTAAATATGACTTCTGAAGAAATCTATAATATTTGTCGTAATTTAAACATATTAGGGCTTTGTGAGAGGTATGATGATTTATTTAAGGAAGCATGGAAACCTAAAGAGGAAAATGAAAAGTATTCTATGTTAAGGACTAAATATAAAGATGCAGAAGAACTTTTTAATAAAGCAGAAGTTTTTGAGCATCAGATTAGAGATTGGTCAGCATTACAAGATACAACTAAAAGCTTAATATATAATAGCTTTTCACAATCAAAATTCTATGTAGAAATTTATAAAGCATCACATGAAGACTTTTATAATAAATCAAAAGAATCAAATTACAAAACAAATGCACAAGAAGATTATATAAAGTCTTATGAATATACTATGGAGACAAAAAAAACAATTGCAGAAGATTATATTGTATCATTTAATGATTTTATTCGTAAAAGACTCCACGAACATATTGAAGAGATATTAAACAAAGATTTCTTAAAGAAAGTTTGGCAACCAATGTGGAATAAGTTTACAGAAAGAGAGAGAAAAGATTGGATAATTGATATTAGTAAAAATATTGCAAAAGAAAAGGCACTTATAGATTTAGGAAATGATGCAAACTTAATGAAACATCATATGTCATCTTTAAGAATTGAAACTAAGCTAAATGAATATATAGA
The DNA here is from genome assembly GCA_017634065.1 of Lachnospiraceae bacterium. GTDB lineage: Bacteria > Bacillota > Clostridia > Lachnospirales > Lachnospiraceae > UBA3633. The sequence continues at coordinate 1,171 of JAGBOC010000016.1, read as the reverse complement.
AAAAGTAAGTTCTATTGCGATAGATTTTTATTATACTCATTTCGATGCTAATGGCAAATATTTCACTGAAGAATTAATTAAAGAGTATGATAATATGTCAACAAAAATAGGTCAAAAATCTTTAAACGAAGACAAAATCTTTAATGATTATAAAGCCGAAATTGATAAAGTGTTGGATAGTGATATATTAGATGATACTTTAAATGCTGTAAAAATATGTAAAACTCCTGAAATATATGGGAAGATAGGACTTGATACTAATTTAGATATGATTATGACAAAAAGACATATTAAATATTGTAATGAAGAACATAATATATCAAAAGAACAGTTTTATAATCTCCCTGAATTACTAAAAGAACCAGCAATTATTATGAAGTCAATGAGTAAAGATAAAGCTGTTGTTGCAATACTTAACGATATTGATAAAAACAAACTTCCAGTAATGGCAGCGATAGAACCTAATGGAAAAGGAACTTATGATTTTAAACAAATAGATAGTAATTTTATATTAAGTGTATATGGGAAAGATAATTTCAACAATTTTGTAAACAAAGCACTTAATGATAATAAATTATTATTTACAGATCAAAAAAATATAAATGAACTTGAAAAGAAAACAGGAATAGAAATCTTTAAAGAAAAACAAGTTTTGACTAAACAAGATATTTTGCAACAATAAAATAAGTGAGCAGCTTCCGTGGGTCTAATTCCCACGATCTACACTCACTTATTTTATACTTGAGTCTATATGCAAGAGTCCTAATGCTCTCGGTAGTGCTCAAGTTTTACATAATCATTATACCATTTATTTAATTTTTGTCAAGTATGGAGGTTAAAAAAATGAAAAACAAAGATAGCAAAAAAGTTAAAATAGATATTAGAGTACTAATGCTTGCAATTGTTTTTTCTTGTTTTTCTGTAAGTGGATTTGTAACATCAATAAAAATTGATGATGAAATAGTTCTATTTCTTTCGTCTCTTTTTATTCAAGTTTTTTCGTTTTTGGGATTTGGTTGTGCCTTTAAAGTTGCTTTTGATATGTTTGATATCAAGAAAAAACAATGATAATAAAATTGTAAAAACTATTATTAAAACATAAAAATCGGAAATATTATTATACTTTTCTTGAATTTCAATAAAAAATTTTATTAGAGTTGCAAAAAGAGAT
>JAGBOC010000015.1 GCA_017634065.1 Lachnospiraceae bacterium | reverse complement strand
CTTCTTTAAATCTATAAGTTCTATCATTAATTGCTATATCAAAATATTTCCCTGTGCCTCCAGCATCGCTAAATGCAACTATTTCATTTAAATGAGTTTTGTTAACATTATTAAAAGGAAATGCAAATGAATAATTAAAAACATTACATACAATTATAATGATTAACAAAATAATTAAATGAATTTTAGTTTTTACCATTTTCAATAGTATACCCTCCTATCACCTTTATACTTTATGATGTATTTTTAATTTTATTTATTAAAAGTAATCATATGTCATATCTCACATAAATTCATGCTAATTTTACATTATTGCATGTTAGGTGTACATCGCCCCTATTATAGTAATTCTACTTCGTCACCTGGCTTAATTTTTCCGCCAGTAATAACTTTTGTAAAAATTCCTTCTCTTGGCATCACACAATCTCCAGTGATTTTTCTTATCTCACAACTTGCATGGCACTCTTTACCAATTTGAGTTACTTCTAGTGTACATTCGCCTACTTTCATCTTTTGACCAATTTCTAATTCATATAAAACTATTCCTGTATCAATTAGTATATTTTCTGCAAATGCACCTGGCTTTAACTTAAAATCTATTTTTGTCTGCATTCTATTGACGCTATCGATACTAAGTAAACTTATCTGCCTATGCCAATCACCACTATGAGCGTCTCCAACTATGCCTTTGTCATTTACTTCAACAAAATCAACTTGATGTTTAACTACACCTTTTTTTTCACTTATGCATACTGCTAAAACTTTCGATTTATTTCCCATATTATCCTTAATTCTAAAATCAACTATTTGATTTTAATGTTAATATTAAAACTCTACTATATAATTATCTATATCTATTTATATAATTTACTGGTAAAATCAACTAATTCTTTCGCAATTCTCATAGTGCTTTCAATAGCACTTATTGTCTTTACAAAATCAAAGTTATATCTTGCTTCTGCATTCCAACTTGTTATCTCACTCGCCCATGGTTCTAATTTTGAAATTAAAGTATTTAGAGTGTCATAATCTACTATATTATTTTTTATCTGCTCAATTATTACCAAATGGTCTGATATATTATGAGTAAACTTAAACTTAATGCCATCACCATAATACTCAATAATTCCTTTTAAGTTAAACTCTATAGATAATTGTATATAGTAGCAAGTAAGAGCAATATGTTCTTCTGAATCTTCAATTTTCGATTTAGAAAATTGCTCATTTGCAGTTTTATAATAAAATGCTGCTCTTTTAAAAAACTTACTCATATATCAAAACTCCATTCTCTTTAATTTCGTCCCTAAATAAATCTGATGCATTATTTAGTTGCTCTGTAGTAAACAAATCATATCCATTTATTGCTATTTTTGATAATTTTTTTGATACAATTATATCATCGTATTTCTCATTTGGTTCAACTATTAAATCTATATCACTATTATAATTACAATTCCAATTTGTACTACTTCCAAAAACTACAATTCTCTTTACATATTCTTTTATACCCTCTACAACATTAAGTAATTCTCTTTGCTTCAAAGGGAAGATTTTATCGGCATTTTTAAGTTTTTCACATCCATTTAATACTTTAAACTTTGCCATTTGTCAATATATCCTTTCAACTGATACAGTATTTTATCTTTTAAAGTATTCTCTAAAATTACTTATCAGTGTATGTAAAACATAAGTAATATCACTTTCTTACCTATTTACAAAATAATTATTAAAACAATCTTTTATTTTTTTGCAAACCATCAGGTTCGTAATTAACACCTCTAAATATTAATTTCACATACACGGGCTCGCAATGCTCGCCCCTACGATACTAACTCCATAAGCACTCCTTACATAATGCTGAGTAAATAATTAAACTATATCATCCCCTTCTCTTTAAACTCACGCACGAGTCTTTGTGCTGTGAGTGGGAACTCATTAAAGCCGATACCAGTGGCATTTAGAACTGCATTTCTAACTGCAACTGCTGGGGCAACTGTAGGTGGTTCACCAAGTGCCTTATTTCCATAGCCACCTGTTGGGTCTTTCATAACTACAAACTCAACTTTAAAATCAGGTGAATCCATAGCAGTAGGTATCTTATAATCCAACATATTATTGTTATATGCTTTACCTGTGACTGGGTCAAGAACTAACTCTTCACTCATCCCATATCCAAGACTCATTGACATACCACCATGAACCTGTGAAGTTGCAAGTGCAGGATTTATCAAAGTTCCTGAATCGTGTACGCTAATTATATCTTTCACATTTATAATACCAAGAGGCATATCTACTTCTATATCTGCAAATGTACAACCAGATGCAAATGTATTTGTAGTTATATCTGTAGTCTTTTCTGCAGTTATATGTTGATTATGTGTAAAAGAATAAAATGCTGTTGTAGAAAGTTTATCAAGTGGTATTAATTTTTCTTTAGTATTCTTGTCGACAACATAATTATCAAACACATCTAAATCTTCTATCTTTTTACCTTTAATTCCTTTTTCATCTTCCATCAAAAGTGCATATTCGCAGATTTTCTTTTTAAGTATAATTCCACATTCTTTTATAGCATTTCCTGTTACATATGTTTGTCTTGAACCATATGCACCAGTATCAAAAGGAGTTACATCTGTATCTTGAGTGCTTAAGACATATACTTTGTCAGGGCTTATACCAGTTGATTCAGAAGCTATCTGTGTAAATACAGTATCCGCACCTTGACCAATTTCAGTTGCACCTAATGATAATTGCATCGAACCATCTTGATTTAATATCATACGAACTGATGCTGTCTCAAGTGCTATAGGAGCAACTGCTGTCTGATATATGAAACAGCACATTCCTACACCTCTTCTTATAAGTCCAGTCTGATTTTTGTATTCTTCCCTTTTCTTACTCCAACCTATTTTTTCAGCACCTATCTCAAGGCACTTTTTTAATCCATATGTGTAAAACTTAACTCCACCTGCATCAAGAGTTTCATCGCAAAGATTGTCCATCCTAAACTTTAATGGATCAAATCCACCTTTAAAGCACAAATCATCAGTAAGAGTTTCTGCAAATGACACAGCCTGTGGTACTCCGTAAGCTCTCATCGCTGCCGATACAGGAGCATTCGTCCACACAGTATATGCTTCCGAATTAACCCCAAGTGGATTTTTATATAAGTTTTGGAATATACCTGCACATTTTGCTGTTATAGAATGACCATGGGCAGCATATCCACCATTTGTACTATAATTCACCAATTCTCTGCAAAGAAGTTTTCCATCTTTTGTACATAGACCTCTCACATCTCCATCCATAGGGTGTCTTGTCCTTGTACCTATCATTGTTTCTTCTCTTGGAATCTCAAGTAACACTGGGCGACCACCACATTTTACAGATAGCCAAGCATTAAGCGGTTCATATAACATATCTTGTTTATTTCCAAATCCACCACCAATATATGGTTTTATAACTCTAACTTTTCCCCAAGGAATATTAAGAGCTTGTGCTACAACTCGGCGACAAATATGTGGTAATTGTGTAGATGCAACAACTGTTACCTTTCCATTTGCATCTACATATGCATATGAGACAGGAAGTTCAATATGACAATGAGATATTCTTGGTGTCTTTACATTTTTGACTACCTCTATTAAGTTTTCTTCTCCATATTCAGCGATTGCTTTCTTTTTTGCTTCATCATAACTAAAATCATTACTTGATTTAAATGATGTGTGGGCAATAACATTATCTTCTCTCCAATTTGGATGAAGAATAGGAGCATCTTTATCATTTAACATTGAGCGAGCATCTGTATGAACAGGATATTCCTTATACTCAACTTTTATGAGTTTGAGTGCCTTATCACATGCGATATTATCTTCAGCAACTACAGCAGCAATGTCATCACCATAAAACCTAACTCTCTTATTTAAAAGTTTTTTGTCGGCTATGTCTTGATGCTTTGGATCAGTTGACCAGGGATGACCTGCTGTAGGGAACTCCACATCTGGCACATCAAAACAAGTAAATACTGCTACAACACCAGGAACCTTTTTTGCTTCACTTATGTCCATGCTTATTACTTCACCATTTGCTATTGTTGAATGAAGAACTTTAGCAATCAAACAATCTCTTGGTGCAAGATCAGCCGTATATTTTGCTGTACCTGTTACCTTTGCATAAGCATCAACTCTTAAATTACTTTTCCCAATGTACTCCATAACTTGCTCCCTATTTTTATTTTTTCCAATGCTCAAGCTTTGGCAATATTTCTTTCAAATATTCCCGTGCTTGTTCTTCAGTAAAGTTTTCATTTACCATATGTTTAACACATGCATCAATAAGTGTATTCATGTCTTTATATGTATATTTACCATCAACATAACACCATTTACAGTACTTATTATTAATTGAGCCATCAATATTTTTTGACACCACATCTTCCGTAAGCGGCATACCACAACATTGACATATCAATTTTTCATCCATAATTCCTCCTAAATTTGGCTCGCATAGCTCGCGCTTACACTAAGCGTGCACTCTTACCTTATTTGCTGACTCAAGTGCTTTAAGAGTTGCAACTGGATCTTTAAACTTGGCAAGGAAAATCATTGCTGCAATTACATATGGTTTGAAACTTGCTTCTTTATAGAGAGAATCTCTATATCTGTCAAAAACCGAAGCATCAACTTCACCCATCTCACATGACACACCAGTTATATCAGCAGGAAGACAATGCATATAAAGCGCTTTACCACCCTTTGTCAATTTCATCATCTCTTCTGTACAAGCCCAGTCTTTATGATTTGCATTTTGAGCAAGAAGTTCTTTCTCAAGTGCTTTAATTCCATCCATATCACCTTTTCCATAGAGATCAGTTCTTTTCTCCATAGCTTTAAATGGTGCCCATGATTTTGGATATACTATATCAGCATCTTTAAATGCTTCTTTCATATCATTTGTTTTTGTAAACTTGCCACCAGTTGCTACTGCATTTTTCTTTGCAACTTCTTCAACCTCTGGCATCACTTCATATCCTTCTGGATGTGCAAGACACACTTCCATACCAAGACGAGTGAAAAGTCCTATAACACCTTGTGGAACTGAAAGTGGTTTACCATAAGATGGGCTATATGCCCAAGTCATAGCAATCTTTTTTCCTTTAAGATTTTCTATACCGCCAAACTCATGAATTACATGTAAAGCATCAGCCATTACTTGCGTTGGGTGGTCAATATCACATTGAAGATTTACAAGTGTTGGTTTCTGCTCAAGCACACCATCTTTATGACCTTGTGTGACAGCATCAACAACTGCCTTCTGATATGTATGTCCTTTACCAATATACATATCGTCTCTTATACCTATCACATCTGCCATGAAAGAAATCATATTTGCAGTTTCTCTTACAGTCTCACCATGGGCAATTTGTGATTTACCTTCATCAAGATCTTGAACTTCAAGTCCAAGTAAGTTACAAGCTGATGCAAATGAAAATCTTGTCCTTGTAGAATTATCTCTAAAAAGTGATATGCCTAGTCCTGAATCAAAAACTTTTGTAGAAATATTTCTTTCACGAAGTGCACGAATAGCATCTGCAACTTCCCATACTGCTTTTATCTCATCGTCAGTCTTATCCCAAGTTAAGAAAAAATCTCCTTCATACATATTTTTAAAATTAAGCTTAGATAACTTTTCAACTGCCTTATTAAAATCCATGATAGAATCCTCCAAAAAATATTTATAAAATACTTAGTTAAATATTAAATTATATATTCAATTTTTAGTACTGCAAATTAGTAATACTTATACTTTTATGTAACATTAACCTTGATTCTTATTTAGCGGTAAAACTTTTGATAAGTTTTCTTTTAACATAAATACAAAAAAGGTTGCTTTTGCATCATTCTTATTCTTTTCTCTTATAACTCTCTCTTTTATTTCTTCTAATTTAATTATTATGCCTTTTTCATTTGCATATTTTCTTAGCCTTGATACTACATTCGCGCTATAAATAACATCTACTAGAAAAACTCCAAATACCAATCCAACAAAAAAACTAAAAATCAAATTATTTGATAGCCACTCAACGCGTTCATATATAATTGGGTGTATAAAAAAATAATATAAAGCACTCAATATCATCCATGCTAAAGAAAACTTTAAACAGATGAAACCTTTAAAATTATATTTTTCATCTGTATAGTCCCAAAGACGCAAATCAAAAAACTTTAGTAGCACTATTCCTGCAACTAATTCTATTATAGTCATACATATTGCCATTAATAAAAATAATAAAACTTTTTTATATATATCATTATCTACAGCAATATAATCTTCAAGAAATGTTATTAAATAAACTGCAAGTAATCCTATCCCATATATTGGAAGATATGGCCCAACACAAAATCCAGGATTAAACCATCTCTTCTTCTCATCAGCCAAATGTCTATAAATTACTTCAAGCACCCATCCAGATATAGCTCCTATGTTAAAAATAAAAACTAATAATACAAATACATACATCCCAAACTCCAAATAAAACCTTGTAAGTATTAACTAAAACTTTATTTATTTTAAATTACTTTTATCTCTATATTTTCACATTCTCTGCATGAGTAGTTGGAAGTGCAGCATACATAGAAGCGCAAGTTACTAAATCTTGTTTCCAAGTTATCTCATTAGGTGCATGTGCCTGTGCTTCTGCACCAGGACCAAATCCTATGCAGTCAACTCCATTTCTACCTTTTATAGTTACACCATTTGTAGAGAATGTCCACTTATCAAGGAGCGGTCTCTTTTCTCTCATCTCTATAGTATCTTTAGCACCTATTCTTTTATCAGTACCAAATAAACTCTTATAAGTTTCTACCATTGATTTACAAAGTGGATGATTAGGGTCAAGCCACCAAGTTGGAAAATAACACTCAATAGGATATACAAGTCCAGTGTAAGATGCTGAATCATAATTATACATTGAGACTTTAACATCCTTCGCATATTTTTTACAAGCAGGTAAATCTCTAATTTCTTGCAAACAAGTTTCAAATGTCTCTCCTGCTGTCATTCTTCTATCAAGTGACACCCAGCAACCATCTGCAACTGCACATCTACTTGGAGAAGTATAACCAATTTGTGATACAGTTATAGTTCCCTTGCCAAGAAAATTTGCGGCCTCTGCATCTTTATTATACTTTGGGTCAAGCATTTTTATTAAACCTTTAATCTCACCACTTGTATCATTTTCATTTAAAGCACGAACTTCTTCCAAGATGTCTGCCATCTTGTAAATAGCATTGTCACCTCTTTCTGGTGCTGACCCATGGCAAGAGATGCCTTTCACATCAACTCTTATCTCCATACGACCACGGTGTCCCCTATATATACCTCCATCAGTAGGTTCAGTTGATACTACAAATTCAGGAACAATCTTATCTTCTTTTATAATGTATTGCCAACAAAGTCCATCACAGTCTTCTTCTTGGACAGTTCCCACTACCATTATCTTTACATCAGAAGGAATAAGATTCATTTCTTTCATAATCTTGGCACCATATACTGATGACACTATACCACCAAGTTGATCAGAGACACCACGACCTCCAACCTGATTTTCATCTTCAAAGCCAACATAAGGATCAAATTTCCAGTTATCACGATTTCCGATGCCAACTGTATCTATGTGTGCATCAAATGCAAATATCCTTTTTCCACTTCCCATGAAACCATAAATATTTCCCATCTTGTCAACTACTACTTCGTCAAAACCAACTTTTTCCATTTCTTCTTTTATCACACGGATGTGTTCTTTTTCACCGCATGATTCTCCAGGATATTTTACAATGTTTCTAAGAAAAGAAACCATATCCTTTTTGTAACTTTCAGCTTTCACTTTTATTTCTGAAAGTTGTTCACTTGATAACTTTGACATATTTTCTCCTAATATATTTTATTTTTCTTTTGGCATTACTACATTAAGTATTATTGCTAGTGTTGCTGCCGGAACTATTCCAGAACCGCTAAAAATTAATGACACATATTGTGGTAATTGACTTAATGAATTACCAACTGAGCCAAGCCCATAACCAAGACCAAGTGAAACTGACACTATTGTCATATCTCTATTAGTTATCCCATCTTTAGCTATGAGTTTCATACCACTTACAGCAATATTTGCAAACATTAGAACACATGCACCACCTAATACTGGTTGTGGTATGATAGAAACTACTGCTGCAAGTTTTGGAAATAGTCCACAGAGAACAAGAAATACAGCTCCTACACTCACCGCATACAAATTAACTACTTTTGTGAGACCAACTAATCCTACATTTTCACTATATGATGTGTTTGGTAGTACTCCAAAAAGTGCTGCAAAAGATGAACCTATACCATCACAGATTACTCCACCTGATAACTCACTATCTGTCGCTTCCCTATCAAGTCCACCTTCTGTTATCGCTGATATGTCTCCGATAGTTTCCACTGCTGTAACTATAAACATTATAATCATCGGAATAATTGCTCTCATATCAAATACTAATTTAACAGGGAGAAACTTCGGGATTGCAATAATAGATGCGTCTCTAACTTTATCCCATTGCAAAACCCATGATTTAGTAACAGTCATAACTTCTCCATCTGCAGATGTAACTTCAATGGTCTTTGGAAGTACACTTCCCATAACTATAACTAAAATATATCCAACTATTATACTAATTAAAATTGATGCAATACTTGTAATTCCTTTTGTGAAATGTTTAAGTACAACTATCACAATAATTATAGTAATACCTACAAATAAGTTTTCTAAAGAACCGTAATCTGCTACCCCCGTGCCTCCACAAATGGAATCTATCCCTAACCCTATAAGTGATAATCCAATTGAGAGTACTACAGTTCCTGTAACCACTGACGGAAATAACTTTCTAATAGGTTTTAAGAAAAAACCAAGAACACATTCAAAAATACCGCCAATGAGCGAAGCACCAAGTATCGCTCCATATGCTAATATCCCTCCCCCAAGTGATGATGTAATCGAATACATCACACCTATAAATCCTCCACTTGTTCCCATCACAATAGGCAATTTCCCACCGACTGGTCCTATCGTAATTGTTTGAATAAGTGTAACAATCCCAGCTATAAACATTGCATTTTGTATTAAGTTCACATGCAAAATTGTTCCCACTTCAATTCCACATGCAGGTGCTATTAATAGTATAGGTGTTAGATTCCCTGCAAACATAGCGAGAACATGCTGAAGTCCAAGTGGAATCGCTTCTCTCAATCTCATAATTCCATGAAGCTCTGTTCCTTTTGCATAGTGCCGTTCCTTTTTGCTCATAGTTAGTCTCCTCCTGCTAAACTATTTGTCTTTACCACCCCACACAATATTTTCATATCTTTCAGGATCTGTATTACCTTCTGTTGAAAAGAGTAAAACTTTTGAATCCTTATCAAGTTTTAATTTATCTTTCAGATCTGAATATTTTTCATCAGTCATTATTGACACAAGTGCACCAAATGGAACTGCACCAGACTCTCCTGATGTGATTGGTGTATCACCTTTAATTGGTGCTGCAAGTATTCTCATACCAAGTCTTGTCACATTATCTTCTGCAGAAATAAAACAAGTAGCATGATTTCTCAAGATGTCCCAGCTTGTTATATTTGGCTCACCACAGCATAGTCCTGCCATGATGCTATCCATATCTCCACCAACTACTTCTGTCTCACCTGTATTTTTTACTGCACCTTTATATAGACAATCAGCAACTGAAGTTTCAACTACTACAAATATTGGTGGATTGTCTTTATACTTATTTGTAAAATATCCTACCACACCTCCAGCAAGTGAGCCAACACCAGCTTGAACAAATACATGAGTTGGCCTCTCACCAAACTGTTCTGATGCTTCAGATGCCATCGTGCCATAACCTTGCATAATCCAAGATGGTATTTCTTCATATCCTTCCCAAGCAGTATCTTGGATCACAACTGAATGTGGAATCTTTGCTGATTCAGTAGCTGCTTTTCTCACACAGTCATCATAATTAAACTCTTCAATTGTCGCTGTTGCATTTTCAGATTGAATTGCTTTAAGCCGAAGTTCTGTAGAACCCTTTGGCATATAGATTACACATTTTTGTCCGAGTTTATTAGCTGCCCATGCAACTCCTCTTCCATGATTACCATCAGTTGCAGAAAAAAATGTCACGACATTTCCAAGATCTTTTTTTAGTTGGTCACTTGTCAAATATTTATAATCAACATCAGATATATCTTTATTAAGTTCTGATGCTATGTGTCTTCCGATAGCATATGAACCGCCAAGAACCTTAAATGCATTTAGACCAAATCTATATGATTCATCTTTCACACATACTTTGCTAATTCCAAGAAACTTTGCCATCTCTTTAAGATCTACAAGTGGTGTCTCCGTATACTGCGGAAAACTTTTATGAAATGTTTTTGCTTTTTCTACTTCACTCAAATCCATTATAGGTAGATTCTTATCATCAGACTTTGGCATTGTATTCATTTTCCATTTGAAATCTGTATGTTCCATTTTAAACTTCAATCAATAATATAAATACATCAGGATATTAATTATTGATCAAACTCCTTTCTTTTATTTTATGCTATTTTAACTTATAAATATTAACTATATTATATAGTATTTTTAATGTTTATACAATTGATTTATTATATAAATATAAAAATCGGCATAATGGTAAATATCCCATTATATGCCGATTTCCTAATATTCTATTGAGCCCTATGTTAAGTAGCCATTTATAGGCTCTTTATATGTCTCTTTATCCTATGCCCTGCTTGGAATATATGAGCCGAGGGTTATGAGTGTTGCACCATTAAATATTATAGTAAGTGATATAAATGTCCCAAGTATTACTGACATTATGCCAGGTTGCATCATACAGATAACTGCGAATAATATCATAAGTATACCTGCAATCATAAGCCATATCCATCTGCTGTTTTTGAATACATTTGGCAACTTATCATTAACTCTCTTAATTTTTAGAGCAAGTGAGATACGAAATGCTCCTGCTACAATTACCCAAGCACATACAAGATAAACTATCGCCATATCCACAGCAAATTGCATCATGCCATTGATGACAACTATGATTCCAAAAATCAATGACATTATTGCATCAAATAAATACCAACCGCTTATATTCATATACTTTTTTGCATCAAACCACGCAATTATATTTGCAATAGCATCACAAAGTATAAAAACTCCTACAAGGTAACCAGTTGTTAAAAATGTAGACACCGGTCTAAATAAACAAAAAATCCCTCCAATTACAAGCACAATCCCAAGTAGCATTACTAAAACTTTTTTCATAAAATAACTTTCCTCCTAAAACTCTATAAACGGCTACTATTATAGCACAAGTAATGATTTATGGCAAAGTTTTGTGAGGTTTAGGAGATAGTATATTCAGTTAACTTAATTCGCAGTATATATTTAGCACCAGCAGCAACTGAAGTTGTCTATTGTAAAGGCTATTTCTTGTTGTTTTTTTTTATTATAAATCTAAACTTTCTTCTTATTCAGCTTTACAGATTGACACACCTTCATAATAATACATTTGTAGTTAATTTATGTATTGTCGGTCAATGTATACATTGACGGAATTATTATATACTTTCTTGGAGATTTTGTTTTACCTTTTGGCCAAGCCATTTTCCAAAATAAAGGCACTTTACTCGTACTTCCATTAATTTCTAATTTTATTTTATGTTTGCCTGGTGAAAGCGTTCCTAATGACTTACCTACATTTATACTATCAATAAATAAATCTATAGTATTGTCATCTGATGTATCTTCTAAAAACACCTTTGAAGTTGCACCACTTGAAAAAGGTTTTGACGAAAATGCTATTACAGAGTTATCTTCAAGTGATGTTGTATCTAATTCAAACTCCACAGTAGAATCATAAGGCATTAATCCGATAGGGAACCCTTGGTCAAGCATCCCCGTAAAATTAAAGCCTCCAAAATCATCTAATAATGCGGTGGTGATATTCGAATTCTTTATTGTATTAGACTTCTTGTTTGTGTTTAAAAATTGAAATTCATACCAAGGTAATGCAGTAACGGCAGACGTATCTTTATTGAAAGCTCCTTGTGTGGTCCATGATATACTTGAGGTTTCCCACAGTCCATCGGTTGTGTTCCGATTTCCAAAGCCAGATGCCCAATACGATATACTCAAATCTGAACATTGAGATGGATCCGTGTAAGACACTGGGTGTGCTACAGTAGCATCAGCATAGTTCGTACAAACCCCAGCACAGGCCTGTTCCTTTCCTTCTAAAGTATTAAAAGGGATTGTCCAAAGTGTGTTTCCTCCAAATCCAGAATCAAATATCCATTTTATTTTATCCTTTTCGACCACATCGATACTGCAGTCAACCGTGCCCAACTTTCTTATAGTATACAACCCTATATTTTGATCCATCCCGTTTTCTCGAGTTCCATAATGCTGCCAAAACCCTTGATCTGCTAACCTATCGCTGTAATAGGCCGTTACACTAGAACGTTGATGTTCCCTTTTTAGGGTTGGGGCCGATCCGGAAGCAGTACCATGCCATCGCATTAAAACCGACTGCAATTTAGCAGAATATCCATTCAAGTGCTCACTAGTCATAAAAGAGGCCGAAGCAGTAAGTGAGACTTTACAGCGCCCTAACCAGCAATCAAAGTTTTTATCGCTATTCAAGTTAAAGAATTCATAACTATAGTCACTGTTACTCCTTTCGAATTTCAAATATTCCTGAAACCCCGCTTTATCGAGGGCGTCGGTTCTATCTGAAAAAGGCTGTGAAGCATGAGTCAATTTAAAATCAATATCAGCATATCCCCAAGATAAGTCATTTATTTTATCACTGTCTATTATTAGAACGTAATCTCCACCACCTAATGCGAAAGCATTTTCAGAAGTTTTACTAACACTAATACCATTTAAATAACTTGCTATCGCCCCATCAATCTTCGCATCTATAGATGTATTATACTGATCTATCTGCGATTGAAAGTCATTTTTAAGACTATCAAACTCTGCCTTTGTGATGAAAGCCGAGCCGTCATTATCTCCGACCACGGCACCAAAACTCTCTATACTCATAAGCACAACTAAAAATAAAGCCAGTAGCTTTTTCACCATTTTTGTGCTCTTTCTCATAGTTTATTACTTACGACCTATTTTTTTAGGGCTCGCACCCCAAGGGTGCTTTGTCGCACTTCCTTCGCTACGCTCGGAAAAAACGCTCGGGCGCGTGCTCACCCCTATAAGCTACTCTCCTACAGATGCCCCTTTATACTAATTCACTATCTCAAACGCCATCTTGTCCACCCTAGCAATCTCAAAAAATGCTTCTTTTTAGCATTTTTTGAAGAGCGGAGCCGATGAAGCGTCAGTGGAATCGCGATTTCGCGGTTCCACGATAGCGAAATCCGGCGAACGCGATGCTCCCCAGTACCAACCACCTACAACTTGCAAAAGTTAGGGGGTGCCCATAGGGGTTAGATTGCTATACTTTTTGTATACATATTTTATACCCTTTGTATACATATAAGAGAATTAGTATACACACCTTATTATTTATGTATACAAATATGTTATAATTTATATACAGCTATATGATTATAATGTAT
>JAGBOC010000014.1 GCA_017634065.1 Lachnospiraceae bacterium | reverse complement strand
GAGTTCTTGACAAAACTTATACTTCAGAACATATATACCAGTGGGCAGATAAAAGAAAACTTCAACGTGATGAAAATATTTCGTACGAAAAAATAAATCTATATAATGGTGCACTTATCGCATATGCAAAGATGGATGAGACATTTAAATGGGAACCAAAGATAACAGGAACTTATGACAATAGTGGCACAGATGTTGCTATAAGAAAGTGGAGAGTAAAACTATCAGATAAACCTTTTGGAACTGGAGATAGTTTAGGAACTGGCGGTAAAGTCCTTAAAAATGCAGGACAAACAAATGACTATCTTGTAACTGATGACAGTGGAAAATGTAAGTTTAATTTTGAACTTGGAGAGAACACAACAATTTGGTGCAAGTGGTGGCCTGATGACACAAATATTTGCAACAACTACAACTGGAAAGGAACTTTAGACCTTACTCAATGTGGTACATATACTATAACAGAATCATAATAAAAATAGTTTTATAAATATTCACAGTATAAATATACAATCAATTAAAATCCCGAAGCTTCGGGATTTTTATTTTACTACACTTATATGTTGCAAAGTGCAACTAATAAAGTGAAATAAATAGTTGAGTTTTTGTTATAAAATATGTTATAATAGCAAAAATGAGCATTTGCAGGAAGCGAATGCTACTTTTGATATGAAATAATGTATTTGGAGGTAAATATGTTAGTAACAACAAAGGAAATGTTTAAAAAGGCCTATGATGGCAAATATGCTATAGGTGCTTTCAATGTAAACAATATGGAAATCATCCAAGGAATTACGGAGGCGGCATCAGAACTAAAAAGCCCAGTAATTCTTCAAGTTTCAAAAGGTGCAAGAGAGTATGCAAATCATACCTATCTTGTGAAATTAGTTGAGGCAGCAGTTAAACTATATCCTGATATGCCTATAGCACTTCATCTTGACCATGGTGATAGTTTTGAACTCTGCAAAAGTTGTATTGATGGTGGATTTACCTCTGTTATGATAGATTTGTCAAGCAAAAGTTTTGAAGAAAATGTGGAAGGTACAAAGAAAGTTGTAGAGTATGCCCATGCACATGGAGTAGTAGTTGAAGCAGAGTTGGGTACTCTTGCTGGTATTGAAGATGATGTAAAAGTTGAAGAAGGTAAACAGTCTTACACTGACCCAAGTGTTGTTGAAGAGTTTGTAAGTAAGACTAATTGTGATTCTCTTGCCATTGCAATTGGTACTTCTCATGGAGCATATAAGTTTAAGCCAGGAACAAATCCAAAACTTAGATTTGACATTCTTGAAGAAGTATCAAAGAGAATACCTGGATTTCCTATCGTTCTTCATGGTGCTTCAAGTGTTCCACAAGAATTTGTTGATATGGTAAATCAATATGGTGGCAATATGCCAAATGCTATCGGTGTCCCAGAAGATCAACTTCGTCACGCCGCTGAATTATCAGTTTGCAAGATAAATATTGATAGTGATATAAGACTTGCTATGACAGGAAATATAAGAAAGTATTTTGCAGAACATCCAGATCATTTTGACCCAAGACAATATCTTAAACCTGCTCGTTCAGCAGTAAAGGCAATGGTTGCTCATAAGATTAAAGATGTTCTTGGTAGTGCAAATAAAGCGTAGTAGGTACTAACAAGATATGTATAGTTTAGAGTTTAATACTGTTTTAATGCTGTTAATTGGATATTTATTTGGCTCAATTCCAGTTGGATATCTATATTGTAAAGCTCATGGTGTAAATATTTTTGAGATAGGTTCTGGTAATCCAGGCAGTACCAATGTAGGTAGAATACTCGGTAAGAAACATGGCAGAATTGTTTTTGCACTTGATATAATAAAAACTTTGATACCAATATTAATAGCACATATTGTTTTGATAAGACTTAATATAGCAAGAAACGGAGTTGGATTTACATCTGCTATAATAAATAGTTTTACTGTGAACTTTGAAGTTTTACACACTGGCACATTGCGAGATCCTATAGTTATATTTATAACAGGACTTGGTGCAATACTTGGTCACAATTTTCCTTTTACTACAAGGTTTAGAGGTGGAAAGGGAATTACTTGTACAGTAGCAGTCGTAGCTTATTTCAATGTAATATTTGCCATACTACTATATTTGATTCATAAAGTGATTGGCAAAGTGACA
This sequence comes from Lachnospiraceae bacterium, assembly GCA_017634065.1. Lineage (GTDB taxonomy): Bacteria > Bacillota > Clostridia > Lachnospirales > Lachnospiraceae > UBA3633. The sequence continues at coordinate 27,136 of JAGBOC010000014.1, read as the reverse complement.
GGGTATGTGAGTCTTGCATCCATACTTGCACTCATTATTATGTTTTTGGCATCTTTAATTTTTACTATATTTAAGATATATCCTTTTAATTTTACACATGCATATATGGTTTTGCCAGAGATTTTTATAATGATGCTACTTGGTATTTTTAGACATAAAGAAAATATAGAAAGACTTGAGAAAGGAACGGAAAATAAATTAAAATAGTTTTATGAATAAAGAAGAAATACTAAAATTAGTTAGAAGTTATGCAAAAGAGAATCTTGCAAATACAAATGTCAAACCATTCGTAGAAGGAGAAAGGATTCCTTATAGTGCAAAAGTATTTGATGAAGAAGAAGTAGTGAATCTTGTAGACTCTGCACTTGATTTTTGGCTTACTCAAGGACATTACTATGATGAGTTTGAAAATAAACTTTCAAAATATTTAGGAGTTAAATATGTCTCATATGTAAACTCTGGTTCATCAGCAAATCTATTAGCATTTATGACTCTTACATCACCACTTCTTAAAGATAGAAGGATAAAAAAAGGTGACGAAATTATAACTGTTGCCTGTGGCTTTCCTACCACTATAGCACCTATCATTCAGTTTGGTGCTGTGCCTGTATTTACAGATGTAGATATACCTACATATAATCTTGATGTAAATGAATTAGAGAAGGCTTTGTCAGATAAGACAAAAGCAGTTTTCATCGCTCATACACTTGGAAACGCATTTGATGTAGCTTATGTCAAAGAGTTTTGTAAAAAACATAATCTTTGGCTAATTGAGGATAATTGTGACGCACTCGGTGCGGAAGTTATGATAGATGGAAGTTATAAAAAAACTGGAACCATCGGCGACATAGGAACTTCATCTTTTTACCCACCACATCATTTAACCACTGGTGAAGGAGGAGCGGTATATACTAATGACCCATTACTACATAAGATTATTAATTCTCTTCGAGACTGGGGCAGAGACTGCATATGTAAAAGTGGAGTAGATAACACTTGTAATCACCGCTATGATGGGATATATGGTTTACTTCCAAAAGGTTATGACCATAAATATGTTTATAGTCACTTTGGTTATAATTTGAAGGCGACAGACCTACAAGCATCGATTGGAGTCGCACAGATTGACAAAATTGATTCATTTATAGAAAAAAGAAGAAATAATTTTGATTTGTTATATAAACTTTTAGTTGATAAAGGAATGGAAGAGTATTTTATTCTTCCAAGTGAGACGAAAGGGACAAAGGCTTCTTGGTTTGCATTTATCTTGACATTAAAAGATAGTGCAAAGGAAAAAGGTTTAAATAGAGAAAAGATAGTAAGTTATATTGAAAGTAAAAACATTCAGACAAGAATGCTTTTTGCTGGAAATGTTTTGAAACAACCTTGCTTTGATGATATAAGAAATGATAACTCAAAGCATAGAGTAATAGGTAATCTGCAGAATACAGATAAAATAATGAAGGATACATTTTTAATTGGAGTATATCCTGGACTTGATAGTGAGCGTATAAATTATATTGTAAAAGTAATTGAAGAAGCAGTACGATAATATATGGTTAAAAGAAAAGTAGACATTATAATATCTTGTTTTAATGAAGAAGATAATATCTTCCCATTTTATAACGAAGCAAAAAAATATTTAAAAGATAAAAAATATAATTATAATTTCTATTTTATAGATGATGGAAGTACTGATAATACATATAATGAGATAGTCAAACTTAAAAATAAAGTAAAGAATTCAGAACTTAAAGTGTCGTGCATTAGTTTCATTCATAATTTTGGTCATGAATCTGCGATGTGCGCAGGGCTTGAGAACTCAAAAGCAGACTATCTTATATTTATTGATGTTGATTTACAAAATCCACCATCAAAAATTAAAGATATTATGGAGAAATTTGAAGCTGGTGCAGATTGTGTGCTACTTCGAAGAGTTGAGTATAAGACAGCAAGTTTCTTTAAGAAGTTTACTTCAAAGAGTTATTATTGGTTTTCGAAATATATTTTAAGAAATAAAAATGCAAGAGATGTATCTGATTTTTTTGCTATAGATAAGAGTCTTGCTAAAAAAGTAAGCAAAAATTATAAGACTACACTTCGATTTATAAGAAGTTTTGTACAAAGAGAAGCAAAAAATATAATGTTTGTCGATTATAAAAATGGTGCAAGACATAGTGGAGTATCAAGATATAATTATGTAAAATTAACTAAACTTGCACTTATTTCGGAATTATCAAGGTCAAAGTTTTTGAGAGACTGGTATAAAGTGACTAAAGATAATCCAATTTATAAGATAGATAAAAGGAAAAGTTTTTATAGGTAAAGAAGGTTTTTTGAAATGTTAGTTTTGTTATTAATCACATGGGCACTTTTTGCTGGACTTTTGATGACTCGTCTTACAAATATTTTTAGGCTTCCAGATGTTACGGCGTATTTGATAGTAGGAGTCATAATAGGACCATCAGTACTTGGTAAGTTTGGCATAGAAGGTGTTGGTTTTGTAAGTTTTGAAGAAGTTGAGCGTTTATCAATTATTTCGGATGTAGCACTAGGCTTCATAGCATTTTCGATAGGAAATGAGTTCAAGCTTAGTGACTTAAAACACATCGGTAGACAAGCATTTATTATTGGTGTATTTCAGGCACTCACAGCAACGCTTCTTGTAGATATAGCACTTTTCATTATGCATATTATTATGCCAAATATTGTGACTATCCCAATGGCTATAACTCTTGGGGCAATAGCAGCAGCAACTGCACCGGCAGCAACACTTATGGTTATCAAACAGTATAAGGCAAAAGGACCAGTTACTGACATTTTACTTCCAGTTGTTGCTCTTGATGATGCAGTGGGACTTGTGATATTTGCAGGATCATTTGGTGCTGCTTCAGCGATGATAAGTGGAAATGCTAATGTGTTGAACTTGATTGTTGAACCAATTTTAGAAATAATTATGTCACTTCTTCTTGGAAGTATAGTAGCAATAATACTTACATATTTAGAGAGCAAGTTCCATTCAAATACAAATCGTCTTATTTTAATAATTGGTTCTATAATTCTTACTGTCGCAATAGCTAAAGCAAGTTTTAAGTTTGGTAGGTTTGGAGGCTCATTTTCTCCACTTCTTGTATGTATGATGCTCGGGACAGTTTTTTGCAATATTTGTCCATTGTCAGATGAACTTATGGACACATCTGATAAATGGTCACAACCAATTCTTGTACTGTTTTTTGTATTAAGTGGCGCAGAACTTGATTTAGCAGTATTTAAGAATCCGATAGTTATATTAGTTGGTTTTGTATATATTATCGCAAGGTCTTTTGGAAAATATATTGGTGCAAGAGTGAGCGCTGATATGTCTGGAAGTAAGGAAGTGGTAAAAAAATATTTAGGCATTACTCTTTTACCACAGGCTGGTGTAGCACTTGGTATGAGTGCGATAGTAGCAAGGTCTCTTGGCTCAAATGGAAATCTAATTAGAAATATAACACTTTTTGGAGTTTTGATTTATGAATTGATTGGGCCTACACTTACTAAAATTGCTCTTACTAAAGCAGGAGATATAAAAGCAAAACCAAAAGAAGTTATAAATAGAAGAAATAAAAAGTTAAAAGCGGTTCGAAGAAAGGAAATATTAAAGAAAATAATTCATTAATTATTTTTATCTTAAAAAAGGAGATTAATTTTGAAAAAGCAAATGTTAAAAACATTATTGATTTTTATCACTATTTTCTTTTTTAATTTTAGTGTCTATGCAACAAGTACCTATAATTACTATCCTGGTTATTATCCAAATAATCAAGTAAATGGATATTATAATCCATATGATTATGGAAATACATATTATAATAATATGAATGTAATACCTTCAAATAGTTATTATTATATTATGGGATATGATAGGGGAACTACATTATATTGCAATGGTCTTCCTATGATTTCGAGAGTGCCAATACTTGGTGGAAATAATTATTTCCCAACAAAGATTGCGAATGGCATAATATATAATGCCTATGTGTCAATTTCTTCGTGGTGCAATGAAAATATACTTAATAAAGAAGGAATTCAAGACTATTATTTAAATTATGCAAATATCGTAAGTGAAACTGCTAATAGTATTATTCTCAATGTGAATTGTTCTTTTAAGAGAGTTGGGATAATTACTGGTCACACACAGTTTAAAGTTAATATTGATATATCAAGAAATAGATTTGAATGGGAAAAAGTAGATTAAAAAAACTTTTAAAACTTTGGGCCTTTATTGCAAGTTTATTTTTAGTTTTAATCGGATTTTCATCTTGCAAGACTCATAAAGAAGTAAAAAATAATATTTATGAAGCATCATATGTAAATGAAAGCAATCAAACAAGTGAAGAAAGTATTGATGCTGATGGAATATATACAAGTAAAGAAGAAGTCGCATTATATATTTATACATACAAAAGGTTACCTAAAAACTTCATAACTAAAAAAGAAGCACAAAAACTTGGATGGGATAGAAGTAAGAATAATCTATATGAAGTGACAGGTGGAAAAAGTATCGGTGGAGATAGGTTTTCCAATTATGAGAAATTACTTCCAGAGGTTGCTGGTAGAACATATTATGAATGTGATATAGATTATAATGGCAAAGAGCGAAATGCTAAAAGGATAGTCTATGCTGATGATTTCGATGAAGACTATGGTTATATATTTTATACAGATGACCATTATAAAAGTTTTGAAAGATTATATTAGAGATGAAAAAATATACTGTTGATTTTAGAAATATAAGTAATGTGGAAGAAGCACATAATATTCTTAAAGATTCAATGGGTTTCCCTGAATATTATGGAGCCAATTTAGATGCATTAAATGATTGTTTGGCCGAAATAGAAAAAGACCATAAAGTATATATAATAGTTAATAAAAATGGTTTTAAAGGGCTTGATTCAATACTTCAAGTTTTTGATGATAATAGCATAAACTATGAAAGAATAATTGAGATATAAGAGGAGAAAAAATGTTTGAGAAAGTAAACCCAAATCATCCTGATAAACTGGCTGATAGAATTGGTGGAGCAATAGTTGATCTTGGTTATAGATTACAAGATAATCCTAAAATTGCTGGAGAGTGCCTTATTGGTCATGGAGTTTGTCATATTATAATTGAAACATCAGTTAAATATGATGAAAAAGATATAAAAGAAATAGTTGACAGGATTTCTGATAGTAAAGTTGAACTCGATTTAAAAATCGTTCCGCAGGATGTTCACCTTGCTACAAATCAAAATAAAGAGATAAGATGTGGCGATAATGGTATTTTTAAAGCTTGTAAGGTAAGTGAAGAAGAAAAAAAACTTTCAGAGATTGTTAGAAAACTATATAGTGAAAATCCAACTGATGGCAAATACATTTATGATGAGAGTACCGAAACATTAATAGCATGTCAAAGTAATATAGAAACTGATAAACTTAAAATGGAATTATCTAAAACTGGCATAAAGAATATAATCGTGAACCCTCTTGGTGACTGGACTGGTGGTATAAATGTAGATACTGGTGCTACAAATAGAAAACTTGGATCAGATATGGGTAGAGCTGTGACAGGTGGTGGTCTTCATTTTAAGGACATTAGTAAATCTGATGTGTCAGTGAATGTCTATCTACATAAAATTGCAAATGAAGAACAAATGTCTGAAGTGACTTGCAAATGTGCGATTGGTGATGAAAATCTAATTATTAATGGTAAAGAGATGAGTTACAAGAAAGTAACTGATGAAGCACTTAAGTATATAGTAGAAAAGATTGGTGGCTTTGAAAAACTTGCAGAATGGGGACTTATATAGTAAGTTTATAGGATAATATTTATGAGTGAAGTTTTAGCTATTGAAAACGAAAAAATAATAGTAAAGCTTTTAACAACAGGTGCTACGCTTATGTCATTTTATGTTAAACCAAAAGATATAGATATAGCACTTGGCTTTGACGACCCAAGTAAGTATCTTGATAAAGCAAGTGCATCTATGGGTAAATCAGTAGGACGCTGTGCAAATAGGATTGGGAATGCAAAGTTTACATTAAATGGAATAGAGTATAAATTACTTGCAAATAATGGTCCAAATTGCCTTCATGGTGGAGATGTTAGATTTGGCGATCAGGAATGGAAGATAAAAGAAAAAAGCATTTCAAAGGTAGTTTTTGCGTACGATAGCAAAGATTTAGAATCTGGCTTTCCAGGAAACCTTCATGTTGAAGCTAGTTATGAATTGATTGATAATGAATTAAAACTGACTTATACAGGACTTTCTGATAAAGACACAATCTTTAACATGACAAATCATGCCTATTTTAATCTTGATAAAAATAAGAGTGATATTCTTTCACACAAGCTTATGATACCTGCAAAAAGAGTGAACTTAAATGATGAAAATGGTATGGCAATGGATAAGACGATTGAAGTTGATGGGACACTATTTGACTTTAGAGAGTTTAAGGAAATAGGTGATGCTGTGTCTGCAAATGGAGTAGTGCTTAATCAGTATTGTAAAGGAATAATTGATGGTGTAGTAGACAAAGGTAGCACCAGAAAAATAGATAATCTTGACACAAATTATTTGTATGAATATGATAAAGAAAAGACACTTTGTATATTAAAAAATGATATTTTAAAACTTGAGATAAAAAGTGACTTGCCAGGAGTTCAGGTTTATACTGCAAAGGCACTTAATATAGATGGCAGAGATGGACATTATGGAAGTTATGCTGGGATTGCTATGGAGCCACAGTTTTGTCCGAATGCAATTAACTATCAAGGCTTTATGAAACCAATATTGAAAGCAGGAGAGAAAATAGAACATACTATAAGATATATAGTTGATAAGGAGTAAAATGACAAACAGTGAGCTAAAGAACTTCATAGAATCAAAAGAGTTTGAAAAAATTGTATTAGACATTTATTGTTCTGCAGAGAAAGATGTAATTGATGATGAGAGAAAGAGATATTTAAAAACTCTTGAGGAAACTGTTAATTTATATGGTGATGGTGATTATCATATAATTTCATCACCTGGCAGAGTTGAAATATCTGGCAACCATACAGATCATCAAAGAGGAAGTGTCGTAGCGGCAAGTATAAATATTGATAATCTCTGTTTTGTGAAAAAGACAGATGATAATGTCGCAATATTTACTGATAAGGTTTTCAGAGAGAATAAAGTAGATATAAGTGACCTAAGTGTACATGAGGATGAAAAAGGTAATACTAAATCCATACTTCGTGGAACGGCATCGAGGTATAAGGAGCTTGGATATAATATTGGCGGTTTTAGAGCTTATCAAGATATGAGAGTTTTAGTCGGCTCTGGATTATCTTCAAGTGCATGTTTTGAGATTCTTATAACAGAGATTTACAATTACTTATATAATGAAAATAAGATTGATGATGTTGAGAGAGCTATGATATCACAGTGGACAGAGAATAATTTCTTTGGTAAACCTTGTGGTCTTATGGATCAAATGGCTATATCTGTCGGAAGTTTTGTAAGTATAGATTTTTTTGATAAGAATAAACCTAAAATAGTGAAGCATAGTTTTTCTTTTGGTGATTACGGATATAAATTGATAGTGATTAATACAAGAGCTAACCATGCAGACCTCACTGATGAATACTCTGCGATACCTAGAGAGATGAAAGAGGTAGCTAATTATTATGGTGCCGAGGTATTGTCTGAAGTTGATGAAAAAGAGTTTTATAAAAGTATAAAAAGTTTAAGAGAAACCATCAAAAATGACCGTGCAGTCCTTAGGGCATATCATTACTTCAATGAAAATAAGAGAGTGAAGGAACTTAACCAATTACTTAAGAGTAGAGATATAAATGGTATACTTCAAGTAATGAGTAAGTCAGGAAATTCAAGTTATAAATATTTACAAAATGTATATGCTTCAAGTGACATAAAAAATCAAGCAGTGGCAATAGCACTTGCTATGAGTGAAGAGATAATTGGTGACAACGGTATTTGTCGAGTACAAGGTGGAGGATTTGCAGGAACTATCCAAGTTATAATAGAGCAAGAATTGGTTAACGACTATATTGATAAAATGGGTAGTATTTTTGGAAAAGATGCTATTATGCCAGTTGAGATAAGAAACTCTGGTACAAAAGTTATTCTATAATGTAAAGTGTTATTAATATTTGTTTACACATACATATTATCATAAAAAAATTATTTTAAGGAGGACAGACTATGAGATTTTTTAAGTGTGAAAAGTGCGGAAAGATTATAGCACTAGTTAATGAAAAGCCATGCCCTACTATTTGCTGTGGTGAAGAGATGAAGGAATTAATCGCAAACACTACTGATGCTGCAAAAGAGAAACACGTACCTGTGTATGAAGTTCATGGAAATGTAGTAGAAGTAACAGTAGGAAGTGTTGCACACCCAATGACTGAAGAACACTTGATAGAGTGGGTTTCTCTTCAGACAGAGCAAGGAAATCAAAGAAAAGTACTTAAAGCTGGTAGTGAACCAAAAGTTTGCTTTTCAATGTGTGAAGGAGATAAGGTAAAGGCAGTATATGCATACTGCAATCTACATGGACTCTGGAAAGCATAATTTAGTTTAAAGTTATAAAAATCCTGCTACTTTGCAGGATTTTTATTGTGCTATTTATCTTAAACTAGTTTTATATACATTTTTATGTGATTGTTGTATAATATGTGTGAAAATAATTTTTAATGTAATACTAATTGATACAGAAAGATTTATCATTATAAACTTGAATCTATAAGTATTTCATTAAAAGATTTTAGAAAGGGAATTTTATGAGTAAGAGAAATAATTTGATTTTATTGATTATAACAGGACTATTGATTTTGTCTTCCTGTTCTTTCAAAAGCACACGTTCTGTAAACATAAATGTAAACGGAGAAAATATTGTGGATGCTAAAGCAGGTTTTGACACGAAAGATCCAAACTTATTTTCATTTGATGTTAACACTTCAGAATATGCAAGGACTAATTTTGGAAGTCAAAATGGTGAACCTTTATCGTGGTTCATAGTAGATGACGATGATGACTACCAATTACTTTTTAGTGAAAAAGTTATTGATGTAGTATTATTTGATCAAAAGGAAAGTGTGAATGATTTTACAGAGTCAAGTTTATGTGATTATTTGAACTCTGATTTTGTAAATATCACTTTTTCAAATGATGAAAAGGAGAAACTTGCTTTTATAAATGACACAGATGAATACCAAGTTACTTTGCCTTCTTTAAATAACCTACTGGATTTGTATGGAAAAATGAATTATATTAAAGATGGATATTATAATGACGCGGACTTTTTTGAGGCAAATACTAAAATCATAGCAAAACCAACGGAAATAGCTATCAATAATGATATTGACCCATTTGATAATAATACATTTGCAGAAATAATCCAGCAGGATGTTGATGCGAGATATGATTTTGCAAATGGTCATGTACCATACTGGGTTTTAAATGTGGACGAAGAGACTGGTTTTCCACATTATATTACATCGACTGGTTATGTTGGCTTAATTGAAGCAAATACTCCATATATAGGTATTAGGCCAATTGTCAGAATAAAAAAATAGCCGTAAAGTTAAATAATTATATAATTTCTTGACTTTACTTACTAATTTGCTATAATTACTATATAAGAGCGTGTAGCTCAGCTGGATAGAGCACTTGGCTACGGACCAAGGTGTCGAGGGTTCGAATCCTTTCACGCTCGTTTAAGGGCTATTTATAGTCCTTAAGTTTTTATTGGAAGGAAAATATGTCAGAGAGAATAGTTAGACAAACTGGTGACGAAATATTAAGAAAGCATTCTAAAACTGTCACAGAACTTACTGACAGGTTGAAAGAACTGATTAAAGACATGAAGGACACTATGAAAACTCATGGTGGTTGTGGTTTGGCTGCAGTACAAGTTGGAGTTTTGAAAAGAATTATTATATGTGCACCAGAAGAAGAAAAAGAAGCAGTTGTTTTGATTAATCCTGAAATAGTAAGTATGTCAGATGAAACTGAAATTGATAGCGAGGGCTGTCTTTCAGTTGATGGCTACAGAGGTAATGTTGCAAGACCAAAAAACATAGTAGTAAAGGCAAAAGATGAAAATATGAATGACATCGAGTTTGATGCCGATGGTTTTTTTGCAAGAATTATTTGCCATGAAGTGGACCATTTGGATGGAATACTTTATACAGATAAGGTTGTGCCAGGAACTCTTAAAGATGTGACGGAAGAAGAAAATGTGAAGGAAGAATAGTGTGAAGATTGTATTTATGGGGACACCGGATTTTTCTGTGCCAAGTCTTTCTAAACTTTATAATGATGATGATATAGATATATCTTATGTCGTGACTAAAGCAGATACTAGATCAAGCAGAGGACAAAAGATAATATTTTCTGATGTGAAGAAAAAAGCATTAGAATATAACATAAACATATTACAACCTATTAAAATAAAAGATGATAGAGATGTTATAGAGAAGATTAAGAAAGCAGAACCTGATTTTATTGTTGTAGTTGCCTATGGTCAGATTTTGTCTAAAGAAATACTTGATATTCCAAAATATGCTTGTATAAATGGTCATGCTTCACTTCTTCCAAAATATAGAGGTGCTTCTCCAATACAAAGTGCCATATTAAATGGTGATGAGAAGACAGGCACGACAGCGATGCTTATGGATGTAGGTCTTGATACAGGCGATATCTTATTACAAAAAGAAATAACTATCGATAAAAAAGAAACATCTGATAGTCTTTTTGATAAGTTATCTTATCTCACTGCAGATGTGATTTTAGAAAGCATAAAAGGATTTGATAACATAAAGAGAGTTAAGCAAGATGACAGTTTAGCTACAAAATCAGCCATAATAAAGAAAGAATATGGAAAGATTGATTTTAAAAATGAGACAAAGGTTAATATAGATAGAAAGATACGAGCTTATACATCTTGGCCATCTGCATATATTATAAAAGATGATGTCCAGTATAAGATTTGGGATATAGATATATGTGATGATAATATTAAACTTTATGATGAAAACAAGTTTAGCGATGATATATATATAGTAAATGATAAGATATATGCTAAATGTAAGGATGGTATCATAGAGATACTTGAATTGCAAAAAAGTGGTAAAAATAGAATGAAATCAAAAGATTTTATAAATGGCTTAAAATCTAAAGCCTAAAGGAGGTTATGATGTATTTTTATGATTCAACATATTCTTTAGTAATAATTGCGGCAGTCTTAACTATGGCAGTTCAAGCTTATATGACATCAACATTTAATAAATATCAAAGAGTTGAGTCAAAATCAGGAATAAATGCCTATCAGGCTGCATCAATGATATTAACTGGTTCAGGAATTAATAATGTGCAGGTAGGCCATGTAGCTGGGAATCTTACGGACCATTATGCTCCTACGAAAAAAGAGTTAAACCTTTCGGATGCCACTTACAATAGTAGAAGTATAGCATCTATAGGAGTTGCAGCACATGAATGTGGACATGCTATACAAGACCATAAAAGAATGTTTTTGCTCAATTTTCAAATGTCGATAATTCCAATTGTTAATTTTGCTTCAAGATTATCTATACCTGTCATTATAATAGGTATCATACTTGGAATGATGAACTTAACACAGCTTGGAATCATTCTTTTTGGAGTAACACTTTTTTATCAGTTGGTTACTCTTCCTATTGAGTTCAATGCCTCACATAATGCGATAACAGTTTTAAGAGAACAGGGAATAATGGATGAATCAGAATTATATGGTGTTAAAAAAGTTCTAACGGCTGCAGCACTTACCTATGTAGCAGGAGCAGCAAGTACCATGCTTCAAATGTTGAGATTTATAATGATTGCTAATAACTCAAGAAGAAGAAATTAGTAAGATGCATATTGAAAAGATAAATATAAGAAGAATATCTTTTGAAATATTATATGATGTATTTTTTAATGAAAAGTTGCTAAACATAGCAATTAATGATGTATTTGAAAGAAATAAACTTGATGATAATGATAAAGCATTTATAAAGAGAGAGTGCACTGGAACAACTGAAAAACTTGAAACTATTGATAAGATAATTGATAAGTATTCTAAAATAAAAACTAAAAATCTTGATAACGAAATATTGACTGTTTTGAGATTTGCTATATACGAATTATTTTATATGGATAAGGTGCCACCATTTGCAACAATTAATGAAGCAGTTAGTATAATAAAAAAGAGTAAAAAGAATAGATTGTCAGGATATGTGAATGCAGTATTAAGAAATATTGAAAGAAATAAAGATAATGAAGATATAGATGATAATGCGATTATAAAAAACTGCTATTTTAGAATATACAATGATAATGAGAAAGCAGTTCTTGAAGAGTTAGATAATAAAGGTATAGCATATAGAAAGTATGATGGAGCACTTGATTTTAAGTATGCAAAAGTATATTCTGCTAATAATTATAAATCTATCTTAAGTTTAGATGCTTTTAGAAATGGAGATATATTGATAGAAGATGCAAGTTCAATTTATTTAACTGATAAACTTGCCTATTTTATAAAAGAAAGAGAAAAAGAAATTAATAGTTATAGATCAAGTGACACTGTATCTATGATGAAACTATTGGATACTTGTGCATCTCCTGGCGGGAAAATATTATCACTTATAGATCTTATTTATGATGATTACTATTATTTTTATGCTGAAGCAAGAGATATAAGTAAAGAAAAAATACTTAAAATATGCGAAAATGTGAATAGACTTAAAGTTTTGGATTTAAATCTATTGGTAAAAGATGCAAGTGTCCACGACGAACTTGATGATGATAAATATGATGTTGTGATACTTGATGTACCTTGCACAGGACTTGGTGTAATAGATAAAAAACCAGATATTAAACTAAATTATAGTGAGAAAAAGAGAGACTCACTTGTAGCACTTCAGAGAAAAATACTTGATGCTTGTAAATACTATGTGAAAAAAGGTGGTATCATCTCGTATTCTACTTGTACAGAGACAAAAGAGGAAAACGAGGATAATATCAAATATTTTTTAGATAAAAACAGTGATTTTGAAATAATATTTGAGAAGAGAATTAGTAGAAATGACGAGAATAAAGCAGATGGTTTTTATATGTGCTTTATGAAACGACTATAATGAATATTAGAGACTTAACAATTGAAGAATTAAAAGTGGCACTTGATGATTTGTCAGAAGAAAAGTATAGAGCAAAACAAGTTTTTGAGTGGCTACATAAAAAGAGAATTACTTCATTTGATGAGGCAACGAATATAAGTAAAAACTTAAAAGAAAAGCTTAAAGAAAGTTTTGATTTAACTTTTCCAACAATATATAAAGAATATATATCCAAGATAGACGAAACAAAGAAATATCTCATTTTGTTAAATGATGGTAATATTATCGAATCGGTTCTAATGAAGTATAAGTATGGATATTCTTTATGTATAAGTTCACAAGTGGGTTGTAATATGGGCTGTGCATTTTGTGCCTCGACTATTTCTGGACTGAAAAGAAGTTTAAGTGTTAATGAGCTACTTGCACAGGTTTATGTTATCGCGAATCACAATAACATTAAAATATCGCATGTGGTTATAATGGGTTCAGGTGAGCCTCTGAATAATTTTGATAATATTATAAAGTTCATTGAAATAATATGTTGCGAAGAAGGCCAAAATATTAGCGAAAGAAATATAACAATCTCAACATGCGGAATTATAGAAAAGATTGACGAACTTGCGAAACTAAATAAATCATTGACTTTAGCACTTAGCCTTCATGCACCAAATGATGAGATACGAAGGAAAATTATGCCAGTTGCAAAAGCATATGATATAAAATCAGTTATGAAATCAATGGCAAATTATTTCATTAAAACTAATAGAAGGATAACATTTGAATATAGTTTGATAAAGAATGTTAATGATAGTAGGCAGTGTGCATTAGAATTAGTAAAACTATTTAATGAAAGTTTTAAAAATAAGCATATAGATTATAATGTTAATCTGATTCCTGTAAATGTTGTGAAGGAAAATAGTTTTGAAAGACCAGATACAAATACCCTTAAATCATTCAGAAGTCTACTTGAAAATAATGGGGTATTTGTAAATATTAGAAGAGAGTTAGGAAAGGACATAAGTGGTTCCTGCGGACAACTTAGAGCAAGTGTAAAATAATTTGAAATTTTTTGCGAAAACGGATCTTGGTAAGACACGACAAGTTAATCAAGATTACTATATAGCTGAAAATAGAAAAGTAGGAGTTTTCCCAAATCTATTTATTGTAGCAGATGGCGTAGGAAGCAATCGCGATAGTGCATTTGCTTCTAAACACTGTTCAAGTTTTGTGCTGGATCAAATATCACTTTCTAAACCAGGAAGCAATATAAAGGATGAACTTGAGAAAGCCTACCGACTTGCTAATACTGACCTTGTCTATAGAATTATGGCAAACCCGAAATATAAAGGTATGGGTACAACTATGGTTTGCACTACAATTGTAAATGACACAGCAATAGTCGCAAATGTTGGAGATTCAAGGTGTTATCACATTAGCAATGAGATAAAACAAGTTACAAGAGATCATAGTATTGCGGAAGAATTGGTAAAAGAAAATGCTATAGAGCGTAATTCTGAAAAGTACAAAGAACTAAAAAGTCAACTTAGTAGAGCCTTTGGAGCAGGGAAAAAGATTGAGACTGATTTTTTTGAAGTAGACTTGCGAATGGGAGACTATTTACTGCTTTGCACAGATGGATTAAGCAATATGGTTGATGATGAGACGATACTTGAAATCGTAAATAGAGATACGACGATAGAATCAAAGGTCGATGAACTCATTGATACAGCAAATAAGAATGGTGGCAAAGACAATATAGCAATAATACTCATTTATATAGACACCATAGATAAAGAAAATCTTATCTTTGAAAAAGATAAAAATAAAGCATACGAAGAGGCTGTAAGACAATTAGAGGTTGGAAATAAGAAAACAGATATAAAAACAATTTTAGATAATAGAACATCCTTACTAAATGATAACTTTAGAAGTAGGAGTAGAAGAAGAAAGGATGGTGGAGATAATGAGTAGGGTAAAAGATAATAAACAATTAAATAGATTATCTGGTAGATATGAAATCATTGAGCAAATTGGCGTAGGTGGTATGAGTTATGTCTATAAGGCTTATGATTCAAAAAAGAAAATCAATGTTGCTATAAAGATTTTGAAAGAAGAACTTGCAATTGATGAAGATTTTGTAAAAAAGTTTAAGAGCGAAGCAATCGCTTGTATAGACATAAAGCAAGAAAATGTAATAAGTGCATATGATGTTGTAGATGAAGGAAATATGCATTATATAGTTATGGAGTATTTTGATGGCATTACTCTTAATAAATATATAAAGCAGAAAGAAAAACTTTCAAATGAAGAAGCAGTAGCAATTTCTATACAAATTGCAAAAGGCATTAAGGCAGCTCATGATAAGGGCATTATTCATAGAGATATTAAACCTCAAAATATTGTTATTAATGAAAATGGTGTTGTTAAAATTACTGATTTTGGTATAGCAAGAGCAATAACAAGTACTACAAAGAACATCTCGGTTATAGGTACAGTCCATTATATAAGTCCAGAACAAGTTAGAAATACTAAAGTTGATTATAGATCGGATATATATTCTTTTGGTTGTACTATGTATGAGATGATTACAGGGGAAGTTCCTTTTGAGGGAGAGGCACCACTTGATATAATTATTTCTCACTTAAGAAATAATCTTAAGAATCCAAGACTTAAAAATCCAAATATATATAAAAGTTTGGAAAAAATAATTATTAAAGCATCAAGAATGATACCACGAGAGCGATATCAAAGTATGGACGAGATGATAAATGATTTAGAGATGGCTCTTGATAATAAAGATGGTGATTACATTAAAGAAACAAACTATGATGACGATGAAGAAGGTAAGACTGTAGTAATTACTGATGATGACATGAAAGTAATAAAGGCGGTTTCTGAAAAATATAGTAATAAGCAAAACTATAAACCTCATGATGAAGCATTTACTCCTGAACAACAATTATTCTATGATAAATATATAAAAGATGGTGCATTTAGACATCATATGTTTATGAGAAGAATTATTTTCGGAGCGATTTTGGCAGTAGTTTTGCTTGTATTTATTATGATACTTATAGCACTTGATACGAGAAAGCGAGTTCCAAATAATAATGTTGCAACGGAAAGTATAGTTCTTGCAAATGTTGCTAAATCAATAGATGGATTAGATTTAGACTTTGCTACAAGTTTATTGGAAGAGTATGGCATAACAATCAATAACATTGGCGAAGAGTACAATAATAAAGTAGAATATGGAAAAATTAGTAGAATTGTCAACGATAATTTGAAAAAAAATATGTCACTTGATGTTATGGTTTCGAAAGGACCAGAAGTGCTTGACTTTACGGATAAGGAAAAACTTCAAAATACAAGATGGTCAGATATGATTGATAGGCTTAAGGATAGAGGACTGACATATGAGGTGGCAGAGATAAACGATATAAATGTACCAAGAGGAAATATTGTTGGAGTAAATAAAAGTTATTCTGATGAATTAGGTCCACTAGTGTTTACTATAAGTCGTGGAATTAGCGATCAGATAAAAACAATGCCTAATCTGTTAAATAAACCTGTGGCTGAAGCAAGAGAGTTACTTGCTGTCAATGAATTGGTTCTTGGAAGTATATCATATGTACGTGATATGATGGTACCTGAAAATTGTGTTATAAGTCAGTCAGTTGAAAAGGGTACAGAGATAAGAGCAGGTTCAAGCGTAGATTTAATATTAAGTAGTGGTGTGGATGGAGTAGAATATATTGTAGAGAAAAAGAATAAATGGCATAGCGAACTAAGTGCTACATATAGGGTAGTGGGAAGTGAAGATGTCCCAGTTACTAGTGCATCAAATGAATCATTAATACTGCAAGTAAGATTAGTTCAGCAAACTGATGAAGGAACAGTCTATACAGAATTAATTGAGCCACAGGAGTATAAAATCGGAACTATCTTACCACTTATATTTCCAAATCTTGAAGGCGAAGAAAA
This sequence comes from Lachnospiraceae bacterium, assembly GCA_017634065.1. GTDB lineage: Bacteria > Bacillota > Clostridia > Lachnospirales > Lachnospiraceae > UBA3633. The sequence goes on along the minus strand of JAGBOC010000014.1, from coordinate 9,991 downwards.
AGTACAAAATGGTCAAGTGCAAGTTGTTGATGTAGAGAGAGATAAAGTTGTATCATCAATTAATGTAATGTTTTGGCCAACTGGAGGATAGATGAATAAATATCTTGCCCCATCACTATTATCGGCAAATTTTTATAATTTGAAAGATGATTTAAATGTATTAAGTGATGAGAATATAAAATATTTACATTTAGATGTTATGGACGGGATGTTCGTACCTAATATTAGTTTTGGAATTCCTGTAATTAACTCAATTAAAAAGCATACAAATGAGTCATTTATTTTAGATACACACCTTATGGTTGAAAGACCAGAAAGATATATCATGGATTTTAAAAATGCAGGAGCTGATATATTGACAATTCATAAGGAAGCAACAATAGATTTTTGTGAAGTATTATCCATTATAAAAGAACAGGGAATGAAGGCAGGTATAAGTGTAAATCCAGAAACAGATATAAAAACAATTGATGAATGTCTTGGCATTGCAGATCTTGTGCTAGTTATGAGTGTTCATCCTGGCTTTGGTGGTCAGAAGTTTATAGAAGAAACTCTTGAAAAAGTTGTGTATTTGAATGAAATGAGGGAGAAAAATAATCATAAATATTTAATTGAAATTGATGGTGGAATTAACATTGAAAATGTTGAAAAAGTCTGCAAGGCTGGTGTGGATATAGTAGTAGCAGGGTCTGCAGTTTTCAAAAATGACATAAGAAAAAACATAATGCAACTAAATAATATAATAAATGAAGCATAAGAGGAAATTATGAATAAGAAAATATTGGTGCTAAACGAAATGAAGAAATATGATAGATTATGTAGCCTAAATGCAGTTCCAATAATTGCATCGTTTGGTGACAGGGCATATCTTGAACCCTCGGAAAACATTAAATATGATGCATTTATAACTGGGTATTTTAATGATAGCAGTAAGATATTAGATGTAAGAGAAATGATTGGTGATGCTAAACTTGATAATCAAAGGGTTCTTGCTCTTATAGATCCTATTTTTGCAGATGATGGCAAAAGATATGAAGGTGTAAGTGATTTGCATATAGATAATTACAAGAAATTGCTTGAACTCTCGGATATAATGACTCCTAATCTGACTGAAGCTTGTATACTTGCAAATGAGTCGTATGAGGATTATAGAGAAAAATATTGTACTATAAAATATGATAATAGTGATAAAGAAAAAACTAATGAGTTGTCAAAGAAAATTATCCAAAGTATTTTTCCGCTACTTGAGAAACTACGATTAAAGAAAAACCAGATTACTATTATTAGTGGAATTGAACTATATAATTCAATACTTACGATACTTGATGTATATGATGGTGACCGTGGAAAAAGGCAAACGACTTGTAATTATTCTGAAAAAGTGGATAATAGGTATGGTGCTGGAGAACTATTTGATGCAATGTATTTTGAGACATCAACAAATGGATTCACACTTGTAGATGCTTTATCTGTGTCGACATCTTTTATAAATAATTCACTTAGATTTTCAGCAGACCGAAAATGTGATAAAATAGATGGCATAGTTTTTGAACCGATATTATATGATAATATGGTGGCAATAAGAAAGAAATTAATGGATTTACGAAATACTGCACAGCAAAAGAATCAAAATGTAAAAAAATAATAAGAGAGGTAATATATGTTAGATATAAGATTTGTATATGATAATAGAAATTTGGTAAAGGAAAACATAAGAAAAAAGTTTCAGGATGCTAAACTTCCTTTGGTAGATGAAGTTTGTGATGTATATGATGAAAAGAGAAGTGTACAACTTTCTGCAGATAATTTAAGAGCAAATAGAAATAAACTTTCTAAAGAAATCGGTGCTCTTATGGCAAAAGGTGAAAAGGCTGAAGCCGAAAAGATAAAAGAGGAAGTTAGAAAACAAGGAGCGGAATTAGAGGCACTTGAACTTAAGGAAACTGAAATAGAAACAAAATTAACGAATATTTTGATGAATATTCCAAATATGATTGACCCATCTGTGCCTATAGGTAAAGATGATTCTGAAAATGTTGAAGTAGAAAGATTTGGAGAAGCAAAGGTTCCATCATACGAGATTCCATATCACACTGATATTATGGAAAGCTTTGATGGTATAGATATGGATTCTGCTGGAAGAGTAGCAGGAAATGGATTTTATTATCTGCTTGGAGACATAGCAAGGTTACATTCTGCTGTATTATCATATGCGAGAGACTTTATGATAGATAGAGGATTTACTTATGTTATACCACCTTATATGATACATGCTGATGTTGTGACTGGTGTTATGTCATTTCCAGAAATGGATGCTATGATGTACAAGATTGAGGGGGAAGACCTATATCTTATTGGCACTAGTGAACACTCTATGATTGGTAAGTTTAAAGATCAGATTATCTCAAAAGATAAATTACCTATAACTATGACATCATTTTCTCCTTGCTTTAGAAAAGAGAAAGGAGCACACGGCATTGAAGAGAGAGGAGTATATCGTATTCATCAATTTGAAAAGCAAGAGATGATAGTTGTATGTGAACCAGAGGATTCTATGAAATGGTACAATACATTATGGAAAAATACTGTAGATTTCTTTAGGTCACTCGAGATACCTGTTAGACAACTTGAATGTTGTTCAGGTGATCTTGCTGATTTAAAAACTAAATCATGTGATGTAGAGGCATGGAGTCCAAGACAGAAGAAATATTTTGAAGTTGGTTCTTGCTCTAACCTAACTGATGCACAGGCTAGAAGATTAAAGATTAGAATCAAAGGTGACAAAGAAAATTATTATTCTCATACACTGAATAATACTTGCGTGGCACCACCAAGAATGCTTATAGCATTCCTTGAAAATCATTTGAGAGAAGATGGAACTCTTTATATACCAGAGCCACTTCGTATGTATATGGGTAATAAAGATAAACTTATACCAAGATATAATTCAATTACTGCAAAAAAGAAATAGTTTTATTTATTAAAATAAATAGAGAGCATCTATTTTAGCTCGAAAGGAACATTATGAGAATATTGGTTGCAGGTGGTGCGGGATATATTGGTAGCCATACTATAGTAGAACTTTATGCTAAAGGTCATACTGTTGTTTGTGTTGACAATTTATACAATGCAAAGTTAAGTGCAGTTAAGAATGTTGAAAAAATAGTTGGCAAAAAAATCCCGTTTTATAAAGTTGATTGTTGCGATAAGAAAAAATTGAGGGCAGTTTTTAAGAAAGAAAAAGTAGATGCTATAATAATGTTTCAAGGGTATAAGGCAGTTGGAGAATCTGTAAAAATACCTTTAAAATATTATCGAAATAATATTGACTCTGCTCTTACAATTATTGAATTGATGGATGAGTTTAACATACATAATATAATGTTTTCGTCATCTGCTACCGTATATGGTAAAAATGCGAAGTCTCCTATTGATGAAAATGATGAAGCTTTAAGGCTTAATGATATAACAAATCCATATGGTGAAACGAAGGCCATGATAGAAAAGATTTTGATGGATAAGGCAAACTCTGATTCAAAGTTTAAGGCAGTTATTCTTCGATATTTTAATCCAGTAGGTGCACATGAGTCTGCACTCATTGGAGAAGATCCTAATGGCTTACCAAATAATCTTATGCCATATATTGCTAAAGTTGCTACTGGTAAATTACCATTTTTAAATGTCTATGGAAATAATTATAAGACTAAAGATGGCACGGGAGTAAGGGACTATATTCATGTAGTAGATTTAGCTAAAGGGCATGTGTCTGCTCTTAAGTGCTACAAGGAAAAGAAAAAAAATATCTATATATATAATCTTGGTACTGGAAGAGGCACATCAGTTCTTGAATTAGTGAATGCTTATGAAAAAGCAAGTGGGAAAAAAGTTAAGTATAAAATAGTTGGTAGAAGAGCTGGAGATGTGGATAAACTTTATTGTAAACCTAAAAAAGCGAAAACAGAACTTGGCTGGGAAGCAAAACTTAATATAGAAAATATGTGTAAAAGTAGTTATAATTATGAAAATGGCGGGAGAAGATAAATGTATGATGAGTGTAAATTATAATGAATTAAATGATTATGCTATGGACTTATTTCACAAAGGATTTACTTGTGCAGAAGCAGTGATGTATACATTAAATAAGTTTCTTGATTTAAGACTTGATGAAAAAACATTTGCTATGTGTTCAGGCTTTCCTTGGGGTCTTGGTGGCGGTGGATGCATATGTGGTGCTCTTGCAGGTTCAAGTATGATTATCGGAACGAAGTATGGGAGAAAATCATTTAATGAGACAAGAGATGACAAATGTTTTCCTATAAATAAAGAACTCCATGATGAGTTTAAAAAGGCTTGTGGTGGGACATGTTGTAGAGTGTTGATGCATGGACTTGATAGGGATGACCCAAAGAGAAAAGAAAACTGTTCTGGATATGTGAAGAATGCATTGAAGATAACAGTTGATTTATTGAATAAATATGAAAATATGTAATTAACTATCATTAAGAGTGTAGGGAGGTTGTATGACAAAAGAAAAAGAAAATCTCGATGTAAAAAGAGAAGAGATAAATGAAAATACTGCAGTTCAAGATATAAATGACACATCATTTGATGTAGAAAATCTTGACCCTGAAACTCTTGAAGTGGAAAAACTAATAGCACCTGATGATGATAAAGAAGAACCGATAGAAGTGCCAAACTATGAAGAAGAAATAGTTAAAATAATTCGTGGTAATTCATCACCAAAACTTCTTAAGAGTAAGCTTGAAGATTATCATGATAATAATATTGCAGATGCGATGAAGCTTTTGAAAAAGACCGAAAGGCAGAAACTTTATCGTATTCTTGATGCAGAAACACTTGGTGCAATATTTGAATATATCTCTACCGAAGATGCTAGTATATATATTAATGAGATGGACTTAAAAAAAGCAGCTCTTGTCATATCTGAACTTGAACCTGATACGGCTGTAGAAATACTGCGTGAACTTGAGAAAAGTAAACGAACTCTTCTCATAGATTCAATGGAATCTGATGTCCGTAAAGATATAAAAGTAGTTGCATCTTTTGATGAGGATGAAATTGGTAGTAAGATGACTACCAACTGTATAATAATAAGTGACAGCCTTAGCATTAAAGAAGCTATGTCTGAACTTGTCGAACAGGCAAAAGAAAATGATAATATATCTACTATTTTTGTGGAAGATAAAGATAGAGCATTTGTTGGAGCTATTGATTTAAAGGAACTGATTATTGCAAAAAAAGATATGCATTTAAAAGATTTGATTATGACTTCATTCCCTTATGTATATGGACATGAAAACATATCAGATTGTATAGAAAGACTTAAAGATTATAGTGAGGGTCTTATCCCAGTACTTGACAATAGTAATAGGATACTTGGAGTTATCACATCTCAAAACCTCGTCGAAGTGGTAGATGAAGAGATGGGAGAAGATTATGCAAAGTTTGCAGGTCTTACAGCAGAAGAAGATTTGTCTGAACCACTTATTGAAAGTTTGAAAAAGAGATTGCCTTGGTTACTTATTCTTTTATGTCTTGGTATGATAGTGTCAAGTGTTGTTGGAATATTTGAGGGAGTGATAGCAGGTCTTCCTATAATTATGGCATTCCAAACATTGATACTTGATATGTCTGGTAATGTAGGAACACAAAGCCTTGCTGTGACTATAAGGGTGCTTATGGATGAAAATCTGACATTTGGTCAAAAGGTTCAGCTAGTTTGGAAAGAGGTGAGAGTTGGATTTTGTAATGGATTAATACTTGCCACTTTATCATTCCTATTTTTGGGCTTATACATCCATTTTGTGAAAGATAGACCTTGGGGATTTTCATATAGTATGTCAGGCTGTATAGGTGTATCTCTTATAGTAGCCATGATTATAAGTTCAACTCTTGGTACACTTATACCTATGTTCTTTAAAAAAATAAAGGTAGATCCAGCAGTTGCATCAGGTCCACTTATCACAACTTTAAATGACTTAATCGCAGTTGTAACTTATTATGGCATGTCATGGATTTTACTTTTCAACGTGTTGCATTTGGCATAAATAAATGCTCCTGTAGCTCAGTTGGTAGAGCAACGCATTCGTAATGCGTGGGTCGAGAGTCCGAGTCTCTTCGGGAGCTTATGAAATACACAAAAAAAGAACAACTTGGCTTTATAATCACATTTGGTGTTGGAATTGTTGCACATTTTTTTATAATTGCCAACCCGCTTTTTAATGCTGATGGAATTTTTTATAATAGAAGTCTTGGTGGCGGATCAATACTTGGAAGATGGCTTATAGAGATACTTAATTATGTGGTTTCTTTGATAGGGTATAGTGCTGTCATACCAATGTTTAATGTAGTAATAGCTATATTTATATTGTCGTTTAGTTCAATATATTTATTAAGAGTTTTTGATATTGAAAATATTGTCTGCAGAATCATTATATCTCTTTCTCTTGTTTTGTCTCCAGCAATGGTCCAAACTTTTTTCTATGGATTTACAGTGCATATCTATGCAATCTCTATACTTTTGACAATTTTATCAGTATATAATCTGATAAATAAAAATAATTTCGTGATAAGTGTATATCTAAACTGCATTGCTCTTGCTATTTATCAAGCATATATTCCATTTATGATTTGCATTTATTTGGTATGTTTTATTAAACAACTTACTTTTGAGAGTATACAAAGCATTTTTGTAAAGGCTGTAAAAGCATTTAGTTCATTTTTACTTTCATTTTTACTGTATTATATGCTGAATGATATTGTCAATCGAAGAAATGAAAGTTATATTTTTGCGATACATGGGATGAGTGAACATGTTATTCCAAAGTTTACTCTTAATAGTCTTTTAATGGCAATAGTTAAAAGTTATAAATCAGTTTTTGATATGTTTTTAACTCACAATGTGTTTGCCCATAATACTACATTTCTAATTCGTGTAGTTTATTTCTTTATTATAGCATGGACACTTTATCTTTTTATCAAACTCTTATATCAGTTTGCAATTAAAAGATCATTTTATCAATCAGAAAGAAGAGTAGTCATTAAAAAAGCTACTTTAATGGCCGTACTATATTTATTGTCGCCTATCGCAATTAATTTTATGTTTATAATGACAAATAATGGTATAGGATATACCGAGGACAGATTGTCATTAAGTCTTATCTTCTACATTATTTTTCCAGTGACAATTTTAGATATGTTACTTACGAATAAAAGTTTAAATGCTGTGAAAACAAATACTATAGTGCCAAAAATTACTTTTGGATTAGCATTTATTATTCTTTTACATAATGTGTGGCTTAGTTATGGAAGTTACTATAACCAGTATAAGATTATAAATGCCTCTAAGTCTTTTGCTCTTGAACTTGCCACAAATATAAAAATGTTGCCAGGATATAATAATGATACATCAGTTCTTTTTATAGGTTCGCCATATGAGAAGAATACACATTATAATTATGGATACTATGTTGATGCTGAACATAACGTGTATTCCAATTTTGATGCTGAATATGAAAATATTTTAAGTGAGTATCCTATGATGCAAATATTTAAGGAGTTTACTGCACTTAATTTTCATGAGCCTGATAAAGACTTTGCAAATAATTTATATTACTCAAAAGCTGTAAAGGAGATGCCACTATATCCTATGGATGGTTCAGTGAAATTGGTAGAAAATGTGGCAGTTGTAAAGTTTAAGGAGCCAAAATATTAATGAAAAAGAAATCATATATAATTTTATTATTGACATTTTTAGTTGTGACTATCATTTTTCTTTTGCCACATAAGGAAAAAAGGACTTTTGATGATGTTGTAACAGACTATACTACAAGATTTGATGTGTTGCAGTTTGGAGTATATGAGCAAGATGCTGATAGCACAACAGTTAACGAACCGATTGAGTGGCTTGTGTTATCTGAAACTAATGATAAGATATTAGTTATAAGTAAAGACACAATTATTTCTATCTCATATCATGATAAAATTGAGAATATTACCTGGGACTCTTCAATACTTAGGCTATACTTAAATAATGTCTTTTATAATATGTTTCTAAATGATGAAGAGAAAAGTATGGTTATCCCAACCATTCTAAAAAATGATGGATTAAATGAATTTGGTTTTTCTAATGGTGAGAATACTATTGATAAAGTGTTTGTGCTTAATCTTGATGAATATAAGAAATATTTTAATGATGATAAAGAGAGAATATCAAAAGGCACAAAATATGGAAAGACTATAGGTCTTCAATTATCATCGACACTTCCTATTGCTGATGTACCAATAGAAAATGGAACATTTTATTGGGCAAGAGATGTGGGTTATCATGAATCAGATGTGGCATGTGTCAACTGGGATGGAAGGATAAATGTCTATGGTTATAATTGCAAATCGGATGGTATGGGAGTTCGCCCTTGTATGTGGTTAAAGAAGGAGGCACTGAAGTGGAAGAAGAAATAAAGTTTAGTTGTAGTGGTGGATGAGCAGCTAAATTAGCTCCAACGACTTTGGAGCAAATTCTAAAGACCTTACCAAAAGGATTGAAAGATGATAATTTAATAGTTGGATATGAGTCAAAAGATGATGCGGCTGTCTATAAGATAAATGATGAAGTGTCAGTTATAGAGACTCTTGATTTTTTTCCATCTATGGTGGAAGATCCATATTTGTTTGGGCAGATAGCAGCAACTAATTCATTATCAGATGTATGGGCAATGGGTGGAAGACCAGTGATGGCATTAAATATAGCAGCATTTCCTGATGGGATGAAAACTGAAACGATAGGAAAAGTTTTGAAAGGTGGCGCAGAAAAAGTAATCGAGGCAGGTTGCACACTTTGTGGCGGACACACTATTGTTGATGAAACCCCAAAATATGGATTATCTGTAACAGGAATTGTAGAGACAAAAAAAGTTCTTAAAAATAATGGTGTGAAGGTTGGCGATAAATTAATTTTGACAAAACCTCTTGGTGTGGGAATACTTCTCACTGCACATCAATGTGAAGTTGATACGAAAGAAGATTTTGCAGAAGCAGTTAAATCTATGACTACTTTAAATAAGTATTCAGCTGAAATATTATTTAAGTATAGAGTGAGTGCACTTACTGATGTAACAGGGTTTGGATTATTTAATCATTTGAATGAGATGCTTGATGATAAGTGTTCGGCAAAATTATTTAGTGAAAGCATACCTGTTGTAAATAGCAATGTAAAAAAATATGTAGAAGATGATTATTATACAGGTGGGGCGATAAGAAATGAAGATGCTATAAAGAATAAGATTAGTTTTCACGAAACCCCAGAATGGATTAAGCAAGTTTGCTATGATCCACAGACAAGTGGTGGGCTACTTTGCTCAATAAATGCAGAAGATGCGAAATCAGCGATTGAGGAATTATCTAAACTTGAGCTAAAAAGTGCGATAATTGGTGAAGTTATTGATAAAAAAGATATGGCAATATACGTTGAATAATGGGTTATTATTTGTTTTTTCTTATTGACAAAAAAGCCAATTTGTTATACAATATGAAAACTTGCCGATTATCTTCGGCATAGTGTTTTAATGACTTTGGACAGGTATCGAAGCGGTCATAACGAGGCGGTCTTGAAAACCGTTGGGCAGAAATGCCACCAGGGTTCGAATCCCTGCCTGTCCGCTTATAAGGACAAGTTTTATAAGCCCTTATTATATGCAAGTTTTTCTTAGCAACAGTACAATGAAAAGAGAATAAACACACAAACCCGAAGATTTTAGTAAAGAACGGATAAGTTGAGCAAACAACTATAAAAATAATTAGTCAGCGTAAACAAATGACTTTCACTTCGTGAAAGTGGAAGTAATACTGCTCATAAACAAATCATTTTTGCAAACAAGTTTGCAAAAATGATTCATTCGCAGTATAAAGTTTTTCTAAGCACTACGTGCTAAGAAAAACTATTAACAAGAGAGTTTGATCCTGGCTCAGGATG
>JAGBOC010000013.1 GCA_017634065.1 Lachnospiraceae bacterium | reverse complement strand
TACTGTATGCGTAATCGTTCCTGTGCCCTTACAATCTGTAATAGTGAACTCATATCCTGCACCAAGTGTTAAGAACTCGAGACCCTTATCGACTTTTAACTTGTGACCATTTAAGCAAATTACTGAACCTGATGCGAGATTGATTGGTCTTGTGATTTCTATGTCATTTGAAAGTGCAAAATACTTACCGTTTGCTCTACTCAACTCATCTTCATTTCCAGCATTCACAAACATAATTGTCTCATCATGTTTCTTTCCATCAAGGTGAGCAACAGAATCTGATGCCGTATGTCCACAAATTGTATGCATATGGTCGATGAGATATATTATCTTATCACCTGTTACTTTGACACTATGTTTCTTTCCATCAAACTTCCAAGTTTCTGTCGCATTCTCATCAAGAATTGTTGGAGCAACCCAAAGTTGACGTATCTCTGGCACGTCATAAAGTTTTACATCATCTACATATGTTTCTACATTTCTTGCTACATATTGAGTTGCGATTATACTTACATCTGTCTTTTTCTTCTTAAATGACAATGGCTCATAATTTCTACCTATGCGAAGTTCTACATTGCTATAAGTTCCACTCTTATAAATCTTAACTGTAGGGTCTGCAGATGCATTATCAACTTTAAATATTTCTTCTGGCAAATATGATATTCTATCTGCACTTATACTATTGAAACTTGCTATAGTATATTCATTCCAATATCTAAATACTTCCTTGTCATATACTGAAGCACCTGTATTTCTATTTGCTGATGAAATATGTATCTCTGATGTTGATGAAAGCTTATTATTGACATCACCATACAATACACCAGAAACATTAACATTTAAATTACAATCACTTCCAGTGCGTGTTTTATTATTTCTAATGATGATTTCATTACCAAAATGTAGCCCGTATAAGCTTTCAATAACACCTGCATTACTTACTGTACTATTTTCAACATCCAAATCGCTAACATAATTATTATTACCCCTAAATATAATCATAGAATTTGCAATATAACTTGGATTGTGAGTAATCTCTACATTATTAATCTTAATATTATTTAATCTTAGGTTCCGAGCATTTACATCTATAAGCCTATTCTCTAATTTAACATTAGTTATAGATATAGATGATACGACAACCTCTTTTGTAGGATCAGTTAATCCGTATTCCATATATAAGAAAGTTTTATCCAATTGTCTATCCATATCACCAACTATATTAAACATATCACTAAGTACTACTATATCTGAATCGTGCATATATGCAAATTCACCTTCTGCCCCACCAGCAGATATAACTTGATTATTTTTTATAATATAGTTGTGTGCATCTTTTGGCACTATGAGCTGCGATCCTTCAAAGAAGAATGCACCTCCACGATATGCACTATTTTCAGATATTGTTGCTTTATTTGACAAATAGACTTTTGAATTTCTATTTGCATCAATTGCTCCACCACCATATCCTACTATCAGACGATTAGCACTATTCCTACTTATGATGATTTTATCAGCGAGTTTGAAATCTGCTCCATTTGTCACATAGATAGCTCCACCGGTATATGCTGCAGTATTATCTGTAATTTCTACTAAACCATCCGTTTCCATAGTTCCTTTGGTATCTACATATATTGCTCCACCATATACACCACTATTTTCTTTTATAATTACACTCTCACTGCCTTTAAGTATTGCATTTAAGTAGACTGGTGCTCCATATCCAAGTGTGGCACCATTTCTAACTACTGTTATAGGAGCTTTGACATCTAAATCTTTATTTATTACAAGCGCTGCACCATTTCTACCTCTATTTCCTTCAAAGTAGAGTGCACCAGTATTTTTTACTTCTCCATCGATAGCGAGAGCACCACCTATATCTGCTGAAACTGTATTCCCTATAAAGCTCATAGTAGATACTGTAAGAGTTCCTGTGTCTTTTACATTTACTACTGCGTAAGTAACATCATTATCTATAAATGATACACTTGCGAAATCTACATTGTTGTAAGCCATGATAGGAAGGAGTGCATTTGTTTCAGATACATTATTTATATTCGCTGAAACGACATTATCCTTAAATACTGTATCAATAAATGATAATTTATAATCGCCAGTTCTTGGTAAGTTGAAGAGTGTTACTTCAGTGTGGTCATATTCTAAATTATCAAATATTGACTCTATGAAGTTCGCTTTTCCTTCTTGTCTTAAAGTCATAAATGTTGAGTAATCAGTTCTCGTATTTGATAAAGAAGCAATCTCTATACCATAGAAGTTAATCTCGCCTTTTTGAATTATAAAGTTACTACTCATCTCACTTGTATCATCGCTTTCTGTGATATAGCCCTTCTTTGGTGTAGAAAGTGCTACTTCATTTCCACAGTCGCAGAAGTTAATAGTATTATTTTCAGTCAGCATAAACACATTCTTACCTTTCTTCATGATAAGTCTGTGTCCATTTAGACATATAGTACTTCCTGATGCAAGATTTGTAATTTGTCTATCAAGAACTAAATCTTGATAAAGAGCTACATAAATTGGCTGTCCTACATGTCTATTTATATAATTAATCAAATCATCTTGATCTGTAATATAAGTAAACTTAACTGTGTTATGGTTTTCATTATCTAAATGCTCACAAATGTCGTTACTTCCTAAACCACATACCTTATGTCTATGTGTAAGAAGATATACATCTCTTGTATCAAGAGTAGCATTTACATTATAGATACCTTTTGCCATCTGCCAATTTGTGTTCTTTGTATTATCATCATTATCAGGTCCGCCCCACAACTGGTCATTGTCTTCAAGGTCCTTTAGCATTACTCTATCAACATATGTGAGTGTATTCTTAGCTACATATTGAGTTGCTATTATATCATTTACACCTCTTCCAGTTCTAAATACAAGTGTAGCAAAATCAGTACCAGCATTTAATGATACAACACTGCCAGTTCCTTTCTTATATACTGCGAAGCCGTTATTTGTCTCACTCTTATCAAGTTTAAATATCTCTTGATGTAAGTATACTTCATGGTCAGCAAAATTATTGAATTCAGCTATATAATCTTTATCCCAATAGTTAAATATAGCTTGTTCAGGTGTCGCAACTGAAACTCTTATGATAGATCCAGATGCAATCTTTCCTTCTCTATTCCAGAATCTTGAACTAATAATTCCGCCATCAGCCACATAAACGTTTACAGGTTCTGACTCTAAAGTATTATTATTATCAATGTAGAAGTGATCGCTTAAATATAAAGTTGCATCTTCTTCTACTGATATTATAGGTTTATTACCTGCTACATTATTTCCTGTTATGTAAGTATCACCTTTAAGAGTAACTTGTCCATTCTTACCTACATAAAGAAGTGATTCGTTAAGTCCAACTACGCTATAACTTGCAAGAATTGCATAAGTATTTGAACCAGTAGCATATAATAATGCACGAACATTATTATCATGAATATCAAATCCACCATTAAATATCTGTGAACCCTCATATGCTATAAGTCTTGCTATACCAATACTTGTGTTATCAGCAATTTCAGCATAACTTGCTACCATCTTGGTATTTCTACCTACGACATTTATAATCTGGTTATCGGCTGTATTTCTGATAATTGAAACTGTAGATGCCATCACACCATCATCTGATTCTGTGTAAATAGTCATAAATGCAGAGTTAGCACCATTTATAGTATTATCTACTATACTTACACTAGCAAGGCGAAGTTTAGACTTATTGCCATACACACCAATAAGTGATGCGATGTCTTCTATCTCGTTATTTTCAAATGTTACATTTTCAAGATTAGCAATACCTTTTCCAGTTACGTGTAAGAATGTTTGTTTAGAAGTTACACTATCACTTGATACTCTCATTCCGTCAACTTTCACATTGTACATATTGATTTGACCGTTAGTAACATTAATGATATGTTGCTTTGCATCTACATCTGCTACACTATTTTCTGATCTTACAATATGTCCCTCATTACTATCTAATGTACAATCTGTGATTGTGATGTGTTCACCTCCTGCTACATTAAATAAGCTTACACCTTTTCTAACTTTTAGAGCATGTCCATTTAAGCAAAGTGATGAGCCAGAGGCAAAATTAATTGTCTTTGTTATCTCTACATCTGTTGCGAGAGCAAAATACTTATACTTTCCAGTCGCTAAGTTCTTTGTAAGTCCATCTTCATCTTTTACAACTACAAAGTTATAAATATCTGTATGCATCTCACCATTATAATGTGCATCTGTATCAGCCACAACATTTCCGCATATCGTATGCTTATGATTATTTAAGTAAATTACTGTATCTCTTGACACATTTACATTATACTTATCTTCATTCATATGCCAAGAAGTTGTGACATTCTCATCAGCAAGTGATGGCGCAATCCACTCTTGATTCAAAATGTCTCTATCGTGAAGAATGATCTTGTCCACATAAGTATCTACATTCTTTGCCACATATTGAGTTGCGATTACATATGGATCATTTTTCTCTTCTCTAAATGTAAGAGTTGCAAAATTATCACCTACTCTAAGTTCAGTATTTGGATAAGCACCATATTTATAAAGTTTATATCCTAATCTTTCCATCGTATTATCAAGATGGAATATATCATCTGGCACAAACATAATATTTGGTGATTCTATCTCTGCGAAACTTGCTATATAATCTTCATTCCAGTATTCAAATACAGCATCATTATTTGATGATCCATTTACATATATTTCAGAGTCTGTGGTTATCTTTGTCCCTATTACACCTCTTGCTACCACGCTTCCTGTATTATTTAAGTTATACTCATTACCTGATGCATCTTTATTATCTTTAATTATTACTTTTCCGCCTAAATAAATGCCACCTGGACTTAGATATATTACAGAACTATTAACTCTATTATTACTTACTTCCAAGAATCCTTTAAATGTCGCATCATGGCCAAATGCATAATATAAGAATCTTCCTTCATTATTTTTATATACGACACTTCCTGTAGCAATTAGCTCTGCAGTGCCAGATGAGATTCCCTTTATAGCAGCATTATCAACTCTATTATCTGTAAATACCATGTCACCATTTACAAGAATTTCTGTACCTGTCATATTAATAATAGAATCTGATGATTTATTGTTTGTAAATACTAATTTATCTACATTAAGTCTTCCGGCAGTGTAGAGTATATCCTCTCTTGCCTTGTTATTATCAAATAATACATCATCAAGAGATACATCAGAACTTAAGTATAATACACCTCTGCTGACTTCATTATCTATAAATGAAATTGATGAAAGTTTTACATTGTGGCCGCCTGTAATGTATACTACTCTTTCTCCCTTATTATTCTTAAATGTAATATCTGAAAGGCCGTTATTCTTTGTGACATTATTTACATAAATTGCTGAACCATTGATACCGCTATTATTTTCAATAGTCCACTTGTTTTCAACATCTACCAATGAATCATTAGCATAGACAACTGTACCATACATTGCTGAGTTGTCTTCTATAATTGATTTAGTAGCAGAGTTTGGCACATAGAGTGTTGATTCATCAAGATAGAATACTGCTCCTTCACTCGAATTGTTATTTTTTATAGTCGCTTTCTTAGGAAGAGTTATTTTACTATTATCTATATAGAAGACAGCACCATATGTTGCGCTATTTCCAGTAGCAACTAACACATCATTAAATACTAATCCATCATCTGTAAGTACCCCTTTATCCACATAGAACACAGCACCATTAAGGCCTACATTGTCATTTGCATTTACAGGTCCATCTGATGTAAGCTTTCCATTTGCACCACTTACATAAACTACTGAATAATTTCCAGTATTAGAATTAATATTATATCCATTCTTAACTTCTGCTTCTACATTATCTACATAGATGATACCGCCTTTTACTCCAGTAGTACCAAGTCTATTACCTATTACATTTATATTTTGTACTTCAACCTTCTCACTACCTGATGGCTTAAACATAAGCACTGCTTTATCAGTTTCATTGTTGATAAGTGAAATCGTTGCATACTTGATAGCATATCCTGCTGTCAAGTTAAGTATACCTTCAGCAGTATTTCTTATATGTGAGTTCTTGATTGTAATATCTGATACTGTTGCTTTAACCATTCTATTGACAGGTCTTATGAGTGGGTTTATTGATAAGTTGCTGTCAAATGTTATATTGTCAAATGTTAGATTCTCAGCATGGAGTTTTCCGTTTGCACCAAGATGAATTATAGTCTCTATATTTGAAGTGCTAAAGAAACTTATAGTTGCAAATCTAACATCATATAAGTTAAGTTGTCCTTGTGTAACTCTAAGTAAATCTGTAGCACCACCAACTGATGTTGGATTGGTTTCAGAAATTGCTCCATGTCCTGTCTCTGCTTGACAGTCACATATTGTAAATGTCCTATCTCCTGCCACTGTTATATCTACACCTTCATCTATATAGAGTGTATGACCATTTAAGCAGATTGCCGAACCATCAAGTAGTGTTAAGTTCCTTGTGATACGCACATCATTAAATAAAGCCCATCTTCTCTGACTTAGACTTCTTGTAATATCATTTTCATTCATTATGAGTGCGAAGTTCACAACTGAATGAGATGCCTTATCAAAGTGTGCACAGCTGTCACTTGCAAGAGTTCCACAGAGTCTATGTTTATGACTTGCAAGATATACGATAGTATCTTTTGTAACTTTGATATTAAATCTCTTTCTGTCATCTCTTCCCCAATACCACTCCACTTCTACATTTTCATTATAAACTGCTGGAGCAGACCAAATCTGGGTCTCAACACGGAACTGACTTTCAGGTAAGAATACTCTATCAACAAATGTCTCTACCCTCTTTGCTACATATTGAGTTGCCACAACAAATTCAGTTGCATCCTTCTTAAACTGAATGGTTGCATAATCGTAGCCCCACTTGAGTGCTACTTTCTCATATGTGCCTGTCTTATATACTATAGCCTTTCTTGATACTGTATCATAAGGCTTATCTGATCTAAATATTTCTTGAGTCACATAATAATTTTTCTCATTAAATCTTTCTATATATGTGTCATTCCAATATTCAAATACTTTTACTTCTTCTGCAAGTGCAGAAATACTTACAACTGATCCACTTGCAATCTTATGGCCTTCTACGCCCTTCATCAGATAAGAGTCAGATGCTCTTGAGAATACAAGGTTATATCCAAGAGAGCCATCAAAGTTATTCTTCTCAATATTAATCTTATCGCCAATTCTTAAAGTTCCTTTATTCACAAATACTGTTCCATATTGAGAGTTAGCATTATTTGTGATGGATACAGTTCCAAGCATAATAACTTCTGAATCTTTTTCTCTCATGGTGATTACTGAACCAGCACTAGTTACTGCTTTATTCTCATAGGCATCAAACATACCACTTACACTAAGTGTTGCTTTTGCTCCTACAGATATTACGCCTTCTACTCTACCATCATTCTTTAGTACTTCTGTCTTCTTTGTAAGTTTTACTACAGATTCATTTCCTATATCTATTATTGAACCATTATTTGATACATTTCCATCAAGTGTAAGGTCTGTGAATACTGCTTTGTAATATTTATCAAATGCGATAGCGTCACTATCAAACACATTATCCTTCACCTCTAATTTATTTATGTATGATACTGTGCTTGAGTTTACAAATGACATAGCACTATTAATTGTATTATCATTAAATGCTACATCATTTATAGTGTAAGATGCATTGCTTCCACTTGCCACCATTGCTACATCCATCTGGTGGTTGTCGTGGAATGAAGCTTTATTAACACGTACTGACTTATCAGTTGTATAAACTCCTATTACTCCTGATCCATCATTATTTACAAACTCTACGTTTGACAACTCTTTAGTGTTCCATATTTCTTCAGACAAATCTGCTTGAACATTATTTCTGTGATTTGCTGTAAAATATGTTGTTACATTTAATAATTTGTCATATCGTTTATAGAAATGAGTGTCAGATGCATCAGGTATCATTGCTGTTCCTTTTTCTATCGACTCACAGATAATCTCTCCAGCTTCGAGCCAATCATTTACCATAGCATCATCTAAGTTTTCTTCCATAAGAACCATAGTCATACCACTACCAGCATCAATAGAAATACTGCCATAGCTAATAGACCTGATTTTTGATACCTTTGGTCCTAAACTATATCTATATCCCTCATATCTATAGAATGTTTTATTGTCAAAGTGAACTATGCTACCCTTCTTTGTGAAATTAGCAAATGTAGTATTAGAAATACTTGCTATTCCTTTAGTATAAATTGCTGATCCTTCATAGTCTTCAGCTTTACTATTACTAAATGATGCAAACTTTGTATATATGATACTGTCATCACCACCATAAATACTTGCACCTTTCTTTGAAATGTTCTCGGCAAATAATATAGGGCTATCTTTACTATCTCCTTCAATATTGAGTGTTCCTGCATTTACATAGATAACTCCTGCATCTTTGTAAGCTGATTTATTTCTAGTAAACTCTGCTCCGTCTTTTATAGTTACATTTGCACGTACATCATCAATATTAAATACAACTCCTTCGTTTGCATTAGAGTTTATAGTGCTATTTATATTTGTGTTGTCGTGATAATGTCCAGCAACTACATTCATAGAGGTTACATTTTCAACTTTTATAAGAGCAGATGCTCTTGCTTGGTTATCATATACCTCTATATTACTAAATGTCGCCTTTCTTGCTGTTTCTAAACTAATGATAGGGACTGCATTATAATTTGTCGCGATTATCGTGTCATAAATATCAAATGCACTGCCACTTCCATTTATATTAAATATTGAAGAAGTTGCTCTTATATTACTGATTGTTGAGTAATTTATAAGCACTTCGGCATTTTCTTTTGCAGATAATAAAGTTCTATTTGTGCCACTAAAGTTAATGTGGTTAAATACAAGTGCTGAATTAGAAACTTTTATCGCTGTATTATCTCCTGCTTCATGTCCATAAGGTAAATCAAAGTGTCCTGTACCCTTACAATCAGTGATTACAACTTTGACATTATTTGTTATATCAAGGAAGTTTACATTCTTATCAATAGTAAGTGTCTTACCATTTAAGCAGATGTCAAGTTCCTCATATTGTGTCCAAGTTCTCACAACATTTGCAGTAATATGTAAATCTTTTCTTAAATATAACTCCTTAAATCCTCTCTTGAACATTATTGCATTTCTTGCATTGTGATAAGTAGCTATTCTATTATCATAGCCTACTGCAACTTCATGAGAGTGTGTAACTTCACCTTCTCCATAAATAATTCCAGGATTTATTGTAGTTATTAAAACAGTTATATTCTTTGTGTCATTTCCATAATATACAAGTGAACTGTCATCATCTGTTGCAGGTCCGTACCAAACTGATGCATCATCTGATGGGTCAATTATACTTTCAACCATTGTCTCAACACCACTAGCAACATATTGAGTAGCAATGATAAAGTCATCTCTTCCCTCTTCATCATTAAGGTAGACATACTCAACTGGTACACAATTATCTCCAATATATACATCACAGTCTGAACCTGTGCCTCGTTTATAAATATAAACATTATTTGCAAGGCCTCTATCTTTTATAAATGTCTTATTTACACTTATATAACCATTATTGAAGTCATAGACATTTTCACTACTCCATCCCTCATACACTAATCTATTATTTTCAGAATAGTAAATATGAACAACAGAATCTGATGCTTTAAATCTTGTTCCTACAACCTGTCTAAATAGAGATTGTGAGTTTAAATTATTATAGTAGAATCCATATGGATCAAACTCGCTATCACTTCTATGTTTATTATCTTTTATCACAAGTTTCATATTTCCAAGTGCAAATACTCCACTATTATAAACGTCAGCAATCTTATATCTTGTCGTTCCAGTAAATGTATTATCTCTAACTATCAAATCGCCAAAGAGATTAAATACTGTATTTCCAGCAAACTCTAATACATCCATAGCAATCTCATTTCTTTCAATCTTAAGACTTCCGTTTGTTGCTATAGTGAAGTTTGCTCCGTTACTTATATTTATTATGTTATCACCTGTCAAGATATTATCTCTAACACAGAATGCATTTAATTCAATTCCGGCACCTGCTGATATGTCAAACATCTTACCAGAAGTATAAGTCATATTTGATACTGTCGCATTTCGTAGAACTACTTTTGTACTTGCTTTTATAAGTGATGAAACGTGATTACCTCTTGTAAATGTTATATCACTAAGTAACACTCTATCAACTGAATTAGTTGTATTTTCATAACTTATAAACTCTGTCGCAAGAGATTTTGATGCATAAATTATAGAAGAACCTTTGCCACCTATGATGCTAAGCGAATTATCTCTATAAATTGGGTGAACATCAACTTTATTACTTGTATCAAATAAATTGTGATTTTCATCATCGACATAGATGTTATAACCATTTAAGTATATGAGTCTTGAACCGTAAAGTTTACCCATGACATCAATGTCTGCTTTTATCTCTGTGATTCGTATATCCTTACCAAGTATGTATTGAGTATTATAGTATTTAGGAGTGCTCTCACTTGATTTGTATTGATAATAAAGTTGTGGAATAGTTGCTACATATACATAGTTATCTCTTGCAACTATACCATTGTGATCTACATATTCATATACACCTGAAGTTACAGTCTTTGTCGCAATCTTAACTCTATTATTTACAATTCTTATAGTTTTTTCTGTCACTGATTCTTTCTTTGATATGACTGACCTTGATGCTCTTCCTCTTCCTTCAATCTTCACTTTGTCATCAGAGAATACAGAGTAAAGTATTCTATCATAATTACTATTACTCATTGGGTCTTCATACCAACCGCTGTATTTTGAATAAGTTATACCTTTTACTTTATCAGTTTCAAAATCCCAATCTGGTATAAATGAAGTATTGCTTGTGACTGCTATATTTCTACCGAGGAATCCCAGATATGAAATCTGATTATCAAACTCTGCTACTGTAGCAAGTGTATAAGGTACGTCAACAAGAGAACCATTACTTGTCCTCTTTATATAAGTATCCTTTATCTCTATTGAATTGCCTCTATACTTAACTGTATCTTTATCTACAAAGTATGATACATTTACATAGTTATAACCTATATACCACTTATCATCTTCTCTGTAGAATCTCTCTTGACCTCCAGAAGGTCTATAACTTCCATTTTCATAGACATAGTATCCTTTGCTGTAGTAATTAGAAAGTGTAGGCAGGTTCGTTGCTCCTGCATACCATGGCTCATAGACACCTTGGTTATATAAAATCACGATTTGATTTGTGACAGTTGTTGATTCAACAAATATATTATCTGCCACTAATTCATCAAAGTGTGCTCTGAAATTAGTCCAGTTTTCAGTTCTTGATCTTGTTCCATCATTGTATGTGACACTTGAATCGCTATAACTATATCCACCTGTTGCCATTATACTTGTGTTGTATACATAATACTTTTCTGTAGCAACACCTAAAACGTCTTGTGTCAAATTATAGATAACTGATGATGCTCCAACGGCTGGAAGAGCTGTCACATTTTGTACTGTCTTTGTACTGAAGTTATACTTAAATATGTTATTAAACTCTGTTCCTTTATTTACATACTCTACATTCTTATCATTCCATCCGTAGAATACTTCTGTTTCAGATGCTGTCGCTGTAATCCAAACTTCAGAGTTTTTAGAAAGAAGTTCTCCATCTACTCCTGCTGTAATTCTTATCTTATTATTTATGGCAAGTAAGTTTTCAGATACACCATTTCTTGTATTATTCTTATATTCAACTACTCCACCAAGTATGATACTGAGTGGATATCTCTTCGTCGCATATGTATAACTTTCTGTAAGCGCATTATTACTTACAACTGAATCAACAAATCTTATGACGCTTCTTGCATCATCAGCGAACTCATAAATATATGCTCCTCTTGTATTAGTAATGTATGTACGAACAAATGAAAGGGTAGCATTGTCTACATAGATCATATTGTTATTGCCATCAAAAGTACTATCTACCACATAAGGAGCACGTATATCGTGGAAACTTAACAAGTTTGCTTTATTTTGTGCTAGGTTATTTCTTGCATAAAGACCAGTAACTGTTGCTTCATCATTATACAAACTATATTTTGAGTTTCTATCAAAGTAGAATGTCTTTGCTTCCATATCAGCTGTGTCACCAAGTGTGAACCAGCCCATAGTAGTTGTGCTATCAACTCTTGCATATTTTCTTGTAAGCATTTCTGCGAAATCTGCACTACTCTCGTAATCATACAACTTATGTCCATCTCCTCCAGTTAAGTTTTGACAATTACTAAATAATACTTCGCTTGTGTCATCCTTATAAGCAAATCCATTTCCTACATATACAGTTCTTAAATTACTGTCATTTTCAAAGAGTGATGTAAGATTAATAGAATCTGTCACAGTAAATGATGTCAAATTAATCTCAACTATGTTACTACAATTAGCAAATGCACCTGACATATCTGTAAGACGCACTGTGTCAAATGTCGTAAGATCTAACTCTCTTAAACTTGTGCAGTATGAGAACATTGATGACATATTCTCAAGTTTCAATGTATTGAATCTTGTGAAGTCAATTGTTCCTAAACTTATACAATTTTCAAACATACTTTCAAATGTTGCTACATCACTTGTATCAAATCTTGCAGTATCAACCTTTTCAAGTGCCAACATATCCTTAAACATCTTATTTGATGCGGCATTTAATTTTGCATATGCTGAACCTGTATATAGATATATAGTAGAGTAGCCCTCATCCCACCATAAGAGTATCTGACTATCTGTGACACTACTTAAATCAGCTACGACTGCTCCAGCACCACTTTGCGATACATCGTAAACTGTGCCAGATGTTGGTTTAGTCTTACTCCATTTAATTCTCTCTATATTTACATTACCATTTAATGTAATTCCTGAAGCCTGAACTTGACCTTCGCCACCTGCTGCACCTCTTGCTACTTGGTTAAATATCTCTCCTGTAGTAAGTCTTGCAAATGTCGTATCTACAGTCTGGTCAAAGTTTATAAATCCTATATTGTTGTTATTATTCATTGTCACATTTTCAACCAAGATATTTCTTGAATTGAACTTATTGTCTGTGCCAAATGAGTTTATATTAATAAATGAATTAGTTGCAGTTATATCAAAGAAGCTTAAACTTGCTATCACAAGTCTTCCTGAATGATTGTCGGCATTTATTATATTATGATTGAGTGTTACGCCAGTTCTTGTCGTCACATAACCATTTGCTCTTGTGTGATCATCTTTACAGTTAGTGATAGTGAGTTTTGCTCTTGTATTTTCAAATGCAACCCAATCCCTCACATCATTGAAAATAAGTCTATGACCATTTAAGCAGATAGAATAATCACCTTCAAGCTCATAGATTAATGATTCTGTTATCTCAAGATCTTTCTTTAAGTAAATATTTGCTGTATTGATATTTAAGTGATCTTCTGTTCTTGCCTCAAGCCAATACTCCTTATCTTCTGTAAGGCCTGGTTCTGAACCTGCTTTATGTATATGAGCATCTCCTTCAAAACCATAAATGTATACACCAGTCACAACAGATCTTGGTCCATTTCTTCTTGTGTAGAAGTTGCTATTTCCAGTGACATAGTGAAGTGAAGGAATTGCATTTGTGAACTCATCATCATATACTTCGTATGAATTATATCCTGCCATTCCTGACATTTGATAATTTCTATTTGGTCCTGACCAGAACACGCCGTGATTTAAATCTTTTGTAAATACTGTTCCGTCATTCCAAGTATATGAACTTACATTAAGAGGTTTCTCAATCTGTGTATATATATCTTGTGCTATCATCTGATAAGAAACAGTTGCGACTCTTGTATTAAATCTTGTCTCTTCAACATCTCCAGGAAGTCTCTCAAGTAAGAGTGCAGTTACCTCTATAAATGAAGAACCAAACATAACTTTTTCTGTAAGACCTTGTTGCTTCTTATATATTTCTCTTGCATATACTGCATCAGAATCATTCTCGTGATCGCCATCTTTATAGAATGTATTGATTATCTGTGCAGATGCACTCTCATTGTAATTCTCTATAGTTACTTTAGACCAAGTACCAATTACACAAACTTCTTTATATAGATTTGTCAAATCTTTTGTATATAATTCTATCTGCGACTCTGAAGCTTTAAACTTATATCCACCAGAAACGTAGAAAAGTGCATTATTTTGACATGCAGATGTATGGTCTGCATCACTAAGTGCTACTCCCGCACTATTCTTTGACAAATCGTAAGTGTAGCATAATTGACGAACTCTATGTGAATGATAGTGAGTATCATAAGTGTTTTCTTTCACATTTAGACCACCGTTCTTTATTACTACTTTATTAAATCTATTTATGTTTTTATAATCGATTGCAGAGCTATAAGTAGATACTGCATTGATTGCTCTAAATGTATTTTCTCTAATATTTAGAACACCTGAAATTATAAGTCCTGATTCTAATGACATAACAGAGTGTGGGATAGTTAAATTATTTCTTATCTCAACAACATTATTATTAATTGTTGTAACTCCTTTATCTCCTACAAGTGTTAGTTTTGGAACTACATTTATAAGATTGATTGCATTACTTGATACACATTCAGTTATGTTGTTTTTGCCAATGAAGTAAACATATTCACCTGTCCCCATGTAATCATTTTTAAGATAAGCAAACTTATCTAACTCCATAAGAGCAGCATTAGAATTAATACCTTTTATATTTGTGTCCTTAATATATACTTTTCTTCTCTCAAGTCCTGTAGTGTATTCAGAATCAAGTAGAGAATTGATTGATACTACTGTGTTATCTGTATTTTCTATCTTAAGTCCACTTATATATGTGATAGGGTTTTGGTTGTTAGTTGTTTTTATTACATTTTTATAATCTCCTGTAGCACTATCAAGAAGCATCACATCATTCATCTCGAAACCATTTATGTAGATGTTCTTTGCAGTAAATACTTCATTATTAGAAATAAAGTTATTATTCACTTTTACATTTTCAATAAAGAGATTGCTCTCGCCGATGCTTATATTTGTATTTGTGTCAGCAAATAATGTTTCTTGGTCAACACCAAGTCCACCGAAGCCTTCAAGCTCTATATTTCTCATAAATAATGCATTTACACCATTTACATCTGCAATGCCTGGTTTAGCTGTGCTTCCTGCTTGGACTATCTTTCCTTTTGCATTTGAATTAGTTGATCCTACGATATTTAAATATCTATGACCTATAACTCCATTCTTTTCAGTTAGGACACCTTTTACTTTTGATACAGATTCATTTATATCTACGCTTGTATCTATCTTTGCTAAAACATTTGCTTGATATCTCTCACCAAACTTTGTACCTTGACCACCATAGAGTTTTTCACAGCCAGTAAACATATTGCTGAAATTAGTAGTTAATCCACTAAACTCTTCTTTAGCATATATTTTTTCTAAGTTTGCACAACCATTAAATGCATCTCTTGCTTCTGTCACATTGCTTACATCTATACTTGTTAGGTCTACAGATTTTAATGCTGTGCAATTTTTAAACATCTCTCTTATACCATATATATTATCTGATTTAGCCATCTTACTTAGGTCAACATACTCAAGTGCTTGGAAATCAGAAAACATATTTGCAAGAGTAAAACTTGGCCACTCAACTTTATCAGCTGCAGTCCATAAATAAATCTCATCTGGCATAACTCCTGATGGAGCAATAGTATATGCTAAAATAGCACTACTTGGTACATTAGAGAAATCAGTGTACCTTGTAAAACCACCACTGTCAGATACATCATATGCGGCTCTTACACCTTTTCCACCTATGAAGTTCTGTGGTTTTTCATCAGCCCAGACAATTCTCTTTACAATTGTATCTGCTAATTGAAAATTTGGAGTTCCACCATTTACTATTGATTTAAGATGACCATTAAACTCTGTACCTGATTCTAAAATCGCATAAGATAGATTACTATCTTCATCAGTTAAATTATCAACATTTACTTTTATTTGATCATATATTGTATATATCTTCTTGCCTAATCTTGATCTATTTTTTCTTCCTCCATTTAAGTCAAATATCGCACTTGCAGTACTTAAATTATTGATTGTGTGACCATTTAAGAAGACTGTCATACCTTCAGAGAATATGCCATCAAAGCCCTCTGGTATAGTAATATCATCAGTAATCCAATATCTTGGATAACAATATCCATAATCATTTACATCATCTATACCATTAAGCGCAGATAATTTTTCTGGCAAAACTACCAATAATTTTTCATATGAATCAACTTTTATAGCCCAAGTAGATAGATACTCATCTGTGACACTTCCTATCACAGCGTGATTACCAATCATACCTTCGTGTGAACAATTTTCAGTTACAGGTGTACCACAAATTCTATATTGATATGGTTCACTGCTACTGTCACTATATGCATATACTGCCTTAAATGTGATCTTATCACTTATTGCTTCTTCTGCATCAACTCTATAATCATATAAGTTATACTTTGTAAGTAGTCTATAATTATTTATATGCACTCCTTCATCTGCATATAATTTATTCTGATTTTTTCCGACAGACATATCAAGCCTGTTACCAGCTTCTTTTCCTATAAATCCTATAAACTTAAGACCTGTTCTATCAAATTCATTTCCATCAAAGTCAACTATATTTGTAAAGTCTCCTTGTCTTGTGTGTTTATATATGTACTGGCTATCAGGATTATCTGAACTATCACCTGTCTCAAGGTCAAATACAACCTCTACATATTCTTTGCCAAGTACGAAGGTATCATCCTTCTTATAGAACTTATATTTTTCAAATGCTGAACCTGACACTCCACTATCATCTACAGAGAAATAATTTGCTATAGTATTTTTATAACCTAAAGCACTCCAATTATTTACTATCACAGTTTCTGGCTCATCAACATATATACCAACACTTCTTGTCGCGATGTCCACATCTGCATTATGAAGATTTATAATCATATTCTTTGGATTATATCTTATATTTCTTTCTCTTGTATCTGATGCACTATCATAGTTCTCATCAATATTTACTCCGCGATACAAATCAATAGTAGTATTTTTATATCTATTATTTATCAAACTCCAATTATAACTATTTTTATTCTCATAAGTTTGTACTACTTCTCTTACAACTGCTGGTCTAACCTCATTTGGTTCTCTTGTCACATTATCAGCAAAAGTAGCATATCCGACACCTTCATCATTTTCATTAAGTGCCTTAAAATATGCTCCACTTACATTAGTACCTGAATAAACTGTGCCATTACCACCTTTAAGACCACTCGCTCCATTAAATACATTTGCTCCACTAAACTCACAATTAAAGTCTTTTGTCACAAATATTTTTTCTATACTACTATCTGCAAACATCTCATCTATATCAAGTGTCGTTCTACCTGTTATATTTTTTAGATTCCAATTTGATAGATCAAGATTCTTAATAGATGACTCCTTAAACATTCCTTTCATACTAGTGACTTTACTTACATCAAAGTGTGATAAGTCAAGTTCTTCTAATGCACATTTTACAAACATCTTTTCCATATCTGTTACATTGCTTGTATCAAAAGATGTGATATCTAAAGTCTTAAGGGACTGGCAATAAGCGAACATATTTTCCATATTTGTAACACCAGCAGTGTCAAAGTTTCTCAAATCAATCTTCTTAAGATTCCTGCAATTGCTAAACATATCATTCATCTCGGTAGTGTAAACTTTTACGCTAGAACTATTTACATAAGAAGTTATCATACTTGATAAATTAACTTCTTCAAGTGATGTACACATAGTAAACATATACGCAAGTGTTGTAGGACATTCTGTCCACTTTATATTTGATAAGTCAACAGATTTTAATGAAGAGCAGCGCTGAAATGTTTGTCGCAAATTAGTCCACTGATATGGAGCACTTGTGAAATTGCCCAAGTCTATACTTGTAGCTGCTTGGAAACCTCCAAACATTCCTTGTAAGTTGCCATCTTTTATACCAACTTTATGCTTACTATATAGATAGAAGGCATTACTTGAATCAAGCCATCCAAGGACAGCATTATCAGCATATGTATTTCCGTTCTTTACATTTATAGGACCATAAGCACTTCCACCAGCTGTGATGCTTGGATTAAGCTGGTATCCTTGAACTACTGTATCTGGTAAAGTATTAGTCCATTGAATCTTTGTTACATTCGCTCTCTTTCCTGCAAAAGGAGATCCTGCTGCTGATACAAATAGCTCATTAAATGTAGGTCCATCACAAATATATGTATTTAAATCTTCTGTGAGAGAAGGAGTTGCTTCACGAGTATCAGGACTACTATAATATGCTACAAAATCATTTGTTATAGCATCTTGAGTATGGTTGTCGTGAATATTTGTATTACTCTTAAACACATAATTATTCTCTCTATTATTTGTATAGCCTAAAACATATCTACCTTCGTTATTTGTCATCTCTGTATCTATATTTATTTTTGCATCACAGGCAAATACTGCATCATCATTATCATTGATCTTAAAGTTCTTTTCTGCATTTACTTCAGACTTTCCTGTAGCATAAATAGCTCCACCACCCCAGCTTACAAACTTCCAAGCGTCACCACCTTTATTACTATTGGCTACACCATTGCCTTCCATCTTACCAGCAAAAAGTGTCACTACATTTTCATATTTTGTAGTGTAAGATTCAAGACTTGCAAGAGTTGTGTCAAACTTATTGTAACTTGCAGAGAATAATGCTCCACCATTTGATGCTTCATTATCATCAAAATTAACTACTGCATTTTTATCATAATTTCCATCTATATTGGCTCCTACTTTAAGTGATACTGCACCTTTTGAATAAATAGCTCCACCGAAGGAATTATATCTATAATTTGTACTTCTTGTAGCATATAGTATTCCACTTGCTACATTTTCGATAAAGTCAACATTACCAAGAACTACTTCTATACTCTTTCCTTGTTTTACTCCTTTATCACCTTTTGTCTCATTATCATAATATGTATCATTTAGAGATATTGCTCCACCATTGTAATTCGTTTCATTTTTATAAAATCTTGTTAGGCTATCAGAGTTTTCTTCTTTTGCTATCTTAAGTGTAGATAGTTGCTTTATATTTTCGTGAACTGCGATAGCTCCACCACTTATCTCGGCTTTATTTTCTTCAAACTCACTTTTAGAAATATATAGGTTACTTACACCATTTAAGTAAATTGCACCACCATTAATTCGTGCAACATTTTCTTTAAACTTGCTACCTCTTATTTTTACATTTTTATTTGTGCTATTTCCTGTTATATTTTGGAGATATATAGCACCACCATTTTGATATGATTCACAATTTTCAAATTCACTATCAATTACTTTTACACCACCTACACTTACAGGGTTAGCACTTCCCACACAGAGAACTCCACCATTTTCTGTTGAGGTGACATTTGTAAACTTACATTTATTTATATAGTTTTTGCCTGTTCCACCATTTAATATACCATTTGACCTTGTCGCTATAATGTTGTCAAATAGGACATTAAATGCATACAAATCATTTGATGCATTTATAAGTGAGCCATATCCATGATAGAGCGACCAATTCTTTACAAGTGTTGTGTCCATCATATATTCTGACGAAATAGAGTTTCGGAAATTGCCTCTTATCTTTATATTTTCAAATATTATATTTTCTCTATTTGCTGTATCTGAACCATATATATATACATTTTGTCCTTCTACAATAGGATTTTCTCTTTGCTCATTGTATCTTGACATAGTTGCAGGCCATTTCTTACCAAATTGGTCTATAACTGTGAAATCATTCTCTGTTGTTATATGTGTCATTGCACCACTAGTATCTCTTTCTTGGCAATTACAAATATATACATTACCACTTCCAAAAATCCTACTCTCTGAAGCAAATCGAAGATTTATAGCATTGGTACAAATATAAAAATTAACGCCTGATTCAACTTTTATTTTATTAGTCAAGGTATATGTATTATCAGTAGACCCTGCATCAGCAAATAAACATACTGCCATATCTTTTGTGACACTCACAGTAGCAGTGTTTTTTAGCGCAAGTTGAGGTAGTCTTTCTGAACATTCAATTCCCATATAATCTGTTTTATCAGTTGGCTGAGTATTAATAGAGTTATGATAGAATGTCTCACCATCTATTGTGTGACCCGTGCAAGTTGATCCATCAGCAGATTTTTTAAGTCCACATATTGGATGATTAAGTGCAAATGCTGCATATCTATGATCTTCATTAAAGCCTGAGCCAAAAAGACCAAAGTCATTTACACCAACTTCTGGCATTGGTAAAAGTCCAAGTCCTAGTTCATTAACTGCATCACTTAAGTCAAGACTTGCATTGTCAAGTTTTCTTAATTCTTCTTCACTTATTACATTTTCATCATCATTAGTCTCTACTTTTTTTCCAGTTTCATTTGTAGTACTATCATCACTACTTCCGAAAAGTCCTCCAAAGAAATTAGATACTGATTGTAGTAGATTTGGAAGTAATTCTGGTTCTGCACTACTTGATGACTCTTTCTCTAAATCTTCAGAACTATCATCTACTTCTACAACTTCTGTGTCAGTTCCATTTAACTTGTTTAGCACCTGTGTCGCTAAATCTTCTAAATCTACCGTATAGATTTCCATCTCTGCTAAATCATAGCTACCATTTAATACAACTCCATTAGCATCCTTGTTATCAGCGTCTTTTACTGTATCTTTATATAATGGTAAATCATTTATATATTCACTTGCATCTGATTCTGTGGCTACTTGTTCCGTTTCATTATTTACTACATCATCTGTCATGTCAACACTTATAGCCTCATCTTCTGTTGCTACAACATAAGATTCTGCAGATGATGTATCTTCAGAGGTTGTATCTTCAATGCTTGTGGCTTCAGAAGACATAGTTGTTTCAGAACTCTCTTCACTTTCATCATTCTCACTCACTTCAGAGCTTGATGACACATCAGAGCCTATAAAACCAGCAACTGTAGGTTCAATTATTTCCTCTGTTTCTTCAGTTACTACTTTATTTTCGTCACTTGCTTTTTCATCCAAACTTTCAGCACTAACTACAGTTATATCTGCTGTCTCATCTTCTATATATGTTTGCTTTACACTTTCAGGAATTGCAGTACTTTCTTCTACTTTTATTTCCTCATTTTCTAATTCATCAACTTCATCAGATTCATAAACTGCTTTCTCAAGTTTCAAATTATTCTTTATCACACTTGCAGTTGTTTTCTTAATTACTAATACTGCATCATCTCCATGCTCATCTTTTACTTCTTCTTTTAATGTCTCTACTACTTTTATTTCGTCACTTGTTGCTTTAATAACATCGCTATCATCTTTTATATTTTGATATTTTCCCATACCAAAATCTTTTTGCCATTTTTCTTTTCTATATGGCCAAGTTTTTGGATTTGAACGAGTTGCAATTACTACTCTCTTTTTAACACTCCATTTTATATTTATAGTTAAAAGTTTGCTTTCGCCAAGATTATTCTTCACGAGAACTCTTGCAGTTTTTGCGAGTTTATCATTTATAAGTTTTTCTTTATCTATCTTTTCTGCTACTTGGTCATTGTAAGCTAAAATATCAAACTCTGAATAAGTTGCAAGATATATCTTCACAACTTCCCACTTTACAACTGGGACAGTTGCTATCACAACTATAGATTTTGTAGCAATTGTCTGTATCTCGCTTTCACTTGCCTTTTCTATTTCACTTGCACTTGCTTCTTCTATCTCACTTACAGTTGCTATTTCGATCTCACTTGCACTTGCCTCAACTACTTTATCGACCTCACTTACACTTGCTTCTTTTACTATTTCACTAATGGTTGCTTCAGTAGGCTCTTTTACTTCTGAATTAGTTGCTATATTCTCATTTACACTTTCAGTTTCACTATCAGTTGACACCTTTTCTTCTTCAACTATTTTATCTACATTATTTTCAGTAGCTACTTTTTCTGTTGTTACTTCTTTTTCTTTTGTCTCTGTACTCTCTTCCTTTATTGTTTCTTTAGTTTCTTCACTTGTTACGCTTGTCTCTGCATTTTCTGTAGAACTTGTTTCTTCTTTAGATGTCTCACTTGTCTCTTCTGTACTTTCTTTTTCACTTTCACTTGTCTCTACTGTCTCGCTTGTCTCTGTTTCTTCAGGTATTTCAGTTGTTGTCTCATCATTTTCTGGCTCTTCACTATAATCAGTTCCATTTATATTATCATTTGAATTAGAATCTTTAGGGTTTTCTTCATTTGTAAAGTTTTCACTCTTTTCAGATTTTTCTTCTGGGGAAGTTAAATTATCTGATTTTTCTGTTGACTTTAATGATGTATCTTCATCATAAGTGCCGGTGCTTTGTACCGTCTCCTCACTCTGATTTAAGGTCTCATCAAGCTTACTCTTGACCTTATCCTTTAATTCATCACTAATATTATCTTCTGTATCATAATCAGCATAGTATTTTATACTCTGCTCATACTGATACTGCTCCTCCTGGTATAGATAATAATAGTTTTTAAGTTCCTTTTCATTAATAGTTGCAACGTAAACCATATTTGCTACACTACTAGCAAGTACGGAAAAACCTGCGGATGCAAAAATATTTGCGACCACAAGCATTACTGCAATCACTCTTTTCAAATTAAATTGTTCTTTCATTTCTTCCCCTTGAAGAATTCCCTCTCTAATTCTTTTCGTTTAATTTATTATTTTGCCAATTATGTGGCAACCCTACAAGCGAAGACGTATCTTCGCTTGTATACGTTAACACACAATTGTTAATTATTTTTTCTTATCGTCTGACAAGCACCTGTTGCCTTATCAAATACATAAGTAGAATCACCTATCGTAACCTCTCCACCCTCTTTCATTGTGCCATCAGAATTAAAGTAGTAATACTTATCATCATATATAGTAAGACCTGTTTCAGGTATACCATATGTATCAAAGAAGTAATAATTTCCATCTATCATATACCATTCTGATGGTGGGACCTCGAGTCTACTTCCATCAGGAAGGTTAAAGAATGTCACAAAGTATTTTTCTCCTGTATCATAAGTTTTCCATATGCCATCCACACCAGTTATATGGTTCACTGCACCTAAAACATAATAGTTAGTTAGTGGTTTGTCACCATATAAAAGTGCTCCTGTATTTGAGTCAAATGTATAACTTCTACCATTTATCATAACAGTACCTTTCACAAGTTCTCCTTTTGAGTTAGCACTATCTGACATATAGTAGTATTCCCCATCACTTTTTACCCATCCAGTAATCATATAGCCATCTTTATCTACTGTATACCACGCATCCTGTCCTTGAGTATTTTTTGTATTAATCCATTTGTCTGAATATGCCGTTTTTGTTCCATCAACATTTACATTTTCAAATTTCCATTTATCAGAAGTTGGATCATAATTCCATGAACCTGTGGTTGTATTATTTGCTACTATTTCTGGAGGCACTACCTGTCCTTCTGGATTTACAAGTATACCACCTGGATATACTACAGTGCCATCAGTTAAGTATCTTGTGCCATCTGGAAGCATGATAGAGCCGTCATTATAATGAATTATGCCATCTGCATCTTTAACTGCACCATCTGGAAGTGTTATTGAGCCATCTGCATGATATACTGTGCCAGTATTATCCATTACATCACCGTTTACAAAATAAGTTGAACCATCTGCAGTAGTTATTGAGCCATCAGGATTGTAGACATTTCCATATACATCTTTCACAGCACCATCTGGATAAATAGTTATACCATTTGAAGCAGTGAAGCTTCCGTCATCATTTACTCTATCACCTATATAAATATTACCAACTATATTTTGTGCACTATCTCTTATGTTGCCATATGAATCAATTGTAAATGCTCCTATTTGAGTAGATGGATTTGGTGTTCCTTGGTTCTCTTCATTTACTACACCAGGGCCACCCTCTAAATCTCCTTGTCTAATGGTGCCACCACTTGCGTGGCCACCACCACCGCCACCGCCTCCACCACCACTATTACCACCTTTTGAATCTTTCTTATTTGGCTTAAGCCAAATGAGATAAAGTGTAATGTCATCTTCAAATGATACTATATCGGAAATATGATAAGTTGCACCTGAACCATCTGCATTTATTCCATACACATAGCCTTCATAAGTTGGTGAACCAAGAGCAAATTCATATGTTTCAGGAAGTACGATATTCTTTCTTGCTTTAGTATATATATCATATGTCGTATTATAAGGAATGTTTAGTCCATATCTTCCACCATTTGGATCAATCTTTATAAGTATCTCTCCACTCCATCTTGCATCAAGATAAGCAACTCCACCATCTACTTGACAAATATTCTTTATCATATCGCCTGGTAAGTATTCTCTCTTTAGACCAGTGATTGCATTTCGAAGTGTCCAAGACTTAAAGCCAAGTCCTTCAAATGTATTTTCATCTGCATAAATAGCTTCGCCGTATTCAATGTTGTTGTAAGTTTTAGTTCCACCTTTTGATCCACCAGTATAAACAATTGAGTATGTGAATAGTTTATAAATGTATTCATTTGCTGAAGAATAATTTGCTGTCACATCTGTCTTAAATGACCATTTATAATCTGAAGCATCGCTATTATTTGGTGCTATCCATTTTTCACTGCTATTTATAGCGAGAACCTTATCAAGTTTTGTTTCGACACCTCTTTCGATATTTTGTGTAGCATATTCAGTTGTCTTTCCTGCTGTAACGAAATGAAGTTTAGTAAAGTTAGCTCCAAGTTTTACTACAACATTATTTCCTACTCCACTCTTATAGAACTCTTGTTTTGCATTTTTAGATAATGTATCAACTATAAATAACCCTGAGTTCTCTGGAGTATAAGTAAATCTATCAGTATTTCCAATCTTATTTATATATGTACTATTCCAGTGCTTAAATGCTGTGACATTTACTGCTCCTGCTGTGAAGCCAAGTGTTGTGTCATCGCTTAATTTTCCTGTCGCATACACATAAGAATCTGCATTTGCTATATAAATGTTCTTTGTATTTGATGTATTATTTATATAGTTTGCTGATACTTTTAGTGGTCTTGAGTGCTGTGCTTGAACTCCAAGAGTTCCATCCAGATAGATTGCTCCACCATTTGCCGACCTATTATCAGAAACATTTAAGCCTCCATCTTCATCAAGATCTGCTTTATCAAGTATCGTTATAGCACTTCCATAAGCTCCTGTATTCTTATTATTTGTATATGTAAGTTCACCTACAGAATATACTTTTGTATTTTCTCCTTTTATAAGGGTCGCACCATATGCATTTGAAGTATTATTATCCATCACGATATTATTTAATACTCCATTTTTTACATTATCAAATGTAATTCCTGCATTTGTAAATGTATTTCCTGAAATATCGGTTAAGTTAGTTACATATACACTATTTCCTTCTGCTATATCTTTATACTCAACTATGTTCGCAAATGTATTATCTTTTGCTTCTATATTTCTTACGACTGTGCCATCTTTTACATTTGTAAGAGATATAGCACTTCCTGTTATAGTATTCTTGATGAAAGAAATAGATGAGATATTAGCCTTATCAAGTGCACTAGTCTTATTGATGTTAGAAATGTATGTTGCACCTTCCTTACCAAATCTAAATGTCAAGTTAGATACATTAAGTTCTCCACCAAATGCTATAGCACTGCCATCGCTTGATGCTTTATTACTCCAGAACTCTGTGCCATTAATTAAAAGGTCTCCGAGTGTTAATTTTTCAGCATAGATTGCTCCACCAACTTCTGCGCTATTTCCTACAAATCTTACATCACCACTTACTGAAACTTTTCCACCATCTGCAAGATAAATAGCACCACCTTTGTCTGTTGCTTTATTTATTGTAAAGTCCGCACCATTATTAACTACTACTCTACCTGCTACATATAATGCACCGCCAACTACAGCTTTATTATCATATACTTCTACATCTTCACTAATAGTAAGACTCTTTGAAGGTGCTATGTAAAGAGCTCCCTTACCTAAACTTGTATTGTTATGTAAATCTAAATTATCAATTGTCGCATCTGAATCAATTATCACTATCGAGTCACTAATTACATTTCCTTCTATCGCCATATCGTGAATGTTCATTGAGTTTGTGACTCTGACAAGTGGATTAGCATTCGATAAATTATTATTTATAATAACTAACTCACCTATATTTACATTAACTGCACTTCTTAATACTCCATTTGTTCCTGCCTTGATACAACCCATGAGCGCAATGCTATCTACAAAAACATTTCCCTCTTCGATATTTAAGGCATAACCTGCATCAAACGCTACATCTCTTATGGCAAGTCCATAGATGCCTACTGTTTCAGATGTATTTATATTGATGATATCAAGTGCTTGTGTAAATGATTCATCAGAAGTGATACCACCAGTGTTGTTTTGTATTTTACAATCACAGATATTAAATGCGTGGTTGATATTTAATAATCCATATCTACCATCTCCCATGATTGTATGTCCATTTAGACAGATACCGATAAGTCCTGGATTAAGATTTAATGCTCTTTGTTTATTTGCTATATCAAGATCGCGGACAAGCACTGCATAACCAGTAGCTGTTTCTAACTCTTCTATAGTCTGCACATCAGTATAGTCTACAGTAGTAGTGTGATTAGCATGTCCATTATGGTAGCAAGTATCGCTTAGTTTTAATCCACAGACCTTATGAATATGGAACTGATGATATTTGATTTCTTGGTCAGCATCAAATGTCTCAACAACTCCATTTACTCCAGCAATAGTAGGTCTTGGATCTAATGGATTAAACTTCTCAAGATGATCATAAGTATCTTTAGTCTCATAACCTACATACCACTCTTGTTTTTCTATCTCATACTCATGTGAATCTACACGATCAAGTTTCGTTGCTACACCTTTTGCTATATTCTGATATCCGTAGTATTCTTTATCGCCATCTTTAGCGATGTACTCTTCTACACTTTCTACATCATTATAGTATTTGAGTTTTACAAAGTTCTCGCTTGTTCCAAAATAGATATCTCCATTTCCATCGCCATCTCCAGCATATCCCTTCTTAAAGAACTCATAACCTAATGTTGCTTGATTAGAATCTGCCTCAAATAAGCCTGAACCTTCTGGAGTATACATATACTTCCAGTATGAACTAGTCATCTTTGAATTATCATAGTGCTCGAAGTTATATTCATTCCAACCTTCAAATACTTTTACATTGTTTCTATCTCCAGTAGATATGTTCATAACAGAATCTTCATCTATAAAAGAAGTATTTCCCGCTCTACCTGAACCAATTAGATAAGATGAATCATCTACTAAGTAAATATTTTTTGCAGTATTTCTATTTGCAAGTACATTACCTTCAACATCAATATACCCATCTATGTTAACAGGTGCGCCTTGTATAGATACTGCTCCATTACCAACTACTTGTCCTTCTATATCAAGATCTTTAAGTGTGACATTTACTGCATTTCTTATATTAAACATTGAATCTATGAACTTGTTGTTACATAGTGGACTATAAATATCTCCAGATATAACTATGCTACTATCTTCAGCGTAGAGATAATTCTCCATTGTATTGTCTCTTGTATTATTATCAAAGTCTTTTATCCTGCTATCTGCAGATAGTCCAGACACTTTTATAGCAGTGGCACTATCACTTGAGCCTACCAAGTTGTTATTTATAAAGGTAGGAGCATCAAGCATCAATTTATCTCCTGCTGAATTATTTACAAGAATACCTGTCCTTACACCTTTTGATGTTGTGACATCATATGGCATATGATTTGCAAATGTAGGGGTTGCTAATCTAAGTGCACCAGACCAGTAAATAACTCCTCTTGTAAGAGCAGTGTTATTTTCAAAGTAAGGCTCTTTCATATTCTCAAATGCAGTTTCAGAAATATTGTCAGCATAAATTGCAGAGCCATACATTGCTTCATTTCCGATGAACTTTGTTTCTCCTCTTGTTATAACTCTACCATTTGTATCTACATAGAGAGCACCACCTCTACCTGTTCCTCTTACTGTCACATTATTCTTAAATACCAAGTCTTTTTCAGCTATAAGTGTTCCAGCTACTCTTATAACTCCACCACCTTGAGACTCGTTATTCTCAAAGATGTTATTTTCTTTTAGAGTAAGAGTCATACCATTATCTATAGATACCAAGCCCTGACCTGTAGCACCAGTGTTGTCAAGAAGGACGAAACTTCCTACTGATACATTGTCAGTAACTTTTATAAGTGGAACTGCATAACCATTATTTCTAATTACAGATATAGTTGCTATGTCAAACCTGCTTGTAAGATTTAGAAGTGGTGATGACGTATTGAGTGTTATCTCTGTAAATAATGGTTCAACTATCTTAAACTGATTTGTGCTTCCATTATTCTTAAGTAAACCATTTGCTCCTGTATTAGTTGGTCCAGTAAATATTGGTTTCTCAAGATATACATTTCCGCTATTTTCTATCGCATATGTATATGTTGTTGTGAAGTCTACATAATCATTTAATGATAAATCTTTGAAGCGGATGTTATAAGCATTAAATGTCGCACCAGTATTTACTCTTATAAGACTATTGGTAAGAGTTACACCGCTTTTAACTGCTATTGCCGCTTCATCACTATGTCTACAATCACAAATATGAAGTTCTGATGATATTGACATAAAATTGTTACTTACATTTCCAACTATTATCTTATGTCCATTTAAGCAAATGCCTTTTAGATTTGAGAGATTTAATCTTTCATTAAACTCTATATCATTCAAAAGATTTATATATTCTGCTGTGCTTGGCCAATATGCTGCATCTGAACTTGTAGCATCAGTATATACTACTGTGCTTGTATGCTTCATCAATGTTTCTTTATGATTGCACTCATCATAGTATTTATTTCCGCAAACTTTATGTATGTGTTTACGAACATACTTAATCTCTGCATCATTATTTATAGAAGAGATTACATCATTCTTAAACTCCCACTTAACATCATATGCCCCTGTGGTGTTATTTGGTGCATACCATGTCTGATGTTTAAGTTCATATTCATATGAATCAACTGTGTCAAGAAGTGTATCTACTGCAGATGCACCCTTCATGACATTTTGTGTGTCTATAATTGTTTCTACATAATCCTCATCCACATAGACAAATGATAAAACGCTATAAGCATCTCTTGCTCCTGCATAGACACTTACTCTATCAGAAACTCCACCCTTAAATATCGTATAACTACTATCACCTTTTATATTAAACAAGCCTGAGTTTTCTGGTGTGTATGTATATCTTCTTGGGTTTGATTTAGATGCTATCTGTCCGTATGTCTCAATATGATTCTTATCCCAACCCTCAAATAATTTTTGAGGTGAGTTGCTTACATTAAATGTCATATTAGAGTTCTTATTTATCACTCCACTTGCTTTTAAGTAAGAGCCATTTGTAAGTGTTATATCTGCTGTATTTCCGTAAATATTTATGTCGCCTCTTACATTTACTATAGACGAATTATCAGTTACTGATAAAGCACTGCCTGAAATAGTATTATTATTTAATTCAATATTTTCAAACTCTACGCCTCTTGTGTTTTCGACAACTACTGCACTTCCAGAAAGATTTGCTTCCTTCACTTTTAGATTAGTAATTGACACTGTACTTGCTTTGATATTTAAAACATTTGTAAAGTTATTTGCAGATTCTCTATCAATATTTACATTGTCTATCAATCCATTTCGTAAACCATCAAGCTTAATTGCTATACCCTTATTATTAGTAAATATAGGATTAGTCAAGTAAAGTTCTCCACTTGTTGATCCTGCTTTATTTGATAAAAGGATGCTATTATCACTTGTATGATTCTTAAATATAGGATTTATAAGTCTTAAAATTGAATTTCCAAAAGATACAACTGAATCACCACTTGATGTATTCCTATTACCATCAAATACTACTTCATTAAATACCAAGTCACAATTATCAGCTACATCAATAGCAGAATGTTTTTCTGCCATATTATTTATAAATGATGATGTACCTAATACAGTGAATCTCGCATTATCTTTTATAGATAAAGTAGAACCAAAACTTGCATTGGTATCAAATGTCGCATCGTTAATAACATTTACATCTGCACTACTTTCTACCACAACAACTGAAGAATTAGTTGATACTATGTTTTCTTTTGCTATGATTTCTTCTATTGCCATAAAACCGCTACCACTAAATCTTACTATCTCTGAAGAAAGCATATTGTGTGTAATTGATAATGTGCCTATATTAAATCCATCATTTATATCAAGCACTGCTTTGTTACTTGCGTTATTATTTTGGTCAAATGTCACATCATCAATAAATATAATGTTGTTAAACTCATTATCAATAGCACCTTTTATACCAAAGTCAGCATTTGATTCAAAAGTAATCCTTCCAGCATGAAGTATTGCAGAACCCATTGCAGTTAATTTTATGATAGAGTCTGTCGCACTAATATTGCTAAATCTTATACCATAGAGTCCAAGATTATTTCCGCTATAATCAATAATTGGTTGACCTTTTACATCTATATCATTTGTTGTTATACCACCATTTGCCTTACAATTGCAGATTGTAAGTTCTTGGCTTGTGTTAAATAATGAATATGTATCATTTCCTTCAAGAGTTATAGTGTGTCCATTTAAGCAGATACCTCTTATAGTACTTGAAAGTACAATTGGTGAATCAACTGTCATATCATCATTAATGTATACATATTGGTCTGAAGTTGTTTCAAACTCTGATTTATTTGATACTATCTGATACTCTAACTCTAAATGAGATGAGCCATCTATATGGTGACATGTATCAATTCTTCTAAGTCCACATATCTTATGAAGGTGTGGTCTTGAATAAGAAACATCTATACTATTAGATGATGATGCTCTCTCAACTCCTGTAAATACAAAAGTTTTTACAGTTCCATCACTTATGGTTGCTACCCATTTTTGTTTTGTCAAATCACATTCTAAAGTATCTACCTTATCAAGTTTTGTTTCTTTGCCTTTCTCTATATTTTGTGAAGCAAATAGGCTATTATCATTTTCAGGGTCTACAAAGCGAAGTTTTACAAAATCAACGCCTTCTCTTCCTATATAAATGTCTTGACTACTTGTATTTCCAACTTTGTAGAACTCATAACCTTTTTCACTATCTTCTTCTGATAACTTTATAGTATCTGAGTTTTCTGGTGTAACCATATAATGTCCTGGGTCACTGCTTTGAGGCACATCATAATTATCAATAGTTGCATTGTCCCACTTTTCAAATACCTTTATGCCATTTGTATAAGCAGATAATAAATACTTCTTTCCTCTAGTTATCTTTTCTGTTGCTCTAAAATATCCACCTTCTCCACTTACTAATAATTCTTTTGTCTTTCCAAGTCTTGCGATATTATCTCTAAATGTCATATTGTTATTTATGTCAACTTTGCCACCACTGACACTCAATATTGCATTTGTTATCTTGTTTTCGTATACAGAGATACTTGCTACACTTACATTTCTTGGATTCTCAAAGATGAATACTGAATCTGCAAATGTATTGTCTGTTATAACTGAATTATCTATAGTAAGCGAACCAGTAGCAAGTTCTACAAAACTCTTTACAGAGTTTCCTGTGCTTAAGTATGATATCTCGATATTTCCACTTGAGATATTTCTTAAATATACCATGCTACTTGCAAGTGCGTTATCAATGAATAATGTATCGGTATCAATATTTATGCTGTCTAATCCATTATCATTTAAGTTATATATAAGTTCCTTTGTGTTTCTTGTGTGGTTTTTGAATGTTGCTCTTCCACTATATGCTCCGCCAAATGCTACAGTTCCGTGAGTTAATGCAATATTGCTATCATATATTGCAGATGACATATTTACATTTGACCAATTCTTACTATAGATAGCACCACCAATATTTCCTTCATTTTCTCTAAAGTATGCTTCTCCAGCCACATTTAGAGAACCTGTGCTATCAACATATATAGCTCCGCCAAGACCTGCCTTATTGTTTTCAAGAGTTACATTGCCGTTAAAATTAAGTGTGCCGTATATAGAAAGTGCTCCACCTTTAGACTCTGCATTCACTGAAGCATCATTTAGTGAAATCTTGGCATTATTTGCATATGTTATATTTGCGCCATTATCAACATAGATAGCACCATAAGAATCTGAACCTCCACCCTCTATCATAGTATTGTTTTCTACTATAATAGAGTCCATATTACCTGTACCACTAAGTGATAAAAGTTTGTTGGTATATGTATTGTTGTTGATACTTATACTGCCTATCTTTCCAGCTGTGAAACTTGCAAATCTCAAATCAAGAATTGATGAACCTGACGCTATATTATTAGTAAATACTATGTTTTCTACATAAGCTGTGCCACTTTCAATATCATAAATACCATGTGTTGCACTTGATTTAATATTAGTAAATGTCACATTTTCACTTACTATCTTTACATCTGATACTTTGACTACTGATGCAGATGTCTCAAAATCCTTAAATGTGATATTATACATACTAAATGTGTTAAGAGCCCCACTTATATTTATAAGAGGATTAGATGTTTTTTCATTTCCATCAACGCTTACAAATCCAGTTTTCTCACAATTAGTAAGAGCGAAACTATGGCTTGTAGTAAGAGTTGCATCTTTTTCAAATCTCAACTCATAGCCATTTAGACAAAGAACTATGTCTCTATCATTAAGTGAATCGAGTGCTTCTTGATTTATAATCAAATTATTTGAAAGTCCTATATAATTACTTCTTGATGCTTCATTGATTATGTTTTCATTTGTTCCTACTTGGACAAAGTCATAATCTATAGTATGTGAGACACTGTCAGCGTGGTTTGGTCCACAAGCTACAAATGAATCTGGTCCACAAATCTTATGTATATGTTTCTTTGTTAGATATGCATAATATGTTTTGCCTGTCTCATAATTTTCTACTTCAAAATCATTAAAGTGTCCGCTACTATATATTCTCCACATGCTTTGTTCTTTTGGTCTTAAGCCATCAGCTTCTACCATCCATACTTGACTAAGTGTAGAGATATAATCAACTTGAACTCTTGTAAGTTTTGTTTTTAGTCCTACCTTTATATATTGT
The DNA here is from genome assembly GCA_017634065.1 of Lachnospiraceae bacterium. Taxonomy (GTDB): domain Bacteria; phylum Bacillota; class Clostridia; order Lachnospirales; family Lachnospiraceae; genus UBA3633. The sequence continues at coordinate 47,960 of JAGBOC010000013.1, read as the reverse complement.
CTTGCTATCTCCTTTGGTCCCTTTATATCTCTATCAAAGAATACAAGTGTTGCATACTGATTAGAAGTTGCACTTGATGATACCCAAAGTTTTTGATCGCCTGATGCTATATCACCTGATGAATAAACTTTTCTACTTGATGCAAGAGCACTATCAAGTTTAAATAAATCACTTGGCAAATATGTATATGAACTACCAACACTGCTATTATATTTTTCAATGTAGTTTTCACCCCACTGGTCAAAGAAGTTATACTCTATATCTGTCACAGAGAAGTTTATATCAGATGTGCCAAGTATTGGGTGGTTATTTTCAACTTTTATTTTTGCATTTACAGCACCTGTGCCGTGAAGATAGATGTTAGTTGCATTATCTTTTACTACTACCTTATCCCCAAGGATTAGACTTGCTACATTATTTATATAGACAGATGCCTTCGCACCACTTCCACCACTTACTTCTGTATTAAACATCTTAAACTCTCCAGCCTCTGCCCTTACCGCTGTGCCACTTGTCTTTGTTATTACTGCTCCTGATGCCTTCGTTACGATGTTTGTACCGATATTTATCACTCCATTATCAGCAACTGATGTGTTGTTTGTAAATCTTGTGCCATTTAAGAGTACGAGTCCTTCATTTTCATTATTTGGATCAAGTCTTACACTTTCGACATCGATAACTTTAAGAGCTTTATTGTTATTAAAGTTTGTGCTTCCTCTAAATGTCGTTCTTCCTACATATGTTCCTGCTACACTATATGCGCCACCTTTAGCTATGAGCATATAAGTGCTATTTCCTATATTGTAGTTTTCAAATGTCACATTCTCAAATAAGTCATCACTTCTATCTAAAATTGCAATTCCAAGCATCTTATCTGCTACAGTTGTAGCAGTTCCATCAAATACTACATTCTTTACTGTAAGTGTAGATTCGTAATTTACAAAATCTATTACTGCTCCCTCATCATCTTGGAGAGTTTCAGAATAAGTGTTGAACTTATTGCCACTAAATGTTCCACCTTCTATATTAAACTTATTAAATCCTGTCACAGCAAAGTTTGCAGAGATACCTTTTGTAAGTTGCTCATCAAGTAGCATCTCATGTGTAGTGTCGTTCTTGTAGTAATTCTTCTGATTTTCAGTAAATGCTACATTCTTCATCGTGATATCGGATGTAAGTGTGCCAGTTCCTCTTATCTCTATAGGTGCACCTAAAACTACTTTGTTATTCTTTATGACAGGTGATTCAAGTGTAACATTGTCATATGAGTTTAATCTAAACACATATCCTGCACCACTTAATACACTTGATGCAACTACTTCATTATTTTCTATCTTAAGTCCCTTTATTTTTATACTAGCATTTGCCACACGATTAGTTACAGATAATATCGCATTTCTCTCATCATCTGAGCTCATAACACTTGATCTGATAGTGACATTACTTATACTTGCACGATTATTTGTATTTATATCTATAAATGAATGATTAGTTAATCCTGTTTCGTCACTCCTTATTTCTTTTATAAGTAAATTATCAATCTTTGTATCAACAGTCTCATTTACTGATAAAACTCTTCCACCCGTCACATTTGCAAATGGGCCAACTGTTATATCATTTATAGTAAGCTTTCCACCATCAACTTTTATTAAATCATTTGTAAATGCACCATTATCTACTATACTACCTGTCTTCTTGCAATCACAAATGATTAAATGACAAGTGTCTGACTTAAACCAGTTCATATCTTTATTAACTATTAACTTGTGACCGTTTAAGCAGAGATGATAAGTTGTCTCTGGAGTAAATAATAATTCGTGTGTCAGCTCTATATCATTATGTAAGAATACGAATGAGTTAGTTGCTTGTAAATGTCCTTCATTTCTTGCCTCTGTCCACAACTCTACATTTCCTTCGTGAACATGTCGTTTGTTATTGTGGTTATAAATATATCCTGACACAAGCACACTTCTTGTTGACTTAATAGCTATATTTGTCGTCTTCTCTGGATACAATCTTTCATTTGAATAATCATAAGTTCCATCAGATTTTCTATATGCAAATGCTTCCCACATAACTGATGTTCGTGAGAAATCAAACTTATATTGAGGTGTATCAAGTAAAGTATAGACATCAGGCTCAACTCTTTGTATTGCCGCTTGAGTATATCCTGCAGATGTATCAAGTCTTTCATCCACACCTTCTTTGTAATTATAAAGTCTAAATCTTACTGCTACGAATGATGAGCCAAGATAAATATCTGACTCCTTATCTGTTGTTCCTTTCTTATATATATCGAAAGGATCATCTTCATTATAAGAATCATCCCTCATAAATGTCATCTCGGCTTCTTTCTCGCCAATTATATTATCGATAGACCATCTCTCATATATCTTTTGTGCTTCATCTTCGCTATTATCTGAAAGACTTATCTTTATAACTGAATCTGATGCGCGAAGTTTTGTGCCAGGCACTTGTGTAAATATTGGTTTAGTAAATGTTTGAGTTGTGCCATTGTTATTTTCTGCATACCATTCATGCTTGGTCTTATTGTTAAGCACATTTAGTGCAACCTCATCAAAGTAAATGAGTGTGTTGTTACCTGACCTTATAGTACTTACTTTATTTGTTGCCTTACTTACTCCCTCTGCTTCATTTCCTGTTATGACAACATTACCTTTAAATGTAAGTGATTTTTCATACAGGGAAATTATTGCATTGCCATCAACGTGTGGGACAGTGTTATTTGATATCTTTATATTATCACTTCTTGTCTCACCAAATACATCATCACCATTTGATGCATCATTATAAATTAATGAAGTGCCATTAATTAATGTATTATTTGTAATGTTGACATTTCCTGTTAGTTTTATGTTTGATGCTGTTCCATTTTCACTTTCTTTAAGTTTTATAAGATGTGAGTCAAAAATATTATTTGTTATATTTGATGATGCTATAAGTATTTTTGTTCCTACTTTAGGACCTATAAGGTCAGATGAAACTAATGAGTCAGCAATAGGAACTAAACTTATTTCTGAACCAATTAACTTAAATGCTGTGTTGATATTTGCATTTGCTTTAAGTTTCACAAGACTTCCATCAAGACTTACACTAGTTACCTTTGATTTTTCAAGTATTACTCTTGAACCAGCATTTATTAAATCTGAATTAAGTCCAATATTTTCAAAATTAACATCATTTATATAAATATCCGTATCTACTTCTTTTATGTCGCTATTTATAAATGCTTTATCCGAATCACTTGTTGCTACTACATTTTCTACATCTACACTGCTTAAGTATACATCTTTATCAGCTGATATAAATGCTCCCTTATGGGTACCTCTTGCAGTTATCTTTCCTCTCTCGGTTGATCCAGGAGTTGCTATACCACATATCATAACTTTCGCATCATTTGCATCTCTCATCGTATCAGTGCCAGAAGTTGTAAATATGTGAGCATCGCTACTACTTGATGTATCATAAGTTAAAGTCTTGCCATTTAAGTTTAGTATTAAACCACCATTTATAAACTCTTTTGCCTCATCTGATGTTATAGTCAAATCTTTACTCAAAACATATTGTGTCTTTTGACCTCTATATCTATAAGAAAGCTGTGGATAAGTTGCTACTTCTATATAATTTAGATATCTTGCTTCTCTCTCATTTGTTCCTATTCCTCTATCGCTGTGATTAGATGCAAAACCATCATGTGAACAGATAGTGCCATTTGCACAGCCACAAGGTTTTATTTTTATACTATCATTAGTATATACAAGTATTATGACTATTTCATTATTTACTGCTACATTTGGATCTATTACACATCTATCAAAATCCCACAAATCATATTTTGTATTGCTGTCATCCGTCTTATCAATACCAAGGAAACCAAGAAGAGTTCTACCTGGTGTCTTTATATCTCTTCTCACTATCTCCGTCGGTGTTGCTATTTTTAATTTGCGTCCTGCTGACTTTCTAAAGTTATAATACTGTGGTTTTATTCTCGGTACATTTTCTATAAATGAATCAAACTTTACTTGGACAATATCTGGGCTCATCCTTATAAGTTCTTTCTCTATATAGAACTTCCAACCTTCACACCACTGACCTTTATGTGAATTATCAATTTCAAAATAGTTAGTCCAAAGTCCACCCTCATCTATTACTCTTACATTTTGATAATTCCATTTATCAAATGCAATTATCTGGTCTGGTCCACTTGCATCAAACTCATAGTAAAGTCCTATTCTTTCACTTATATCTTGATCTGTAAATGGAACATCAAATAGATATTTACTTAAGTCAAACTTAAGATTTGATGCTGATGAAGTCATAACCAAGTTTGCATATTCATTTTTTGCAACCCATGTAGTTCCACTCTTTGTATAGTAGTTTCTCTTATTGCCACTTATGGCATTTGTTCCTTTGAATGATATATAAGATGGTGCATAGATACCACACTCATATGATCTATTTCCTATTGTCGCATCTGAAAGAGTAGATGCATAATCTTTTCTTGTCTCACTAAACTCATGGTCTTTTATGTCTACACCACTAAAGAGTATTCGATTTGTTTTATAATTAGTATATCCTATTAAGTATTCTCCGACATTTTGCTTAACTTCTGATACACCTAAATCTATAGAACCACCATCAAGATAAAATGCATTTTCATTTGCCCTTACTTTTGTATTTTGTGATATAGAAAGATGTGCGCCCTTCATAATGTATACGGCTCCACCACCAGGGCTTACTATTCTCTTATAAAACTCTGTAGCATTATAAGTACAGTTATATGCTTTACCATTTGATAATTCTCCACCGGCTATGCTTACAGTTGATTCTTTCACACAAAGACCTGCACCAGTTATTGATTTGTTATTATCAAATACTGTATCAGTTATATTTAATTCAGCAACTTTACTTGCATATATAGCACCACCTGAGTTTCCAACATTATATTTTGCAAGTACATCACCTGTAAATGCTCCCGTAGTATCTTTTGCTTTTATCTCAAGTGAAAATCCTTTTGCAATATTATTAGTAAATGAGCAGTTTTTAATATTTACTTTTTTTACTGGAAGGTCTGTTGGGAATGTGCTATATTTTAAAGTTTCTGAACTTAAATAAATAGCTCCACCGTGGTTCTCTCTTAATGAACTCTCATCATCAGATACTGTTCCAGATTTTTGATCTATTTTAATTCCCTTTGCAGCATTACCTTCAAATGAAGCATAATTAATATTTAATAATCTATTTCTACTTGTAGGATCTTCATAAGAATATGCATTTACATCTTGACCATCTACAGATCTCATATGTTTAACTGCTATCGCACCACCAGATACTCCTGCATAATTATCTTTAAATACTACTTTTTCTGATTCCGTTCCATCTATCGTCACACCTTTATCACAAAGGTAATCCATAAATATAGCTCCACCTTCTATACGAGCTACATTTCCTTCAAATGTTGTCTTGGTAATCTTCGTACCTATCTCTGTACCTTCATCTGAATTAGTATATGATCTTCCGTAAAGTGCTCCACCATTTGTGAATGAAATGTTGTTCTTAAATGTTGAGTTATGGATTATCGTTGATTTTGGATTAAATGCAACTGCTCCACCTTTATTTGACAAGTTTTGATTTCCTGTGAATGAGCAACCTTCAATTATCATCTTACCAAGTTGAGCATTCGCTGCTACACCATTTGACCTTGTTGCTCTATTATTTTCAAATCTAACATTGTATAATTGTAATTCTTTTTTACCCCAGACAAGTGAACCATCTCCAGAATTCTCTGGTTCATCCATCTCACTATCTTCCATCTGACTAACTGCTTTTCGTCCATTATACTGATTCTTAATTACTGCATTAGCAAAAACTATATTGTTATCTTTTGCATACACACCAACTTCTTTTCCAGAGAAGAGTGATTTCTCATTCCACTTTGTATAAGTTTCAGAAGTACTTGCATACCATTTGTCACGCCAATGATACTGTGGTCCTTCAGTAGTTATCTTTGATTCACCGCCACAGTTACATACTACAACTCTTCCTTCACCTCTTACGCATCCAGCAGTTGCAAATGTCACATTGTGACCATTTAAACAAAGTGTAAGTGTATTGTTATTTTCTACTATCCAGTGATTTGATATTCTTATATCACTTGGTAAATAATATGTTCCAGCTATGAAAATATTTGAACCCGTTGCTTTAATTCTTGTGTTGCTTGGTGATAAATCGAGCATATCTCTTGCATCGCCACCTATCACAGAGTCAAATATATTATCCGCTGTTAAAATATCTCCATTTACATTTGATGCAATCTGATGAGCAGTATGAGTTGCTCCTGCACCAAGAAGATGTTCATCAAACTCTACAACAACTGGCTCAAGATTTGTCAATTCAAGAATATCTACTTTTGATTCTTTTAAGTAAGCAGTTAGATCAAAGCTTGTATTTTCTTTTTTATTAACCTTACTTTCTTCAACTTTTTCTGTACTCTCTGCACTTGCACCTAAGTTTAGTCCGAAGAAATTAAATACTTTTTCAACTAATCCTTTCTCTGTTTTTTCTTCATTATCTTTTTCTATGATTTCTTCATCTTTTGCTTCTACACTATTCTCTTTATCTATTAACTCAATTATCTCATCACCGAGATATTTCATGTCAACTGTGTAAAGATAAATAGTTTGTAAGTCATAATAATTAATCATTAAATCACTTATCTCTTCATCAGTACTTACTACTGACTTAAGATTAAAATCATTTTCATTAGCAACCGTAATTATTGATTCTGTTGCTTCTACTAACTCATCACTATTTTCATCTACTTCTTCTTTTGCCAATTCAGCATTTGTCTCATTATCTATTAATTCGGTTTCGTAAGTTTCATCTGATACTTCATCATCATTAACAATAGTTGCATCACTAATAGTACCTTCAGTACTGTTAAATCCTGCAACTGTTGGATCTATTTTTTCTACTTGTTCTACACTCTCAATTGTCTCTGCAGTTTCTATTTGCTCTGCACTCTCTGTTTGCTCTGCAGTTTCTACTTGCTCTGCACTCTCTACTTGCTCTATGCTCTCTACTTGTTCTATGTTCTCTGCTATTTCTTTACTTTCTTCTACTTCTACACTTTCTTTTATCTCTACACTTTCTAATGTCTCATCTAACTCCTTTTCACTCTCTGCAATTTCTAATACATATTCTTTATCATCAAGTTTTTCATTTTCACTCTTTATCTTTTCTTCAATCTTTGCGATATTACTTGTCGAAACTTTTATCTCTTCTTGCTCTTTTATAAACTCATCAACTTTAAGATTTTCTCTCCACACATCTTTTGATATAGGAGAATCTTGCTTTTCAGATTTTGCATTAACTTCGTATTTCTTAAGTAATTGCCACTTTAAGTTGACACTAAATACTTTTTCTTCGCCTTTTTCATTAACTATGATGACATTTGCATATGTTGCAAGTCTATCTATTCTATCCTTTTCTTTTTCACCAGACTTTACATTGATTGATGCAAATGTTGCAACCAAAACTTTTTTCACTTTCCAAGAAACTTTAGAAACTGTTGCGATAATTTTTACTTTTTTATTTTCTGCTTCAGAACTTGTCGCTATACTAATTTCTGATTCTGTAGCGAGTGTTTTTAATTCTGATTCTGTAGCAGTGATTTCAGTTTCATAATTTTCTTCTATGTTTGTTTCTGACTCTGTTGATACTTTTACTACTTCACTTTCTTCATTTTCATCAGCATCTGATTTTGTAGCTATCTCTTCTTTAGCACTTGTATCATTTGCATCATTTGTTTCAGCATCTGATGCTGTTGCTATATCATTATTCTCTTCAACTATAGTCTTTGTAGTCTCTTCACTTTCTGTATTTTCAGTTTCGCTTTCTTTAGTTTCATTTTCACTAGTTTCGCTTTCGCTAGTTTCACTTTCTAAAGTTGTCTCCTGATCTTTTTCACTCTCTTCTTTTTCTACTTTCGTAGTTGTCACTTCATCATCTTCTTTTTCAGTCTCATCTATTGTCTCATCATTTTCTTTTTCGTTATTATCTTTTTCTTCATTGTTTTGTGTCTCAATATTTTCTAACTCTTTTTTCTCATCAAAAACTTCTGATGATTCTGTCTCATCATTTTTTTCTTTGCTTGGGTTATTTTTTTCTTTAGTAAACACATCTGGATTTTGTGATTCCAAATAAGTTTCATACTCCTCTACAGTAGTAGTTGTCTGCTCATAATAATAATTAGGAGTTTCTTTCACATCCAAAGTCTTATGGTCTACTATAGTGTCAACACTATCAGCAAAAACCATTAGACCATTATTTGTAATAGTCATTGCGACTATCAAAATAATTGATATGATTCTTTTAAATTCCCCTTTCATACCTTTTCCTTTTCAAATTTTTTGTACACAAAACACAATAATGGGCATATTATCCCATTAAAATTATGTATAATTATTTTACTAAAATGACCCACAATTCTCAATAAACTGGACGCAATCTTAATAAAATCTTAATACTTATTTCGTTTGATTTTTAGTAATTTTATAGGTTTTTTGGACATTTACGTGTCCACAAAATGTGTTTTTCAAGTTTTAATAACTACTACATATAGTGGTTAATTATTCATTATTTTTATTATTATTCATATTTTTGTATAACTTTGTTATTTGGAAATATTTTGGCAAATAAAAAGAGAGGCCTACTGCCTCCCTTCTTCGTAGCGGGGATAGGATTTGAACCTATGACCTCCGGGTTATGAGCCCGACGAGCTACCAAGCTGCTCTACCCCGCGATATTAAATGGGGCGTATAGGGCTCGAACCTATGACCCCCTGCTTGTAAGGCAGATGCTCTCCCAGCTGAGCTAACACCCCATTAAGCCTAAAATAAGGCTTTTAAGTGGATGGGGGTGGATTCGGACCACCGAAAGCGATGCTAACAGATTTACAGTCTGCCCCCTTTGGCCACTCGGGAACCCATCCATAAACTTTTTATTATTTAATCATAGGGGCGGATTATATCCGCCCCTTGCGACCCGAAGGGGACTCGAACCCCTGACCTCTGCCGTGACAGGGCAGCGCTCTAACCAACTGAGCCACCGGGCCATACTTAAACCTTTACTATCTATCCCAAACCAACCCGATAATAGTGCAGAAATGTCCACCGGACATTTCTGAGCCACCGGGCCATCTAAAAACATTCTATTACACAAGCCATCAATAAACCCATCAACAGATAGGCTTATTGATTTTACTATAAATATTATTTTTTTGCAAGTGTTTTTTTAACTACTTTTTACTACTTTTTTTAGCCTTATTCACAGGCTTATTAGCACCCTTTTTTAGGTTTTTTTCAAGCTCATGAATCTTATCGATAAGAGGTTTTACTTTAGCATCATTTTTTGCTATAGGAAGACCTATTTTCACAACTTCATTTCCAATCGAATATTTAAGTTTCTCGATTTGAACTTTGTATTTAGCCTCAGTTGCTTTTTCTTTAGCGACCTTTGCTGCTTCCTTACCCTTTTTTACTGCCTTTTCACCAAGTTTCTTTCCTTGTACTACTGCCTCATCTACAGCCTTTGAAACTTTTTCTTCTGTACCACTTCCAAATAAATTATCTAAAAATCCCATTTTAAAATCCTCCTATTTTTTTATACTGATCCACTCTTTGTTATAAAAGTGGAGAATAGATTTGCAAAAAAATTATATACAAAATTATTATTATAAAAATAATTTACAATCAAAGAATCTTTTATATTGTCTGTAATCACTTTTACCTGCGGTATATTTTCGATAGAGCGAAGCACTGTAAATATAATCCACGTTACTAATACTGTCTCACATACACCAAAGACTCCACCCAAAATCTTATTTAATTGTCCTACCACTGGTATATAATCAACCACATCTAAAACTTTCAAAATAATTTTTACTAAAATTAAAGCAACTATAAATACTACTATGCCACACACTAAATTAATAATTGTATTTGCTATGTCAGTGCATAAACCATTCTTTAATGTCTCTTGAATGTTTCCTGTGTCTACAGCACTACTTAACCACGGTATTTCCATTTTGTCATATATATTGCTTTTTATGACTGCATCATAAATGTGTGCTGTAAGTGTTGATTCGACATTCGTTACATCTTTTATGATGTTTACAATTACCGGAGTAAAAAACTTTGTCACAATTATTGCTATAATTATAGTTCCAAATGACAAAACTTTCTTAAGAAAACCAAGTGAGAAACCTTTTATAAAACCATATACTAAAAGTATCACAAATATTACTGTTATTAGATTTTTCAATATGAACTCTTGCATTAGAAATTAAAATGCTCCTCTAATAATATAAGGCAACCATTTTTATCATATTTTGGCTTCTTAAAAAGTTTTGGTTTTTCTGCTCTATCAGCAGCCTCTTCTATAAGTGCTTCTGCATTTTCAATATTTAATGGTATGTTACTTTCTTGCATTTCTTCAATCTTTTCATAAAGAACAGGTATAGTTTCGCCTGGCATTACACAGTCTATACTTGTAGCATACTCTTTACACTTTTCTACAAACTCATCTGCTGACATTTCAGAATGCTCTGATTTTTCAGCACGACTATTTGATTCCTCCTTAAGATTTAATTTTTGTGCAGGAGGTTTTTTAGGATGCGCCACTTTTTCAACTTTGTCATTTCTCTCATTTTCAAGAGATGTTCTTTTATTTATACTCTTTTGAGACTTAAACTCTTCTATCTCTTCTTTTGTAGCATCAAGAGTTTCTTGTGGTCTACTTGAGAGCACCGAATACACGTCAAATCTACTTACAAACGATGGTCTCTCTGTCGCAAGTTTATCAAAATTATTTATGACATCTACGAGAGCAAAAATAGTATTGCTTCTCTTATTTATTATATATTCTTCTATCGCATCCAAGATTTCATTTTTTAATTGTCCTGCATTCTCAATTATCAAATCTTTGTTATCAAGTTTACTTTCATAATACTCAAAACCTTTTTCATTCATATTGTATGCAGATGCTTTTGCTATCGTAGTTTTTTCTCCAAGCACACTATGTATATATTCAAGTTCTTTTCTTGCTATCTCTGTTCCTTCTTCTTTTGAATGTGCCTCGATAATCATATGAAGTTTAGTTTCATTAAGTTTCATTTTCTTAAATCTCCTTTGTCTTTCAAAACTATTTTGTCTATATTTATTAAACTCACTATTCTTTAGATGCTCTTCTTCTTTAAGTTCATTTATAAGTTGCTTTAACTTTTCTTTGTCATTTCTTTCTTTACTTAAGAATGCCATCTTATTTTTTTCTTTCTCTGCATAACTTTCTTCATCAGGTGAATAGGAAATATTAATATTTTTCGGCACAAGATTTTCATCTAAAGTGTCACTATTTTTTGAGAGTAAACTCTCCATCTGCTTTTTCTCTTCCACATTTACTCTCTCTAATTTTTCTACAGGAACACTTACTCTATCTTCTTCCATCTTTGTCTCGTTATAAAACTTTGGTGGTTCTTTATACTCGATGTCCATCTCATCATTTTTTTCATATCCTATCTCTGCATCTTTCAAAAGTCTTTCTTCTTCTTCACTCAATTCTATATATTTCTTTTTTAGAAGCAGGGCATTTTTCCCATATCCATTCTTTTTTACACCATAAAACTGAACTATGAAATTACAAATGTCTAAAACTTCTTCTTTCTCACCAAGCTTATCGCTGATGAGAGCAAGTTCAAATGACATTTTTTCATCTTTTTCTTCACTCAAATATTCTGAAAGTATTCTCTTTAATTGCTCGTTACTTGCACCTTTACCTTTCATAATATAGTATTCAAGCAATTTTTTCCTACTGTCATCTGGGAAACTTTTTTCAAAATCAATAAAATAACTAGTTGCGTCTTTTAATTCTTTACACTTTGCATTTATAAGACAAAGTGCGAAATAAAGTCTATTCTTTACTGGTGCCACATCATATGCATACTCTAAAATCATCTTGGCATCTCTATACTTTTCACCTTCTTCATAGATACTTGCAGCATAAATGAGAAGGTTTACATCATCCACTTCATCCCAAGGCACTTTATCAGCTACCTTCATAGCTGTCTTTATATCACCTTCATCTTTTCGCCTTTTCATTTTTTCTATAAGATTCTCAAACTCTATCTGATCCATCATAATATTAGTCTCCCATTTAGTGCTCTTAAGAGTGTTACTTCATCTATATTTTCTATGTCTCCTCCTACAGGAACTCCTGATGCTATACGTGTCACTTTTATATTTAGTGGCTTAATTAGTTTTGCTAAATATGTCGCTGTCGTCTCTCCTTCAACTGATGAGTTAGTAGCAAGTATAACTTCTTCTACATCATCTTTAAGTCTTGCCATCAACTCTTTTATCTTAAGTTCATTTGGCCCTACACCTGTAAGTGGTGATAGTGCTCCACCTAAAACATGATAAACTCCGTTATATTCACCTGTATTTTCATAGGCAAGTAAATCTCTCTCATTTTCGACAACCATTATGACCTTTTTATTTCTTTTGTCGTTTAAGCAGATATTGCAAATGTCTCCATCAGAAATTGTAAAACAAACTTTACACTTTTTTGTATTCTCACCTACATTTTTTATAGCACTAATTAAAGAATCTATTTTTTCCTTTGGTGCATTAGCAATAAAATATGCAAGTCTTCCAGCTGATTTTCTGCCAACACCAGGTAGACTTTCAAGTTCCGATATAAGTTTTTCTATATTTTCAGAACTGCTTAACATTACTCTTCTTCTCCAACTTCCATCCCTATCTTATCATAAGCATCATCAAGTTTCCAAGTTACATTCTCTACATAATTTTTATCATCTGACAATACTAATTTAAATACAATCTTTTTACCAATTATATTTTCTGCACTTTTTGACAGTGCCTCTTCAATCTCACTATTTTTATTAAACTTTTTAAGAAAACTTGTGCCTTCTTTATTCACAAGCACTTCTATAAGCCCTCTCTCTTTTTCACTTCCAGGTATAGGTTTACTGTCATCCCTCATCACCACTTTAAATGTCCTACTAAGTGTTGATACGATAGCCCTCCACTCTTCGGTTACTTTTTTTATTTCCTCCATAGTGGCAGGTGCAAGTTTCATTTCTTTATTTTTATTTTCAGTTTTTTCTTTTTGTGTATTATCTATACTGCTATCTTTTTTCTCGCTTCTCTCACCTACTACTCTGTAACCTTCTTTTTGCATTTGCTCAACTCTATCAAGTCTTGCCATGACAGCAGACTCTAAAAAATTAGTCTCGGGACTTGCAAGTCTTACAAATGTAGTTTCTAAAATAACTCTCCTATTTTCATCATATTTCATCAAATTAAAAGTCTTTGAGAGTTCTTCTATAAAATATATAAGGACATCTTTTGAAAATAATTCTGATTCTTTTTTTAATTTATCAAAATTAGATTTTGTAATATTCAAAGATTCAACTGGCTCTTTTATATCTTTAACTATAAGCAAGTTTCGCAGATACCATATAAGGTCATTTACAAATTGACTTATATCTTTTCCTCTTTCAAGACAGGCTCCTAAAATATTTATCGCCTGTTCTATGTCACTTTCATTTATAGCTTTACTTAGTTTAGAAAAATCATCATCATCTACAATGCCAAGTATATCAAGGACATTTTCTTTTTTTATTTTATCATTTGTACCATATGACCTTACTCTATCAAGTTTACTTATGCTCTCTCTCATACTTCCATCACTCTTTTCTGCTATAAATACAAGAGCATCATCATCTATATCTATCTTTTCTGCCTCACATATTTTCTTTAGATATTCAACTATGGATTCAATATTAATTCTTTTGAAATTATATTTCTGGCATCTTGACAAAACTGTTTCTGGAAGTCTATTTGGATCTGTTGTCGCAAGTATAAATACTACATGCTCTGGTGGCTCTTCAAGTGATTTAAGAAATGCTTGAGCAGCCGAACCAGATAAGGCATGTACCTCATCTATGATAAAAACTTTTTTCTTTTCACCATCACGTGGTAGATACTCAAGCTGGTCAATGATTTTTCTTATATCATCCACTCCATTATTTGATGCGGCATCAAGCTCTAATATATTTAGATTAGTCCCTTCAAGTGCAGATTTACAAGTAGGACATTCATTGCAGGGGTTACCATTTATCTCATTTGGACAGTTTATCGCTCTTGCAAATATTTTTGCGACAGTTGTTTTTCCAGTTCCTCTTGTACCAGAAAATAGGTAAGCATGTGCTATGCTTCCCTTTACTATTTGATTCCTTAAAGTCTTTACTATCACATCCTGCCCGACAACAGTATCGAAATCTATAGGTCTATATTTTCTATATAATGTCTCCATGATACTAACTTTATATTATACCACAAAACCTAACTAAAAAGCCATTAATCCTGTGAAAGTTTTAACTCATCATGCTTCTTTTGCAATTCATCAATCTCTTCCTTTACCTTATCAATCTCTCTTTCAATCGGTCTTATCTTCTTTTCCATTTCAGACTTGGCATTTTTCTTTATCTCTTCTTCAGTCACTGTCTCAAAATGGGTGATAGCTTCTTCCTTCTTTTTCTTATAATTCTCAACTTCAAGTTTCCCAGCCTCTATATCTCTATCAATCTTTGTATAGTCAAACTTATCATCAGTCATTTCTTCGTTTGTCTTCTTTGTTATCTCAGCTATTTTTTTGTTATTGTCCAGTATATTTTTTCTAAACTCTTTTACTTCATTTAGCACATCTATATTTTTCTTGGTCATCTTATCAACGAGAAGCCATATAAGACTTGCTATAAATATCACTCCAAAATAGATTAAGGCGATTATGATATATCTAAATATAGCATTTGGAAATGCAGTAATTAGATTATCTTTTGCAACTACAAATGAAATAATTGTTGGTATCAAAAGAACTATAGCAATCACGAGTAATCTTATGCACCATTCAACAACTGTCGAAGGACACCAGACCCCCATATAAAATGTGCTATTTACAAATGAAGGTATATTGTTTTCCTTCAAGACATTTTTAATATGATTTTTAAGATAAGTTATGCCTTCTCTTGTCTCTTTTGTATTTTCTTTTACAACTTTCTCAATATTCTTTTTTCGCTCTTCAACCTTTTCCTTTTCTTTAGCTTTTAATCTCTGCTCTGCTTCTTTTAATACTTCACCATAAGACCTTTCAAGTCCCTTTCTCTTTTCATAAATCATTTTACCGATTGCTTCTTCTGTTTCTTTTTCCATCGTCTTTATATTGGACTCTAAAGTACTTGCTTTTCCTTTAAGAATATTGATTTGATTCTTCATCTCTTCAAGTTTTAATTCTTTTTCACTTTTTGTATTCTTTTCTTCCATATCGTTATCACCTCGCTTTTTTACTTTTTCAAATCAAAATTACATCACATTTTTCATACTAATTGCGAACTTAAACCTTTCTAAAATATCATCAAATGTATATAGGCCTTTCTTATTTCTCGTAATACCTTTTAACTTTATAGGAAAAATTGCTGGTGGATTATCAGTATTAAGAAGTGAAATGTATTTTAATTGCTCAACTGTCTGATAGACATAGTCTATAGATATATACATTTTCCCATCTTCATCTTCCCACTTACTAAATACAACTTTACTTCCTATAGGTGTCTTTTTTTCTATAGCATAATCAAGTTTATAATCTTCAGCTTGAAGAGCCGAAAGGACTGACACAAGATTTGAATCATGACCACATAAGAAAGTTAGTTTCCTTCTATCATTTTGTAATTCCTTTAATATCTCTTTAAGAAGTGGGTTTGCGACATTATAAGCGACAAGAGGTGCTGAAAATAAAACTTCTTCATACACATCTTTTACTTCTGCTATATCTTCCCATTCTTTTCTTGTAAGTTTTTTACCAAATGCTTCTTCTTTTTCATCACCTTCGTAATACTGAAGAACAAGTGCATCACTTATTTGAAGTGCTGTCTTAAGTGAGCCAGTAAGTGCTGGCTCTGAGTTTTCTGCAAAGATAACATTTAAATCATCCGTCCTAAACTTCTCAAACTTTTTTTCTTTATAATCAACTGAATCTTTTACATCAATTACATTTTCAATTAATCTATAATTATCCTCAAGATTGTCAACCGTACTTTTAAACATTTCCTGTATCTGCTTTCCTGCATTTGATACAAACTCTTCATCTATATCAGTTAAAACTGGATTAAACACTGGGTCCATCTCATCAAAAGGCATATGGTGCTCTACATCCATATTGCTTATAGGGAAAAGTCCTGTCAAAAAATAATTTGCTGTCGCTATGGTTCTCTGTTTTGAATTAGAATAAATCCTAACCTCATCTAAACTTGGCTCAATATTTTCATCAAAAAACTTTACTTCTTCCAAACACTTTCTAAAATACTGTCCGAAAGTTGTCTCAAGTGTACCGCCTCTTAATGACAAATCACTTGGTTTTGATGACCAATTAAACCATGAGTGCGGTGTAAGTCTTGCTATGGTAGCATTTTTATTTGCAAGGGGTGAACGAATGTTATGACGACTAAGTATCACTACTTCCTTTAACTTATAGCCATCTCTCTTAAAAAGATTTGCTTCATCATACACTACAACACTTTGATTTGATGAGTTTTTTGATGCTACATTTTCTTTACTGCAACTAGTAAATGGTAAAACAATAAGCACTACTGAAAAAACCACCAAAAGTATTTTATTTAATATCTTTTTTAATCCCAAGTGAAATATTGATGAATCTATTAAACTCATAACTTCTCCTTTTCTTATATGATTTCAATATGTGGACTTTTCCACTTTCTTATCATAAACTTTTCTAACACACAAAAACTACTTTTTAGTTAGCATATATCCACTAAACTCAACATTTATAACTTTTTCATCTTTTTTATTATACCATATAATGATATAATTCATGATAAGCTTATTATTTCCTGTTATTATTTCGTTTCCTATATCGGAAAGCTTTTCTGTTTTTGCCTCGTTTTCTTTTAAACCTTTCTCTATGCTCTCTTTTACTTTTGCTAAATATTCTGTGATATCTATTATCTCATTATCGTGTATTTTACCATCTACTGTGTTAATGTATTCGTTATTTTCATTTAGTTTTAGATTTACTCTATATTTTTTGATAGTATCATACTCTGATACATTTATTTCATCCACATCAAAACTTTTCTTAAAAATATCATTATTTTCTTTGTTCTCATCTATAGAATTACAAGTCTCTGTTTGTTTATAGAAAACTTTATTATAGATTTTATGAAACTCAAATATATTTATCTTTGGAATGAAAAATATTAAAACGAACATTAAACTTGAAACTAAAAACATTTTCTCAAGTTTAAACTTTTTATTGTTAAGAACTTCTGAAAAAATATAATAAACTAGGTATATTCCTTCAAATATAATAAACAAAACTCCAAGATATCTTAATGTTGTAAGACCATGCTGATGAATCCGAAGTGTCACCGCAATTACCTGAAGGATAAATGCTGGTATAAATGCGACTGGTAAATACTTAATCGCGATACTATATACAGACTTTTCTTCTATCGCTTGGCTCATAAGATTAGTCAAAAGACCAATAGTAAAAAGAGTCGTGCAAACTGCAAATACTTGATTAGATGGCAGTATAAATACAAAAATAATTTTAAATAAATATATATAAAAAATTATAAATCCTATAAATACCATTATCTGCATAATATATCTAACAAGTATTTTAGAAAACAAACTATTTTTGCCATTTACATTTTCTATACTTACAAAAAGTCCCATCGAAAAAACAATGCAGAGTGTAAATACAACTATCCGGCTCATCACATATGTATTTACTCCTCCAAGTAATGCTTTACATATTGCATACAATAATATTATCCCAATTAATACCACTAATTCGATAATAAAGAGTGCAAGTAAACTCATAAACATCTTCAAAAGATACTTTTTTAGTGACACTTCTTTTTCTTTTATCACAAAATGCGAAATAAGAAAAAGCATCAAAAATGATACGACCCCAAAACTAAACATCATTATTACGACACTTTCGCTGTCTGAAAAGAAGTTTTTATAATTAGAAGTGCTTGATAAGATGAGCGCACATAGCCATCTATAGAGTAAATATTGTATCAATGTAGCAATGATAATAAAAAATAGATTTGTAGTATTCTCATTACCTATAGGTATCTTTTTAAGTTTTTGATTTATCTCATTTTCATATATTGCAAGTATCTTATCCGTTAGATATGAACCAAGTGCTACAAAACACGGTATAACAAAAATGCCGAACCAATCTTTTACTTCTATAGTTCGTAAGTCAACCGATATAGCTAAAAATATAGACAAAAGTAAAATAGATATAGTTTCAACTGGATATTTTTTCACAAACTTAATTATTATCTCTTTTGTTTTCATTACCACTCCTAAAAATATATTATCTACGATAAATCTTATAAATAATGTTTCCTAACAAGGCACATATGAAGCCTAAAATTGCTATCACTATGCATCCCATTTTAAGTAGCATAGTCCCACCTATAGATATGAATTGTCCTCCTGCAAAACTACCAAGTATAAATCCTAGAGTTACTGCTAAACCTACAAGTGATTGACCTTTGTTTTTATCTTCCTCTTGCATCATTTCATCTGATAAATAAACTGTGGCTGGAATTATAATAGCATACGTAAACATTTGCAAAAGTTGCGCTAAATATATCGCTGTGATACTTGGTATGGTAAAAACGAAACCCCTTACCACATAAAAAATCGTCGCTAACAAAATTAACTTGCTCAACTTTATTTTCTTCATAAGTTTTGCCATATAAAACATAATCGGTATTTCTACTAGTGCACCGATGGCATTTGCTATACCTAGATTAAAACTATCGCCACCTAATTCTTCAATCATTTGTATTAGATATCCACAGTCTGCATTTTGAAAACATATCGTAAGTATCGTAGCTAACATTATCAAAAAGAAAGATGGATACTTTGCAACTATGTTCTTGCTACTTCCTTCTAAATGTTTTTTTACATCTACTTTTATCTCACTTCTTTCTTTTTTGTTTTTTACTCGTGGCATAATGCTAATGATTATAAAAAATATTATCGTAAATACTATGCCATTAATAGATACAGCTTTTGCTCCAAATATTTTTGTAAATCCTCCAAGTATATATGACCCAACTGCAAATGCAAAGGAACCAAATCCTCTTGCTATTCCATAATTAACATTTATGCCTCTATCTTTATAATAAAAACAACTTGAGTTTACAAAAGGAGACATACTATTTGTTGATGCAAAAATAATTGCAAATAATATGCCAGTAGCGATTTTATTATTATCAAAATAAAGTAGGTTTAAGAAAAGTAAAGTAACTATTACACCCGACACGCTTAAAATATTCTTAAAGTCAATTCTCTCATATTTGTCAGCAATGTATCCAAGAAGTGGCTGGACGATTCCTGCTATCACTCCAGAAATGGCCATTAGCACTGAAATCTCTCCAGCACTATATCCTTTTTCACTAAAAAAATATACAGTATATCCAAGTACACTTACCTGAACTATATAAAAAACCGCTGTTAATATAATACAATATGCTGAATACTTCTTCATTTTTTTTATAACTTCCTTACGCTAGTTTTAATTCTTAATCTGTCGGCATTTCCATTTTATTTCCAAGTTTTAAATAATTATCATAAAGTATTTTTACTTTCTTTTGGTCAAAAACTGTATTCTTAAAAAATCCATCTTGAATCTCGCAGTAACTTTTATACTCAATGTCTTTACTTGTCATATAGCCAAATATTTTATTTTTTGTCATCTCTTTATCATTTACATATGCTGCTGCATAGATAGCCATAAAATATTCTATATCACAAAAAAATCCCTCCGTATTTATAATACTTATAGTTCTCATATTCTCGAATGATTGCAAACAGTTAATACTTCTATATGTTTCTATATTAACTATTATTATGTCCCTGTTGAGCTCTGAAAATGGATTTTTGTAAAGATTATTTCGTTTTTCACTCATGTTACTTTCTTTATATTCATAAATATCAATTCTTCTCACATAATTATGATTATAGTTTATAATCTTTTCTTTAATCTTATCCGTTATCTTACAAATAATTACATGTAGCTTTTTGCTCTCCTTATTGCCGTCATTCATTTCTTCTTCATCAATTTGTTTTATATTTGAAAGTGCTTTATCTATAAGATTGTCTTCATTTTCATCTACATAAATATAAGGCTCTATATATTTATCTTCCGAAACATAATTGTAGCAATCTAAATCTATATATTTTGACAAAGCTTTATAGATAAAATCTATCGTCTCTCTTGGTCTTGTCTTTTGCCCTTCTTTATAGTAAAACATATCTGATAAATCGCTACTTCTCTCTACCCCGCTTATCTTAATTAAATTATAATCTGTATGTCGAAAGGCGATATAGGGTGTGACAACTGGACTATCAAATATTCTACTAACTACTACTACTTTATATGCATCTTCACTTCTTAAGTATTTTTCAAACTCTAATAAAGGAGTACTCAAAGTTGAAGCCAAGACATCTATATTATCAATAACAAATCCTACCACTACTTCATTTTCATACTTAAGATCTCTCACAGCCTTATCCATATTGTGGGTAAAGTCAATTCCGACATGGATTACTCTTCCCACCCTGTTATGTGGCCTATATTTATTTGCTTCAAATCTAACAACAATAGGGTGCTCAATGCCTTTCTTTTCACTTTGCTCAAATATATACCCTATGACATTATTAATAAGCCTCTCTCTCTTATCAGTTTTATCATGGGCAATTACGACTTTTTTATATTTATCAAGTTTTTCTTTTATTCTTTCAAAAGAAGCATTTATATCGCTCTCAATTTTTTCTTGCTCATTATCTTTATTATTTTCCATACTTCACTATTTTACTCTTTTACTTTAATTAAAAATAGAGTATAATTAATCAGCCTATATATTATACTATTTTGACTAAAATATTAAAAGGAGATTTTAATACTTTCAAGTATTAAACAAAACGAAAATGAAAAAAATAACATCACTAATATTAATGGCTTTGCTTATAAGCCTTTTCGGCTGCTCAATGAAACCCACAAGCATCACAGAAAAAGCATCAAGTGGTGTAGCTCTTGACCTATCTCAAATCAAAACTATGGGGGATGCACTTAAATATAAAGATGAAGAGAATTATAATATCCAAGAGGGTTTTGATGAAACTAGATACTTCTTCGTATTTGAGAAAGATGGCATATATTATCGTGCCATAGCAGACTTGCCAAAAGACATCTCTGAAGCAATTTGGTCTATGGATTTTGAAGAAAGAGAGAAAAAGCTTCCAGAACTTATTAATCCTCTGCCACTCAGCACTATGGAAAACTTAAGTGCAAAAGCACCAAGTAAAGAGGAGCTTGATAAGTTGATTGGTAAACCTGGCAAGGAACTTTTTGATAATGATTGGACTTATTCTTATTACAATCTTGAAGATATGGAAGCAGGGCTTAACCACGGAACATTTTCATATGCTATTAGATTTAATTATGATGGTCCACAGATGATAAATAGTGATGACTTTGATTTCTATAAAGAGTTTGCAGACTTAACTATAAAATCAGTTACGGTAAGTGGCATAGGCGATGCTATGAGTACAATATATTATTAAAAGATTTTTATACTGCTGCACTATTAAAAACTTGCTAAATCTAATGTAGCAATTTACATCATTAAAAAACTCGGAGCGTTAACTCCGAGTTTTTTATGTATTAGCCTTCTATCATTATCGTTTTCTTTTCTGGTATCTTTTTTGCCTCTGCCTTTGGTATATCAAGTTTCAAAAGTCCGTTTTCAAACTTTGCTTTTATATCTTCCTCTGTAAGATTGTCTCCTACATAGAAACTTCTTTGCATAGATCCTGCATATCTCTCTTGACGAATGATTCTACCTTTATGATCTTTCTCATCCTTATCAAGACCCTTTACTGCTTCAATTGTCAGATAGCCATCATTTAATGTGATATTGATCTCGTCTTTTTTAAATCCCGGAAGGTCAATATCTAATTCGTATTTCCCTTCGTGCTCACGAACATCGGTTTTCATAACCTTTCCCGCTCTCTTTCCGTAGAGCTTTCTGTCAATGTCCTCAAAGTCTCTCATCTTTCCAAAGTCCATAAAGTCATCAAATAAGTTCTCTCCAAAAATACTAGGTAATAACATAATCTTTTCCTCCTTATTTACTAAATATTAGGAGCAAAGAATGGAGCGTTTAGACTTTTAATCTTCTCTTTCCTTTGTTCTAAAGCAGATTATAGCACAAATTGTTAGCACTGTCAAGTGTTGAGTGCTAAAAATTTTTTGATTATGTGAGAGTATAATAAAAAAGTGGCCTTTCAACCACTTTTAATTTGCTATTTTCAATTTTTTCTTTAATGCCTCTTGAAGAGTGAGTGAAAAATTAAACTTTTTTGCAGTCGCTAATGAATTAAGCCAGGCAGGTAGTGTAACTGTTCTATTAACCGCTTTTGAGTTTTCTGCCATTCGAACTGATGGCATATAAACATCTACTAACAGGGTTCTTTCATTTTTACTATATTTAATTTTATTTAATTCTGATGGTTTTGGTATTTTTTCCTTATCTTGTTCTAATCCATAAATGACTATGCCGAGAAGTTCTCTTGCAGACAACAATGCATCTTCTTCATCAACACCAGATGTTGCCACATCTAAATCAGGAAAAAACACACTGTATTCTTTTTCGTTTTTCTCTTTTCCAATTATTGCTGGATAAACATATGTATCTTTTTTCATAACCTTACCTCAAAAACTTAATTCCAGATTGGCGTTCTATGGATTTCACTGTTGTCTTTGGCACATCTTTGTCTGGATCTTTTACAGTTACAGTGCCCTTTTTGATAGAATGTTTAAATTGATGGTGACTACCAGACACTCTTACTTCTACCCATCCATCATCCTTTAATCTTTTTATTATTTCTTTTGAACTTATGGAATTCACAGTCTAATATTAACAAATATTATAATATTTGTCAATATTTGCATTTGGACGATAAATAAATTCAACTTAATAGCATCGAATTTTTGATCTTTTTTGCCTTTTTCAAGTGCCTAATAATTATTCTATATTTCTTCTTTACAATATATTTCTTTTAAGTCCTCAAGTTTTATATCTTTAATTGTTTTCAATTTATCGTTTTTTTCGAGTATTTTTGTTAAAAGATTAATTTTTGTTTCATTATCACTTAAATGCATTGCTCTATGACATATGGGACATAATGGTATTAAATTATCTAGGCTATCCAATTTCTCTTCATAACTATCTTGTAATGAAATCGGAATTATATGATGCCCTTCTACATAATTATCATAATATGGTGTCTTAAATGTTATATGTGATTTATTTAAATAGCATCTATTATTTCCAGTTTCTATTACTTGTTTTATTAATCTATTATCTCGTTTAATTTTATGATTTATAGCATTCTTTTTAAATATCTCATCCGCTTCATCAGCAAAAAACATATCTTCATAATTCATATTATCTACAATTTGTTTTATAAAGTCATACTTATATATACTTATGTAAACCTCTTGTTTATTTTCCGATAATTCTAATATATTCCATTTAATTAAATAACTTAAAACCCAGCTTTTCCATTTTACATTTATATTACCATTCTCTAATGCTTTTTTATATGCCGAACTGTGGTTAGTCATTAATGTTTCTATATCTTCTAAATTTGAAATATAATTAATCCTATCTATAAAATAATCTGTTGGAATATGTTCATAATCTATAAACAACTTAAACATTATTCTGAACGGAAATAAATGTAGTATAACATCTTTTGTAGCAGTATTTGGATATCGTACTTTCATTAATTGCAATATATAAAAGTCTATGGCTCTATCATAATTTCTATTTTGAACTTCTCGTAAGAAATGTCTACCATCAACAGACAAATCTAAAATTCCTCTGTTATTTCTTATCAAACCTGCAAACTCTAACGGACGATAAAAATGTGCCTTGTTGGAGTTGTTTGGTTTATGCGAAAATCTACTTGTTAAGTAATCCCAAATTTCATTCTCAAAAGTTCTTTTGCTAACTCTATCTTTGCTATTGATATACTCTAAAACACCAATACTTCGTTGAGACATATAATTTTTTTCCCATTCATGCAATGTACTGTCAAAAGGGTTTCCATTACCAGGTACTTGCCAATGCAATTTATCCATTTTTATTCTCCTTTCTTGGCATAGTTTGTATCATTGCTTCTGCAAATTTGGGAGGGAATGCTTCCCCTATAACTTGTCTAATTAAATTATCAGATGCATTTTGTGGTATATTCCAGTTGTCAGGTAATCCGGTTAATCTCAATAGTTCTAAAATTGTTAAAACTCGCGCATCTGAATAAGTCCCATCTTTTAATAATCTACCTGGATGCACATTGTTCTGGGAAGAGATGCCACCATTACACATCGTTATTGTTGGTGCTGGTCTATCCCAATCAATTCTCTTATATGTAGTATTATATCCTTTTATTTTTCTACCATTTTTATTTGGAAAAAAAATAGTATTATCTAATGCTGTTTTTCCAGTAGGAGTATGTTTCATCCACAAAATATGGTTTTTATTATGTTCCTTCGCATTGTGATATTTAAGATTTGATTTTTCTCCACTTTCTAGGCTCGGTAAATCACCTATAGCATCTCTAACTGTTATTAACGGTTGTTTTTCAGGGAACTCCCATTTTTTATATTTTGATATTAAAAAAATTGCTCGTCTACGGTATTGTGGTGTTCCATAATCAGCAGCATCTAAAACAGAATAATTGATAAAATATTTCAATTTACTTAATTCACTAGATATATAATCTATGATTTTTACATATTTTCCATTTACATTTATTGAGAACTTTAATATACCTGGAACATTTTCTATTAATATATTATCAGGCAAAGTTTCTTTTATAAATTGTATTGTATCAATGATTAATCTATTTCTAATATCATTTTCATCCATTTTCCCTGCTTGGCTCATTCCTTGACATGGAGGTGTTGCAATTAAAAACTTACAACCTTTTTCTTTATACTTTTTTACTAAAATATCAAAAATTGATGATTGTGTTATGTCTCCACAAATCATTTCAGCATCAGGATATAGATACTTATAAAACTCACAACGTTTATTTATCAACTCATTAGCTAGTACCATTTTTATTCCGTTTTTTTCAAAGTATGTTTCATCAATACCTACATTACTAAAAAGTGAACATCCGTATATCATTTTACCTCTTTTACTCAATAAACTTGTTATTAATACATCTACAAAACTTTTTACAAATTGTTACACACTTTAATACACCTTTCACATTTAAAAATCGCAGCCCAAGAGCCACGATATACTTGCTCTCAAGCTGCGATAAATTGAGTATAGTATTTATATATTAAAAAGTCGCAGCCCGAAAGCTACGACTGAAAATTGTGAGCTCCCAGGTTGCTACACCAACTAAATTGTCCTAACGGAAACTTATTAGTGAACTCACATTTTTACCAAATAAAAATGTCGTTCCGTTAGAACTAATCTGTTGGTAAGGAAACTATTTTTAGGTATAGTTTCCCCATAATATTATTTAGTTAGTGTAGCACTTGCTATTTTATCACAAATTCATAAATATATAAAGAAAACTTTCTCACAAAAAAATAGCGGATATTTCCGCTATTATTTATCATCATAATGTCCTTTGCAAGATGCTATAATCACTTCTCCATTTTTAATCTTATATACCAATCGGTCTTTATCATTTATTCTCTTGCTATACCATTCGCTTAAATCTTTCGATAGTGCTTCTGTTTTACCTATTCCATTATTTCCATTTCTTTGTATATCTTTTAGCAATGAATTAATCTTTTTTAATGTTTTCTTGTCTTCTACTTGCCATTCTAAATATTCATCCCAAGCTTTTTCATACCACTTTAGCTCCATAACACAACACCTATTCTTCTATCAATTCATGTGATGTTAGTTTTGCATTTCCAGATTCAATGTCATTAATAATCTTTCTTAAATGGTTCATATTTTCTTTTGAATAAAATGGGTCTCTTTCCACACTAAATGGGAGTTTTTGGTTGGTGATTACATTTTTTACAAACATACTCACTGCAGTTGAAATACTCATCCCCACATCATTGCAAAACTCTTCAAATAAATGCTTGTCGTTTGGATCTAATCTAACACTAATTGTTGACATACTATTTACCTCTTTTAAACATAATACATTGTAATACACTTGCGCGATATTTATTACAATGTATTATAAATCAATATTAGTACTTTGTCAAGATTACCCATATACCATTTCTTTCAAAATGCAATTTTTGCACTTTGAAACTTCAGTATTTGCAATAAAAAATAGTATATCATATCTTGTCAACGACTATTTATACAAGCAACTCTTTTATATTTTTCTTGTACTCCTCAACACCTGGTTGGTTAAATGGATTTACTCCAAGAATAAGTGCTGATATAGCACAACTCATCTCAAAGAAATAAAAAAGCTCTCCTAAAGTAGTTTCATTTTGCTCTTCAACTTTTATTTCTATAACTGGTACATTGCCAGTATGGTGAGCTTTTTCAGTTGCACGAAGTGCTATATCATTTAAATCATTTACAAAAAACTTTTCATTGTATCTCACTCTATCCTTATCATAGTCATTTTCTATCATTATAAATGTCTCAAACATATTTCGTTTTCCTTCTTGCATAAGTTGGCCCATAGAGTGAAGGTCAGCAGTCATATTAAGTGATGCAGGGAAGATACCTTTATTTCCTTTACACTCTGACTCTCCAAAAAGTTGTTTTAGCCACTCGGCAAAATACTGCATATTTGGACTTAAAGTAGCAAATACTTCGATGTCTTTTCCTGCGTTGTAGTAAAGATTTCTAACGATTGCATATTTCATAGCATCATTTTTATTTTCATCTACTGCTGTGTAAATGGCTCTTGCTGTTTCTGCACCCTTCATAAGTTTATCTATATCAAATCCTGCACATGCTATAGGTACAAGTCCCACTGCAGATAATACTGAATATCTACCACCTATATCATCTGGCACTACAAAAGTTCTATATCCTTCTCTATTTGCTTCCTCTTTCAAGATGCCTTTTGCCTTATCAGTAGTTGCTATTATTCTCTTTTTAGCACCATCTTTTCCGTATTTCTTTTCGCAGAGCGCTTTAAACTTATCAAATGCAACAGCTGGTTCTAAAGTTCCACCACTTTTAGAAATGACATTTATATAGAAATTTTTTCCTTCTACATAATCAAGAGTTTCTTTTAAATATTTTTCTGATAAACCATTTCCTACAAATATTACTTCTACACCTTTTGGGCTCGCAGTGCTCGCCCCTACGTTGTTGCTCGCCCCTACATTGTTGCTCGTTCCTACGTTGTTGCTCGCCCCTACGTTGTTGCTCATTCCTACATTATTGTTCGTCCTTACAGATCTATGGCTATAATAATCTGAAAGATATTCTATCGCAGCTTTCGCACCAAGATATGAACCGCCGATACCTATTGATACAAGTACTTCTGCCTCTTTCTTTATTTCTTCAGCCACTTCTTTTATTCGAGCAAACTCTTCTTTGTCATATTTTATAGGGTGATCCACCCAGCCTGTCATATCAATTTTACCAGCAAGTAAATCATTTAAATTATTTTTTGCTGTCTCCTTTAAGCTATTTAGATTTTTAATCTCCTCTGCCTTTTCAAAACTTACTTTAATCATCTATTTTTCCTCCCAATATTTTATATACTTTTAAGTTTCATAAAGTCAATTAGACCAGTTATATATTATATCTTATTTTTCACTAATTACAAAGAACTTTTTTATCGTAAACTTTCATTGCTTTATTTTTTTTATTTTTTATGATAAAATTATGCCATTATGAAAAATGTAAATTATTTAAAACTTAATATTTTAGTTTTATCACTTTTTATGGCATTTACTACAAATGCCGATGATGTAAGTCTTACTGAACTCTATGGTCCTGCTGCGTTTGATTACTCATCAAATAAAGTAAGTAGCGAGGTATCAGCAAATGCCATCTCTGATTATGACTTCAACCAGATAAATGGCACAGGGCAAATCACAAGCGGTGATATAGCAGCTATAAAACAAATTGTTATCGCAGAGCCAACTGCTACAAATACTTCTGCAAATAATGTTGCTACACCTGTCACAAGCCCAGTGGCACAAGCCACACAGCAACCTGCAACTTCTCTTGTAGGACAAACCGCATATACTACTGGTGTCAATATTGCAAATAATATCAACCTTTCTAATTTTACCACAAAAACCATAACTACTGCAAAGGTTCAAGCAACCCAAGCACCATCTTACGCACTTATAAATGCAAATACAAAACACATCTATGCAGTCAAAGACCAAACCACAAGATACAATCCTTCTGGTCTTACAAATCTTATGACAGCATACATAGCTACACAATACCTAAAGATGGATTCAATTCTAAAAGTAAATAGAACTGCCGTTAAAGGTCTTCCAAAAGATGCTTCCATCTCTGCTCTTGATGTGGGTGACACCATTACTCTTAAAGATGCTCTTGCTTCTATGTTTATAAAAGGTGCTGTAGATTCTGCAAATGTTGTGGCAGAAAATGTATCAAATAGTATAGATGATTTCGTAAGTTTGATGAATGTGACAGCCACAAGCCTTGGACTTACTAACACTCACTTTGTAGACCCATCTGGTATCGGCAATAACGAAAGCACTGCTCTTGATATGGCCATCATCATGGCAAAGGTTTGTGAAAATCCTGAACTTATAAATCTTTTATCTTTACACGAATATGAATTACCTGCTTCAAGAAGAAGAGAAAAACTTCATCTCTGGTCTAAAAATACTCAACTTAATCCAGACAACTCAACATACAATGCTGATGTCACTGCCAGTCGTCTTGCATTTACAAATGCATCAAAATGGTGTATCTCATCTATGATGAGCTACTACAACAATAATATTATAGCAGTTGTCTTGAAGGCAGAAGGTTCGCAATTTGGCGACACTAAAAAACTTCTTGAATTTGGCAAGATAGCAACTACCGAAGACTTGGCTGTTAAATAATGTCATTTAAGCATAAACATTCTCTTGGGCAGAACTTCATTATTGATGAGTTTTTGCTTGAAGATATAGCAGACGAAAGTGGCATCACAAAAGATGATTTAGTTCTTGAGATTGGTCCTGGAAATGGGGCTCTCACAAGATGTCTATGTAATAGGTCGAAGTTTGTTGTTAGTGTTGAGATAGATAAAACTCTTTTACCTTTACTTAAAGATAACTTAAAAGAGTATGAAAATGTATCTATCATAAATGCTGATTTTATGAATCTTGATTTTCAAACTATCCTCACTGAATATAAACAAAAACTAACAAATAAAAATCTTAATGATGATTTCTCTAAAATAAAAGTAGTCGCTAATCTCCCTTACTATATCACATCACCTATCATAAATATGCTTTTACAAAATCCATATGTGAGCGAGATGACTCTAATGGTGCAAAAAGAAGTTGCCGAAAGAATAGTCGCAAAACCAAATGGCAAAGATTATGGCATCTTAACTCTTGTCTGCAACTTTTTTGCAGATACTGAAATGATAATGATTGTATCAAAGGACTGCTTTTTCCCAAAACCTAAAGTTGACTCTGCAGTTGTCCACTTTTCAAAGCATAAAGAGTTTCTTAATGAGAAAAATAAAATTGATTTTATAAATGGCAAATCTTCCTATGATGAAGAAAATGATAAAATATTCAAATTAATAAAAGCTTCCTTCGCTCAAAGGCGAAAGAAGCTTCTTAATTCTCTTTCAAATGCTGGTTATGATAAAAATCTTCTTGCCACTGCATTTTCTAAACTTAAACTTGATGAAAATGTCAGAGCTGAAAACTTATCCCTTTTAGATTATAAAAATCTATATAATTATCTAAATAATTCTTAATATATTTTACTTACTTATATCATATTCCCTATCATTAATCACTACTACATCATCATCTTTCCAATAGACATCCATATCATTAAACTCGCCCCATTTTCCATCATAGAGCCTTCGCGGTTTTTTTGTGATTTTAAATATAATCGCATCAATCTCAAATCCCTCTACGACATTTATAAGCGTAGCACCACCAAGAGCACCCTGATTATTATCAATTAATTCTACATAATATTTTCTATTTGGGGAGTCTATCTTTTTCACAACTGTATTTTCTGACCAACCAATCATCATAATTCCAAAATAACTAAATAATAAAACAACTACTCCCGGCACAATAGATATGATTAAAGAAATTATTTTTAATGCTGTCGGCTTCCCATAGGCGATAGATAAGAAAAAAGTACACGCCGAATAACTAATCAGCGCTAAAATCTCAAATCTTGATTCATAACTTTTTGAATACAAAAATATAATATTAACTAGTGATAATGGAAATATTAATGCAAGAAGTTTTGGTATAAGTTTATTCTCGCTTTTGTCATTTGATAATATTACTATGATAATAAGTGCTAGTAATGCAAAAAAGAAATCAATAATTAATATGAAAATAGAAGACCAGGTTATGACATAATCTTTAAAAAATTGAGTACTAATTATAGATATTATCGGATGCAATATTGTTAAAACAAACAACAAAAATATCAGATGGTTTTTCAACAAGCTATTTTTTAACGATTTTTTTTGTTTCATATATTATCTTATCTTTATACTTAACAACATCTTTTATTATGATCTTTTTTAAAACTTTAATATATTTTTCCATATATTCAAAGTCTATATTGTCTATTTGAATTTTTTCTTCTTTTATTGATTCTTTTTTGACTGGTAACTCAATGTAATCTTCACCAATCTTGCTAAAACTACACATATTGCTATAAGAATATATTTTTTTCAAGTATTGTAACTTAGATACAATATATAAACCATTATCAATACTTAAATCACTGATAAACTTAAGTGAAAAAACTCTAGCATGGGTTACGATTTTATACTGATAGTCTCTAAAAAATACATTCCCAAACATATCTATAGTTATAGTATTTTTATCAAACACTTTTGCTTTAATAGTACTCTTTCCCATCTCACCATAATTATTTTCACCAGATGTTATTACCATTTCACCACTATTATCTATATGTTTTTGTTGTATATCAAAATCCCCATTACTTGAAGTAAACAAATTTTTGATTTTGAATTTGACAAAACTTTTTTCTTCTTGAATTATTTTTTTATCTTCTTTGCTTAACTTATAACCACTGAGTTTGCTCACTTTCAAATATGCATCAAGTTCGCTTATTCTTTCTTCCATAAGTTCGCTTATTCTTTCTTCCATATATCGGAAATTTGGTATAAATCCCAAATTGTGATATTTATAAGTTTTATCAATAACAGGATTGCCATGTTTTGTTAAAATAGGTAAATATATTTTTATGTTTGTTGCTATTTTTCTATTAAACTTTGTGGCATAATCATAATGTTCTCCTATTGCAAGTTTAAACAAAGATATGAAATATAAACAATCCTTTTCAAACCACACATTTTCTACCTTTGGATACAATCCTTGCACATGTGAAAATCCAATAAATGGCTTACCTTGATAAAAAATGGTTTTTTGACTTTCAGTTGTATCACTAAAAGTTATTATATTCCCTTTTTCTGTTGGTTCCTCAGCACAGTAATCATTAATTCCATTATTCACAGCGGTATTAGATAATAAAGGAGTTTGCCCTTTTCTTCCACTTAAATGTACTGTTCTTGTCGGATGTATATCAAACAAATCACCTACTCTAAAACTTTTATAAATAACTCGTGTTGCCCCTACTTTTCCATAGGGGCTTATGCTTTTTTTTGCGATTCACCTTCTTTTATAACTTGAGAAACCTTAAACGCCAAGTAGTCCGCAACTGTTTTCTTAAAGTCATCTATAGTTGGTATTGTATCAACTTTTTTATGTTGTGCAAAAGTCCAATCGTTCCCTTCTAGTGTTATATAATCTTCTATATAGCATTCCTTATTTAGATATTTTATATTCTCGTCATTTTTACCTTTCCCATATAAAACTAATTTAACTAACTCATCATATCTTTCTTTTGCATTATCCACATCTCTTAAATTTACATTTTGGTTAGATTTTTTTCTATTTTGTCTTTGGTAACCATCATTAGTAAAATCAATAAACTTCACTAACTTTTTTACATCATGAGAAATTCCAACTTCAAATATATAAATGGCTGCTTGAACATTACTATCACCTATGAATAATTTATCAGGCATATGTATGCTTGCTTTCAAAGTATTCTTTTCTAATATTTCTTTTGTGTAAGGTAAGCCCATGCCGGAACCTGCATTTTCTTGTATTAGTATTGCTGCTAAGCCACCTTTCTGCATCTTATCAAGTGCGATTTTTACAAAATTGAAACCTTTCCCAGGTGCAGAATATGGCGGATTTAATAAAAACACATTGGCTGGGAATTTTTTACCTTCCATATCGCCATAACGATATTTACCATCAAAGTGTAAGCTATCATCATGTAGAATATTTGCAGAACCATCTTGCATAAGTATCATGTTTAATACCGCAAGCATGTACATATCCGGTAGTTTTTCTATACCCAAAAGTTGTCTTTTTCTTATACTTTCTAATTTCTTTTTATATTCTTTAGGCGACTTACTTTCTAATTTATCTTTAGCATCTTTAACCATAAGTTGCATTGCTGATACCAAAAAGCCACCAGATCCTGCTGTATAATCCCATACAAAACTATTCATATCAACTTTACAAAGTCTTGCCATAAGATTACATACATATCTTGGTGTCAAAACAACATCATTTTTGTCCCCATCTGGCACATCAACCCACTCATTTAAGACATTAAATAACTTTCCAGTAAAATCAATATGACTATTTGAAGTAAAAATCGGCATTATGTCTTCTTTAACAACACGATATATCTTTTTCATCTTACTTTCTGTCTCATTTTTTTCTATCTTGGATAAATCATTATATAAAAACGTACTCTTAAACGAAGTTAATATTTGATCTTTCTTTATATCTGGTAAACTTTTCTTTTCTAAAAATCCATTTATTTGATTTATTATTTTTGCTCCGTCGCTATTATTTTGTGATATATTTCCTTTTAATTCATCAACACTAAGTGGTAATAAATCATCTGTTTTAAGTGCTGCCATTATCATTCCAGAAATTAAGTTTACTCTTTTCCCGACTTCTATATTCATCACATCGTGCATATCTTGATTTAACTTTAATAGCTTAGTTTCTATTTCTATTTCTAATTCTTGTTGTTTTTTTACCAATTCATCTTGTGTTATACCAATATAATCAATCTCATCAATTAATTGTTTATAATAATCTTTTTTAAGAAAAGAAAAGTCTTTTTTATTTTTTAACTTAATTGGTATTTGGCGATTCTCATTTGAGATATAATAACATTCAAATTCTAAATGTTTTTCAACTTCGTTGTCTTCATTTTTATTATCAGCTACATAACTATTTACGCCTATCGCAATACATTCTGTACATGCTTCAAATCTAAGAAGAGCTTCAGCATAGTGTACAGCTCCATTCACAGCATAGTCTCTTATATTTTTATATATTGGCTCACGATTTTTGTCTCTGTTTTCAATCTCTCCATCCTTTACCTTTGCCAATTTACCTTTAGTACCTTTTATTTCGATCATAATAGGTATTTTCCTGTGAATGTCATATTGTAAATAAAGTTTTATATCTGGTCTATTTCCTCCTTTTCCACCAGATTTACTTTCTGCTTTTTTTAATGCTTCGTCAATTTTATCATTTATACTTTCATTTTTAGTAAAATACTTTATCTTAAGTCTTTTGAGACTTATTTTGACTAAATCTTCAACTTTTTCTTCAACACTTTTCATAACAACTCCTTTTTTCTGCATAATCAAATTTTCAATCAAATTCTTTTTGTATCATAACATACTCTCTAAATCTTGGTAATGCAAAATCTATCTTACCCCAACCTACACTTATTATTATACCTTTTTTTATTAATTTGTCTCTATATTGCGACATTTTTTCTCTATTGATTTTTGTATATTTTATAATTTCAGATAATTTCTTTTCTTTAGAATTTACCATTGCAATTATCACAGTTTTTTCATTGGTAGGCATATCAAAGTATATTTTTTCATACACATACTCTCTAAGATATACATCAAATTTATTGATAGCGTCTTCATCAAGCTTTTTCTTTTTTGCATCAAATAGTATATATCCTAAAACTTGATATGCATATGCATAACCTTTTGTTAGTTTAGACATTTTAACCGCTTCTTCTTTTGTCACACCCAATTCTTTCTCAAATGATTCAGCTATACTTATTAGGCTTAATGTATTCATTCGTACTTGAGGTGCACGATATAAAAAAGTCAAAGATTTTTCATTTTGCAAATTTCTAACATTTTCATAAAGCCCTGTCATTAATAAAAAAATTGGATAATCTTTTCTTAACAATATCTGGAATTGTTGCACAAAAGCTTTTACATTTGGATTGCTATATATATCATCTATACAAATTAATACTTTCTTTTTATGTTTTTTTGTTATATCAAGTAATTTTTCAAGTAAGGTTACAACATTTGAAATTGGCTTTTCACCAGCAATGGATACAGATACACCTTTAAATGAAAAACTGAACTCTTTTTTCATTAATTGAAACTTTATGCTGCTTTTTTCATAAATGTTGCTTGCTAAATACTCTAACATATCTGTTTCTGTATTTAAATCTAATACTACCCAATCTTTCAAATTATCAAAATATTTTTGCAAACTAGTTAAGAGAACGGTTTTCCCAGAACCTCTTACTCCTGTTATCAAGTATGCATTAGAAACAGGGTTTTCCATCAAAAAACTACCAGTTATCTCATCAAACTGCTCATACGTATTTATTAGGTTTTTTGGTTCTCTACCAAAAGTAAGAGAGAAAGGATTATTCATTATTCTTTACCCACATCATCACTTTTACACTTTTTCATAATTCATCATATTTTTCATAATTATATAAACTTTTCATATTTTATCATTATTTCAAATAACTGTCAACAGGCATTATAAAAAGTGGCTCTCGCCACTTTTTATAATGAATAATTGTCTCCTTCTGGCAGGACTTTGATTTCTGTCTCTGTCTCTGCTTCAGTAGTTGGTGGAACTGTCTCTCCCCTTGGTATCTCGTGTGGAAGAGGCTTACTTGGCTCTACATAGTTAGGGTCTGCCTTTTCTGCATTTGAATCAAACTCATTTCCTTTCTTTTGACTTTCTTCTTTATACAAAGTCACTCTATTGATTGCCATTCCACTCATATCATAAATAAATGTAAGTGAATCTTCGGTAAAAACTATTTCCTTTTCCGTCATACCGCTTTTATCCATTCCAAAATCAAAAGAGAAAAAGCCTCTATTTCTTCTTGTATCAAGTTTTTTAGAAATAAGGGTATTATTTTCATCAAGTTCATATGAATTGCAAGTTCCATACCAATATACATCTCTACTAAAAAAACTCGTAGAATAGATAGTTATAGTTCCCTCATCAACCACTGCTTCATATGCATTCATACCAGTGCCTTTATATGTGCCGTGAATGTTGATTTTCTTTATCTTACTATTACAAGCAAAAAGTGATGTTAATACCGAAATCAGTGACATCGCTAATATTATTTTTTTAAATACATTTTTCATTTTGTTCCTTTTAATGATTTATGTTCCTTCTATTCAAGATTTTCAAGTTGTGCAAATAAGACATAGCCACCATATACAACTGCTTCGTGAACTTCTTCACGTGGTGTAAGTATTCTTTCTTTATTTGCATACTCAAGAACATAGTTATTATTATCATAGCCTGTTATAAAAAACTGGAATATATCGTGTTTATATACTGCCACTTTTTCATTTAAGCTAATATAATATTCAAGATCTCTTTCCGTGACGCCAGTTACATTCATAACCAGTATCTCATTATTTTTTAGATAAACATTTTCATTAAAGCCTTCTATGTTTTCTAAAATGCTGTCACCCTGTCTTAAGTAAGATACATTTCCTTTGTTTGCTCTATTATAGCAAGTGATTCTGTCATTTAATTTAACATAACCATAGTTGTCTCTTATCTCATTTATGCCATCTGATAGATTTTTGAGTTTTGCTTTTAGTTCTCCACTATCATATACATAGTAAATTGTCTCTTCATTTTCATTTGTCGAATCAAGAGCAGTTTCTTCAACCTGCTTTCTTGATATACCAGCACTTTTTGAATATTTTAGTTTTTCATTTTTATCTAGTATGATTTCAAAATATCCAACTCTCAATTTGTCTTTTGTTAACTCTTCTTTGTAGTTAAATGCACTTGTGTTTTCAAAAGAAAAATTATTTACTATAACATCATTTGTAAGATAAGTATAGTGTGTGCCTTCTCTTTTGTATTTATTGTATCTTAAGACATTTTGCTGGTTGACAAAGTTATATAGATACATATTTTCTTCTTTAAATAAATCCTGCTTACCATTTATTGCATTTATAACCCTTATCTCGTGACTTGGTCTACCTATGATTTTTCCCGCCTCTCTCCAGATGTTTTCATCACTGAAAACTCCATAAAAAAGGTCGTCATTCATAAAGGTCACTACTTCGATATTTTCATTTTCTTTTGCATCTATTGTGACTACTTTCCCATCGTCAATATTATAAATATTTATGTGTTTAGAAACCTCTTCCTTATCATTGTTAAATGCAAAATATCTATTGTTAGAACTTGCCGCAAACTTTATCTCTTCAAATCCATCTGCGAGAGTAAGTATCTCCGCTGTATTTATATCTATAGAATACACTTTATTGTAACTCTTAAAAATTATCCTGTTATTCTTAAAAACACAAAGTCTTTCTATATCATATTTTAAACTTTGATATGTTGTATATATCGGTATAAACATATTTTCTTCAGATTCATTTGTATCTGCATGATAAGTAAAAATGCCTATACCCATATTGCCTTCGTTTAAGCCAGTCATATTGTAGCCATATACAATATACGTTACATCGCCATCGTCATTTACATCCATTATTTTTATCCCGAAGTCCTTTGACACTCTTTCAAATGCTTCTTTACTTTGGATGTGATATGAAAAGATATTTGTTATCGTTTTTGTCTCATCATTATATTTATATATTTCTCTTTCTTTACTAAATGCAAAATGCTTTTTATTTTCTGATTCTACCTTAACGATATTATTTGGGTTTGTCACACCAGTATAAAATCTACCATTTGATTCATTATAGGGATTATCTTCAAGATTTACGAGTTCTTCAGTCTTTCTTGTAAACTTCATAAAATACCATCTCTTGCCATCCCAGCGAAGCACATACTCATCTCTATTTATAAAGTATTCTTCTTTGTTGTTTTTCCCACTTTTTGATAAATACCTTACTGCTATATTATAACTATACTCTTGGGCCTGATATATCTCAAAATAATAGTCGCTAACTGGCTTCATCCCTGTATCTGCAAATGTCAACTGCTCAAATGTCTGCTGTAATGTAACCGTATGCATTTCTCTCATATCTCTATTGATACTTGTCTCAAGATATTTTACTATACCTTTTTCGTAATCTCCTGCTGTTACTGGGTCAAATGTCAGTTTTGTAAACCATTCTGTCTGCTCGATTGCATCATCAATTTTATTTCTTGGTCTGTATATTACATTTGCAAAATAATATGCAGTTCTTCTGTTTACTTCTATTTTTATCGTTAGTAAATAAGATGTGCTTTGCTTAATCAGGTTTTGGATATTTAGCATTACTCTTGTAGTGTCATTTTTCCTATCTCTGTCATCATTAGTTATCTCAATTTTTGTTCTCTCTACAAGACCACCACTTGTCTTATCTCTTATCTCATATTCTAGAAAACTAAATGAGTTATTGTTATTCATAATATATAAATCAAGTTTTCTCTCATCTTCAAGCATAGTCAGTGTGTCGTTTGAAACTATATTATATCTTTGGTCGACATAGCCTCTCATCTCATTTATTTTTCTGCCTTTTCGCATTTGGTAAATTATAGGAAATGAGGAATCAAGAGTATCCATATAATATAATTCTTTTGGTCTCAATCTATTAAATGTATATACATTAAATGCTACTGCTGCAACCAGAAATGCCAAAACTGCAAGAATTATTGGGTTTACTGGTTTTCTCCTTCTTTTAGTTTTTCTACTAAAAATATTTCTAATCTTCATATTTATCTCTTTGTCCCATAGCTATCTCAAGAGCCTTCTCTTCTTCTGGGCCAAGCTTTGTACTTGTCGTTCCCACCTCGACATTTTTTATAAATATAATGGTGCCATCTCCAAGCGATTGACAGGTTGCCACAAAACCTGAATTTGTAAAATCAAGAAGTGCAAGAGCAAAAGATCTTTTTCCTGTCTTCTCATTAAATGCATCATATTTATAGAAGCCTACTTTTTGTATAGACCTTTTTGTTATACGATTTAATTTTCTTATACTCTCTTTATTTTTATTATTATCTTCAATTAAGTGATCTATATCTTTTTGTAAATCAATAAAATATTCTTCGAGAGTCTCTGCATCTCGACCTGTCATAAATAATTCGTATTTCTTATTTAGCGAATTATATTTACCAAATGCAATAACTGAAAATATTATAGAAGTAATTGATATCGCAATTAGTATCACTATTATCACAAATAATATTGGGTTGTCAAAAAGAATCATTGTATCCCCTTTATCTTATTGAGTTTATAAGTAAATAAATCCTATCAAGTTCTTCTTGTGAATCATATTTTATCTCTATGACTCCTGTGTTCTCTGTCTTTGGTATAACTTTGAGTGCTGCATTTAGTCTACTTTTCATCTGCTTTTCTATATCTTTTAATTGTATTTTAATTCTCTTGAAGCTATCAGTATTAAGTTCTGCCTCTTTTATTTTTCTATCTTTAGCAAGTTTTTCTAGGCGAACCATATCTTCGATTTTTCTTACGCTTAATTTCTTTTCTATAACTTCTTTAACAATTTTATCTCTTATCGCATCATCATCTATGCTTAAAAGTGCTCTTGCATGACCTTCGCTCAAAGTTCCTTCCTTTATCATATCAAGAAGTTTTGAATCAAGTGAAAGTATACGGAGAGTATTTGCTATAGCAGAACGGCTTTTTCCTACTTTTTCTGCCACCTCATCTTGAGTCATATTATACTCATCAATTAAAGCTTTATAGCCAAATGCTTTTTCAACAGAGTTTAAATCTTCTCTTTGAACATTTTCAAGAAGTGTTATTATTTTTCTCTCGTCATCATTATATTCTTTTACTATCACAGGCACTTCCCCAAGACCTGCTATCTTTGATGCCCTGAGCCTTCTCTCTCCTGCAATGACTTCGTAGTGTACTGGCCCAACTTTTCTTACGACAAGTGGCTCTATAACTCCATAGTTTTTTATTGACTCTGCAAGTTCATTTAACTTTTCTTCATCAAAGTTTTTTCTTGGTTGATTTGGATTTGGTTGCACA
Source organism: Lachnospiraceae bacterium (assembly GCA_017634065.1). Classification (GTDB taxonomy): domain Bacteria; phylum Bacillota; class Clostridia; order Lachnospirales; family Lachnospiraceae; genus UBA3633. The sequence continues at coordinate 8,212 of JAGBOC010000013.1, read as the reverse complement.
AAGTTTATGTTCACTAAAAGCGGAGAGCCTGTCGTATTTTCACCACTTGGCACTTCTACGATCTTCTCAACTACTTTCTCTACTGGTACCTCTACTATTTTCTCAACAGGTACTTCTACAATCTTCTCTACAATTTTTTCTACTACCTGTGGCTCTTTTTCGACTGTAGCCACATTTTCATTTTCTGTCTGAACCTTGTCTTCACCAAATATTTTTTCAAATGATTTTCCTAAACCTCTTTTTACGTTTGCCATATTAAACCTCACTATTTTTCAAAATCTCTCCTGCAAGTTTTCTATATCTATCTGCACCAACTGATGCACCATCATAATCTAAAATACTTTTTCCATTACTTGGTGCTTCGGCAAGTCTTATATTTCTTGGTATCATAGTTTCAAATATTTTTACTTTCATTTTTCCTTTTACCATTGCTACAACATCTTGTCCAAGTCTTGTTCTTGAATCAAACATTGTAAAGAGTAGTCCTTCAATCTTTAGCGATGGATTCATATTACTTCTTACAATTTCAATCGCGTTTAGTACTTGATTTAATCCTTCAAGAGAGAAGTACTCACACTGAACCGGTATTATACACGCGTCTGATGCTACTAACGCGTTTACTGTTAGTATTCCAACGGCCGGAGGACAGTCAATTATTATAAAGTCATAATCGTCTTTTACAGTATCAATTACATTCTTGAGAACCATCTCTCTATCCTGTTTGCTTACCAATTCTGTTTCAAGACTTGATAACTCTATTGAGCCAGGAAGTAAATCTAAATTAGCAACAACATTATTTATGATTATGTTTCTTATTTTCTCTTTGTTGTGAATAGCATCAAAAACTGTTTCATCATTGTCATCAAGCTCAACACCAATTCCAGATGTCGCATTTATTTGTGGGTCGAAATCAACTAATAGTATTTTCTGATTTGCTTCAGCAAGTGCTGCAGACAAATTAATTGCTGTAGTTGTTTTTCCAACTCCACCTTTTTGATTTGTTATTGCAATTACCTTTGACATATTTGTACCTCTTATTTCTTTTATGACATTATTATAACTTTTTACGTGGTATTTGTCAAGAAAAATGTTTCACGTGAAACAAAAAAACATCTCACGGATGTTTTCTTTAGGTGGGTGTATATTTAATTGGCTGTCTTTTGGAATGTTGTGAGTAGGAATGACAATGTTGTAAAATGCTTTTTTGTATTCGGTCTTGTTTTTAATCTATAATCAGTAAAATTGAGAAGTGATACAATACTTATAATTAGCAAATGTCTATGATTAATTTTTCATAGGTTTAAATATATTTAGGAGAGTGGTTTTATGGTTTCGCTGACTAATTTGCTTAAAGAAATTATAGTTGAACATTTAAACATTGCCGTGTTATAGCATAAACGAAAACTAGTTTTGCGAATTAATTGTTTGAGCAAATAATTCTTATCAGATCTAATATATTTTATCTGATTTTGCTTTTTAGGTTTAATTTGTACCACTTTTGAGTATGAGTTTAGTTTCTGCTGTATATTTTACTATCTAATTTATATTTGCAATTTGACTTCAGCTTTTGCAGATATTTTTCACTCATTCATACTTTATTTATTAATTTCATACATTATATTTTATATCTTTCTTACTTGCCTCGCATCAACATTTTAAGCCATTTTGCCAGTATACTTGCTTTCTCTTACTTTTATTCGTTCTTTGCTATCGCTCTACTTCAGCGGTGCCTTTGCTGGGGTTCCTGGCTTTCTTGGAAATTGTTTCGGTGTGTTCTTAATCTTTTCAATTTCAACTATGCACCTTTGTGGTTCAGACTCAACTAATACATACGAATGTTTCACGTGAAACTTTCCACCAAGAGTTTCAATTGCCTTTTTTGCCTCTGCAATTTCTTCATCGCAGTCATTCATTTTATATAAAAATAGTTTGCCACAAACTTTGAGTAGTGGGAGAGTATACTCTGCAAGAATAGCTGTTCTCGAAACTGCCCTTGAAACCACAATGTCAAACTTTTCTCTATATAAAACATCTTGTCCAAAATCTTCAGCCCTAGCATTTAACGTTTCGACATTCTTTACTTCCTTTTCTCTATCTAAAAACTCATTGATAAACTTAATTCTCTTTCCCAAAGAATCATTTAAGACAAACTTCGCATCATCACACAAGATAGCAAGAGGAAGTCCTGGAAATCCAGCACCAGTTCCAACATCTGCAATTTTCTTTCCGATAAAATAATCTCTACCAAATATTTTTAGTGGCCCTGCAGAGTCTACAAAGTGTTTTACAATTATTTCTTCCGGCTCATCTATGGCAGTAAGATTCATCACTTTATTTTTCTCGATAAGAAAGTTCATATAATCAAAAAAAATGTTGCACTTCGCATCAGATAAATCCATTGCAAGCATTGATGAAAACTTTGAGACTATGCTATTTTTAAACTCATCGTAGTTCATATAACAAAACGCGTTACCAAAACGCGTCATGACACTTTTATACTTAACCGAAAAGAATACACTGTAAAACTGTTACATATATAGAATTTAAAAAATAAACTTTATCTATAATATCATTATAACTTAATTTATTATCAAAAAACTTCTATATATAATGGCAAGTGACAATATCTAAAATAAAAACTAAATATCCTGTTTTTATTTATAAACAAATATTAAAACAAAGCGAGAAACTAAAGTAAAAACCGAATGCTCTATGCATAAAACCAACACTGCACTTACTTCTTACTCGTCAGATGATACCCCTTACAAATATCACAATAATAAAAACTCATTCTATATTCTTTTGCCTTTGCCTTTACTTCTTTTTCAGTTTTATATCTCTTTTTCCGAGCACAGCTTCTATATCCTGCATGTCCCAAAACATCTAAATCATTTCTCTTCATAATTTATTTTCTTTAAGCTCCCATGAACTATTACAAACAAAACAGTTAAAACTATTAAAACAATCTGTGTTGCCTTTACAGAAAAGAAACTTGTTACTATAGCCATAATTGCCGAGATAGCACTTACACCAAAAAGACCCATCATTTCTCCATATCCCAAAATGGTTGATAAAATACTTATATCAAAACAGTTCTTCATATCAAATGCAACAAATGGAATAAATGATGCTGTTGCAAAGCCAATTAATGTCGCAAGAAAACAGACAAATATCTCATTATTAATGTCTATATAAAATAGAAGAAAAGCCACTATACTCATAACCGCACTGATTCTTATAATAGTTTTTATACTAACTTTCTTTACTATACCACCTAAAATCATTCTTCCAAAAAATACTGCTCCAAAATATAAAGCAGTTGCAAGAGCAGAAAGAGAGATGGGCATATTTTTTTGGCTTACTATAATAGAGTTTAGACAAACAGTAAGTAGTCTTGATACCCCATTTGCAAGAAAAAAGCACATAAAAGCCTTTAATACATTTTTCTTCCTAATGAGCTCAAAAAACGATATTTTCAGGTGTTTTTCTTCATCAGAAACAGAGTGCCTAGAAATTATGTCCTCACTTAGATTAAGCTTTCTCTTTAACCAGTGTCTCTTACCTAAAAGCAATACAACAATAAGCAAAAACAAAATAATCATTACAAAAACATATATGTATTTGTATGATGGTATAAATCGTAAAAAAGTACTAAAAAATAGCGTTACTGCGATTGGTCCAATAAATCCAAATGCGTGGACAATCGACTCCCAACTTGCATCATAAGCCTTTATAACATAACTATCGACATTTACTTCTTCAGCACCTATAGCTACACCTATAATGAACATCGCACTTCCTATGGTAGCAAAAGACTCTGAAAATGCATATAAATATAGCCCTATAAAAAACAATATTTTTGTAGTGACTAACGAGTAATTTGTTCCTATAAGTCGTCTAATTTTTGTGAAAACTATACTTGATAATCCCGCTCCAATATAGCTTATAGTTGTTAAGACACTTATAAGACCTATCTTAAAGCCCAAATCATTTGCAATTTTTGGCCAAGTTACTCCTGGTAATGTCTCTGCAAGTCCCTCTACAGCATAATTAGCAATAACTACATACAAAAAAAACTTTGATACATTATTCTTTTTTTCTTCCATAATTATTTACTTCCATAATAACATAAATAATATAGAATTATAGCACTATTAAAAAGTTGTATCAAGATAAAGAAACAAAACAAAAACCCTTGAATTACTCAAGGGTCTTTGTTTTATTTTTGGAGGAAACATGAAAATTATCTATCTAATGATTATTATTCATTTGTAGATTTTGAATCCATTCTTTGAGGTCTCATACCTCTCATCATAGTAGCATCGCTAACAGATTTTGCAGTAGTTGAGTTCTCTGCTGTAAGTTCTATAACAATGTAGTCGCCAACATTATAATCTTTATAAGTTTTCTCAACTTTGCTTGAATTATTTTCTACTGCATTTACACCATTTTGACCCTTTTCAGGCCTTTTGCCTCTACCGAAATCATTAAAACTTGCATTTGAAATATCAATAGTCTTTGTCTCGCCAGTTAATGTCACATTTTCTTCGAATTTCTTCTTCATCTCTGCGATTTCCGCTTCTGTCAACTCTTTTCTCTCTGAGATATTATTTTGACCATTAGCATTTTGTGGCATCTCTGGTGGGTTCCCACCAAAGCCATCTTGTGGTTTGTCAGGTGGGTTCCCACCAAAACCATCTTGTGGCTTTTCAGGAGGATTTGCACCAAAGCCATCTTGTGGCATCTCTTTTAGGTTACCACTAGCAAAACCATTACCTATATTTTCTGGTTGCTTCATCTCTGCAACAGATATGGTGACCGAAGTTTGAGATATGGCAGTAATTTTCCCAAATATCTCATTTTTAGGTTTTTCTGGCATCCCCTTCATTTCATTATTTTGACTATTTAGAGTAGCAGTTGTTTCTGCAAATGAATTAATAGTAAGAGAATTAACTGCTAACATTGAAACCAAAGTCATAGCTATAATTTTATTTTTCATAGATAACTCCTTTCATAAGTTCTTTAATCTATGAAAACATTATAAAAAACTATTGTTAAAAAAAACGGAAATATCTTTGAAAAAACTGTGAACGTCATCTTTATAAAGTTTTTATTGATAAATAATAAAAAATAACCTATAATAATATTAGTAAATAGATATAATTATTATAAAAATAATTTGGAGGTAAAGAAAATGGTAGTAGCAAAGAAAAAACCTGCAACAAAGAAAACAACTGCAAAGAAAGCAACAAAGAAGACAACTGCAAAGAAAACAACAAAATAAGTTACTTCTTCTAAATTAAAAAAAGCATCAGGTGGAATGGTAAAAAGCTTATCTCTTGTTAAATCATCTGCAAATGCTTGAAATCTAACAAGAGCGGAAAACCAAAAGATACTACTTGCCCATAGTTAAAAACAATTGATAAGTAATTACATAAAAATACCGGAATTACTTCCGGTATTTTTATATACAAAGAAAATATAAAATGATATAATAACTTTAATAAACATTTACTTAATAAGAATATATAAGTTAAAAAAGTATTTAGTAGAGAGGACAAAATCTTGGCAGATAATATTTTTAGAAAACATAATTTAGAACATTTATCATCACCTGAAGCAATAGATGACTATCTAAAAGTAACCAGCATAAAACTTTGGGTTGTACTTCTAGCAATATTTATGCTTCTTATAGCATTTGTTGCTTGGGCCAACTTTTATAAAATTAAAGATGAAGTGATAGATGAAAAAGGAAGCGTAAGTAGTTCTTACATTACACCAATATCACTAATTAAGGATACACATATAGATGAGTTTTATATCTAATAAAAAATATAAAGTTGCAAAAGTCCCTGTCATCTTGCAAATGGAGTTTTTAGAGTGTGGTGCTGCTGCACTTGCTATGATACTTGCATACTATAGGAAATGGTTGCCTCTTGAGAAAATAAGGCTTGACTGTGGAGTATCAAGAGATGGCTCCAATGCAGATAATATAATGTAGCCTATATGTGGCATACGGTAAATCTCCCTATCAACTTTTTTTCTGCAAGACAGGCAGAGGATATAGCGATAAGAAAAAAAGAAAACGAAAGTATAGCAGAAGTTTTTGTAGATGCACTTGCACCAACAGTTATAAACATTTTCCTTATGCTTATATACTTGATACTTATGCTTAAGTATAGTATTATGCTTTCTCTTATAGGCATATTTTCTGTAATGGTTAATGTTGTAGTCAACCAAATAATTTCAACTCATAGCAAGACTCACAAATATGAAAAAATCAAAGGTAACATAGAAATTAAAAATGTAACATTTGGATATTCTGCTCTCGAAAAACCTCTTATAAAAAACTTCTCACTAAAAATAGAGCAGGGCAAAAAATCGCTATCGTCGGTGGCTCTGGTTCAGGCAAGTCAACAATTTCAAAACTTTTATCAGGGCTTTATACCCCTTGGAGTGGAAAAATACTTTTTGATGGTAAATGCACGACACATCTTTTATAGCATCTCTATGATTGGTAAATATAAAGATGCTTATCCATTTAAGCCATATCTGATTTTCGGACTTACAGATGAAACTTACTCATTACTCTGCGATATTAATTTGCAGGATGATATAGATAAAAACTCATTTTGCTTTTTTGTCACGCTTCTAAACCATATATACTGGGTCACTGGAAGTATCATAGGAAATGTCGTAAGTAATCTTTTACCTTTTTCTACAAAGGGTATCGAGTTTTCTATGACAGCACTCTTCATAGCAACCTACACGGAGCAGTGGCTAACACATAAAAATCATATCCCTGCTATCACTGGTATAGTTAGTACCATCATTTGTCTAATTATCTTTGGTAAAGAAAACTTCTTGATACCATCTATGATTCTTATAACACTCATTCTTTCCATCTATAAGGTAAATACGGAGGCTCAAAATGCATAACATAACTCTCATAATTATTATGGCTTCTGTAACTACTCTTACGAGGTTTTTACCATTTATAATATTTAATAAAAAGGTTCCTTCTTTTGTCTTATATCTTGACAAAGTCCTTCCTACAGCAATCATCGGTATGCTTGTAGTATACTGTCTTAAAGACATAAGTTTTACCACTTACCCATTCGCTACTAAAGAAATAATAGCAAGTATAATTGTCATCTTGCTTCAACTAAAAACAAGAAACTCTCTTATTAGCATCATTTGCGGAACTTGCATCTATATGGTTTTGCAGGGCTGAAAACTCACCTAAAATCTTTTTGTTTATAAATACTTTTCCGAAAACTGAGTTTTCATTAATACTAGACCAATAAAATATGAAAATGCATTATTTTTTTGCTAAAAGTGCAGGCACTAGAACATTAGTATCAAATACAACTAGAAATCTATTCACTATAAGTTTTTCTCCTTTCTAGTTGCCTTAATTATTCTATTAATATCATCAAGAGACATTTCTAGTTTTTTATATAAAAAAGCCACCATTAGGTGGCATTTTTTTACTTTATTTTCTTTCCCATCTCATAAGCTTTCTTCATATAATTTTTATGCGACTTTACTTCGTTTATGTCGTTTACCCCTCCTGCAAAAAGTGTGCCTTTCAAATTCTTGTCGTCATAACAATCTATATAACCTTTTATATCTTCTTTTACACCTTTAAAAGTCCTTGTTTCATTTTCTGCTGATGTAGCGATAAGATAGATATCATGTGTTTTTTGCTTTACTGAATATAATGGATTCATTCTATCAATAAACGTTTTGAGTTGTCCAGATATTGCATAATAATAAACTGGTGTAGCAAATACCAATACATCTGCTTCACAAAGTGTTTTTAACATTTTTGCATTAAAATCATCTTTTATGACACATTTTTTTGTCTTTTGACAAGCAAAGCAACCCCTGCAAAACTTTAGATCCATCTCTCTAACCTTTATCATCTCCACATCATTCCCAGCATCTTTTGCACCTTTCATAAACTCTGTTGCTAAAATCTCACTGTTTCCATTTTTCCTTGGTGTCGTTGATACAATAACAATTTTTTTACTCATAATACTAATTAGCTAATGCTAATAACTCCTTCCGTTAATTTTCACCTTTATGATGTAATAGATATTTTACATTGAAATGCTTTGCTAAAATCATTATACCATAAACGCACATTTTATCAACACTCTTATCTCACTTAAGTATTCCCAGCCTATTACCAATTTTTTGAAATAAG